>JAEYOM010000192.1 GCA_023411715.1 Bacillota bacterium | reverse complement strand
CCACAGTTTCAATACTTACATTGCTTCAACCGTTACTTACGGCTGTATTTGCAGTAATTGTCCTGAATGAAGCGTTCACGGTTTATCATATAATCGGCGGGGTCCTAGTACTGGCAGGGCTTGTTATCGCGTTGTTGTTTAAAGATAATGGTCATCTTATAAAATCAATATCAAAAACAGAAAGAAGTATGCAATAGGAATTGAATATGCAAGTCTTGGTTCATCAAAACCCTCGCCAACAAATCTGCCTGAGGCAGCAATAATAATATTCTCATTCGCCGGAATGCCTGAAAGCCTTTCAGGAGCCGCTTTTCTTTCCCGTGCTGAGATTTCGCCGATTTCCATCTACGTTATTATTAATTCTTTCAATTCGTTCAGAAATGCAAAGTTATCATTGAACTTCTTTTCATATTGCTTTACATCCTAATAAAAAACTTTTACATATTCACTAACTCTTAAAATACCAAAGCTTACCACATTTGAAATTATTCTTAACAAATGAGCCAAGTCAAGCGATTCATCGTTTCTAGCGACATTGTTCATTAATGCCCTGATCTTTGCTTAAGACATTCTCTATCATAATAAGACGTGATATATTAAAGATTTAATACAATTTCTTTCTAGATAATGCGCATAATTGTATTCTATTAATCATAATGGTATAATCATACTACCGTTTATTTATATTTATTATGGGAGATATTTATGTGAGCTTAATAAAGGACGAAATCATTGAGCTATCTAAATCCGGATGTATTGATGAATTAAGATTCATCAATGCTGATTGTTTAACAGAAGAATATATCGGCAATGAGCGTGAATTTGCGGGAAGGCAGCCGACTGATATCATGCCGAATGCAAAAACGGTCATCATTGCCTGTACTTATATTGGGGGGTTTGTGACAAACAGCTCCCCTGAATATGGGCGAATGAGTAGGTTGGTGCTCTCGGGGTATTATGCTAATATAGTCAGACCCCTGGCACCTATTAAGCAATACCTTAGCAGCCGAGGGTATGAAGCTGTCATTATAGATGGTGAAAGTGATGAAAATTCAATACCCTTAAAAGGTTCAGCGGTAAAAGCCGGCCTTGGATGGATTGGGAAAAACTCTCTGCTAATTAGTAAAAAGTATGGATCTTTTATGGCACTCGGAGCTATTCTAACAGATGCAGATATCAGTGAAAATTATCCAATGACGAAAAATATGTGCGGAGGCTGTTCGAAATGCAAAGACATCTGTCCGGTAAAGGCAATCGAAATTCCGCAGCAGCTTAACAGAACCAAATGTCTTTCAAATATACTGGATAATTTTGGATTAAGTATCATACAGGGTACTGACACAGACGGCTATTTTTTCGAATGCGATATTTGCCAAAATGCATGCCCATGGAATCAAAAGCATATCAAGAATCCGTTAGTTACTCCTTATAGTAAGCTTTTTGATTCAGACAAGCTCAATAGTATTATGCGATTAGACCACCTTAAGCAAATGGATGAAGACACTTATGAGAGAGAGCTTGTCCCTTTGATGATTGGTTATAAATTGCCATACAAAACATTCAAACGCAACATAGCTGTTTTAAGCTGATAACGAGTTGAGCAGCTTTGAGAGTATATAATTATGTTTACCGTCCGCTCTTTTTTCAATAGGATTAAAAGGATTAACTGTCACCGTTCCAGGAAATCTTGACATTATACCCATCGGGAATATTAACGATATTTTCGTTTGGATACCCAAGAGTAAGTACTCCGAGTATCTTCATGTTTTTTGGAATTCCTAATTTCCTTCTTAACCTTTTATTAGAATTAATCGAAAGTTTGAAGGAATCCATTAAGCAGCTTCCGATTCCCAAGGCTTCGGCATAAAGGATGATTAATGACAGCATATACTGGGCACTGGCTTCTGTTACAGGAATCCGCGGGTCTCCAACCATCAAAAACATTGCCTTTGTATTTTCATATGCAACATGCTTATGTGTAGAAACTCCATGCTCAATTTTCTTTATTTGCGTAGTTAGTGCTTTTGAGAATAACTTTAGAACCTTAAAAAAAGATAAAACTTTATATATTTTTACCACTAATTTATATGCCTCTGTGTCGATTTCATCTAGTAATTTTTTCTCATCAATTATTATAATATCAATATTCTTATTTTGATTTGGAGCATATTTTGCAACGCTTGCCAGGTCTGCCAAAACTTCTTTTGGTATATAGACATCCTTGTATTTTTTGCATGACCTCCTTCTCCTGTATAGCTCCAGCAAATCATTAATTTCTATTTTCAAAGGCTTTTCAATCCTAATCGGAGGTTTATCATTTATCATTATCGCCTGGAAAGGGCAGATAGCAATACACTTTTGGCACTGATTGCAAATGGAATAATCTATTTTCGGCATGCCAGACTCAACATTTATGCAAAATCCTTTAAAGCGATTAATGCAAACCCCGCATTTATTACATTTCTCATAGTTGATTTTTACCATGGCGACCTCCAAAACATTCTGAAAGGCTATATCGACACAATCATTTTAATTATACTATATTCTACCAATATTCGCATTATTGAAGTATAAACTTTTCGCCATCTATCTTTTTTATCTATCTTTTAAGAAAAATGTCCTAGTCCGCTCCTCATTTTTATAGCAAATAATGCTATACGATCCTTGTTGCACATCTCCAAACAACCTTAAGGTCGTAAGCACAGTTATATTTTATAAAATAAAAGACGCAAAGGGTAGCCTCTACGTCAAAAACAAATTTTCGTATCCAGATTCGCAAGCACTTGATGCGTCAGCCTTTCAGCCTATGCAACAGGATTATTACCTCTACACGCCTCGAACGGTCAAAAAAGATGCCGCATGAACCTGGTGGAGCCTTGACGGCGGGTTAAAATTTCAGCTATTCTCTGTTGCTGGCTTGCCGATAACGTTACTCACCGCTGTTTTCTTGCTGTCTTCCTTCTCGGGCCATTTACGCCGTACAATTAACAAAAGTATAAGGGAGGATATGACCAGGATTGCCAGTAACCGAATCTCGAAAGTAAACGTCGGTCCTCCGAACAACAGGCCAAAGTCGATTTGAGTGTTAGGGTACATAGGCGTAAAGTAGCTGATCACTTTGAACAGATCAGGCATGATTTGCAGTGGCATGACTCCGCCACCGGCTATTGTCTGCGCAAGCATCAATGGTATATTAATAAAGATTCCGTTTTGTCCAAATAAAACCGAGAATATTAAAGTAAACTGGAAAGCTGTTATTTGCATAAAAATCTGCTGTAAATAAATGATTGCCAACTTCCGGATAGTAATTGAAATTAAGATTCTTGCCATAATTACTCCAAACAAGGGTGCAAGAATGGCAATAACACATCCTGTAATTTCAACATATCTAAAAGCTTTCCATTTCCCGGTAATAGGGATAAAAGCAAGGAAAATATTCATCAATACAATCGCAACGACCATAGAAGAAGCGTAAGTTGCTATAGATAAAAATGATGGTGCCATTACATAATCCATACTGCCGGGTGCTTCGTTAATATAAACATTATTTTGAACTACTGAATTATTCAACTGTTCAGCAATCTTTTCTTGCTGAGTGACATTGACATTGAGAGAATTCAGTATGTTAGTTAGTTTACCCTGATTAATAGCTTGGTTAAAATTATCTGTTATGGATTTAGCAACTGCCTCCATAGTATTTACGACCGTAGTTGTATTTGATTCATCAATATAAAAATCAAACTTGGAATTTCCGGATACTAAGTCATTTACAAAATTTTCCGGGATGACAATTATCATTTGTATTTGCCGATTATCGAGTTCCTCCTTGCTTTCATCCAAACCCTTGTCAGTAATCACTTCGTTAAATGATTTGGATAATGTAGGAACAAGCTCTTTTTCGATTGCTGCCCCTTTATTACCATCTTGATTTACTATATTGATCACAAGTTGATTAACCCCATTTGGCAGGACGTGATAACCGTAAATATAGAGCCCCACCATCGCGATCTGATAAAATACTGCCAGAATGATCGCATAAATAACACCCTTACTTATCAAAAACTTTGTAAGTTTCATTATTATTTCTCCTTTAGTAATTGTTCATGATTATAAATCCGTTTTTTATGTTCAGTCATGTTCGTCCTGAATCTTAACCTGAATTCCGTTCGTAAGAAGATAAATGTTAAGTGCCTTTTTTAAAAAATTTTCTATAGGATCACTTATTCTTTTAGTCTCTTCAGGCCAGTTACCGATATCTCTCCCAGCTGAAATAAGCCTTCCCAACATATCAATGTCACCTGTTGTAAAATCATTTACCATGTTCCACCAGCGCTCTGCAAGTTTCTGCCCCTCTTTTCCGGCAGGATCAGCACCTTGTTTATACAGGTTATCCAGTTGCGTAAATACTTCTTTTACCAAGGTTTCATTTTTTCCGGACGAGGCTAATAATCTATTTTCAATGCTTTTGAGCTGCTCGTCATTAAGATACCTGACGACAAAGGAGTACGGGTTGCCTTGCTTCATTAACTCCATAATGGTAATCAGTCTATCCACGCTAATCTCTTGCCCGCCCTCTGTCTCTGATATCACCTGATCCAAAGTAACAGCGATTTTATTTAAGTTTGCGATTTGATGTAACAGAATTTCACGCTGTTGGGTAAAGACTTTATTTAAATCAGCGGAATTTTTTGATTTAAGGATTTTGTTGTTTATCTCTTGAAGAGGAAAGCCTAACGATTTCAAAAAAAGAATTTGTTGAAGCTTTAGTATATCGTCACGAGTATATACTCTTTTGTGGCTCTCGGTATAAGTAGAATTTAGCAGGTTTGCCTGATCGTAATACTGTAATGTTCTTACCGATACTCCGACAAGTTTTGCCAATTCTCCAATTGTAAACAGATGTTCTTCATCGTTCCCCACACTTTTCCTCCTCGCCATACTTGATAGATCGCTTGGGTTCAAATCAAGTAATCATTATTATTTTTTGATTTTACATCGGTGAAATCTGTTTAGCCCCTGGATTGAATAATTCATAGGGTCGCACTGATTAAATGAGCCAATTCATCAGGTATAAAATAACTGTCATCTGAAATTTCCATATGTTCGACCTTTTTATTTATTCTTCCTGGACATTATCTCGTTTATAGGAATCGCTCTATGGAGTGTGGATATACTCTCAGGTTGATCATGACAGATACCGGTAACTTCCGCTTCTCCTTGTTGTGTTCTTATGATGATGTTTCTGGTCGATGTGCGAGTCGTGCTCTCTCCATGTTATTATTCATATAAATCACCTCTCTTTTTTTTCATTTTACATACTATCATGCGACGCTACGTCGTTAGCAAGCACTTTATTAATATTTTATAAATTTTATTCTACTTTAAAGAAATACAGTCGGTAAGCAGCAACTTACTCATAATCATTAGGAATACCCCAGTACTCGAATCGGTTATACGCTGGGTTTGTTGAGTCAAAATGTATCCATATGGGTGCATTATCCAGCTCCGAATGAGCTGCAAAGAATTTTCTATCCCCATATCTGATGGCTTCCAAAGCCAATGGCAGCTCGCGTCTAAAGATTTCATTACGCACAGCAGAAACAACTGGACCAAATTGCCCATCTACATAAACATATACATATAGAAATGGAAATCCTTGATTCGTTCTCCATTCTGCAAGCACCTCATCCCTCATGGCGTTGACCTTGTCATAGGCAAACTCTAGACCGATGGTAAGAAAAAGGTCTGCAGTTATATCCGAGTGCGTTAATGTATACTTACGACCTATTATTGGACTAGTCAATGTAACATCATTTCGGAATTCAACATGCAACTTATCTGGATTGAGCCTTTTCAATATATCATCACCCAATAACCTATTTCACATTTCATCTAATCTTTTAACTTTAAGGCTTTCCTTAACATAATATGCACAGTAGTAAAATAGGTTCTTTATTAGGAATCGGCTGTATAGCACTAATTTATTTTCCTCCGGTATAAATATAGGCTGCATAAGAAAAACAGGGACAAAAGACCAGATGGTTCTGCGCAGGTCTTAAATATAGTTCAATGAGTTTTGTATTGCTTCCCATGCATGCATATTACACATCCTGGATTAAAGAATATCACAGGTATAACCTGACCGCTTTACAAAATAAAAGACGTGAAAGATAGCCTCCACGTCAAAAACACATTTTCATATCCGTCCTCTCAAGCCCTTGCTATATCAGCCCTTCAGCCTCTGCAACAGGATTATTACCTCCACGTGCCTTGAACGGTCAATCATAATGCCGTTTAAAACTGGTGGAGCCTTGAAGGAAGGATATATTCCCGTAATTTGCCAGCCTATACAGGTGGTTTTTTTTCTAGTATTATGTATTTAGTTTACTTCTTACATCAAATAATATTGGCCGATGCAATCCTTTTATAGTTGTTGAATACGCCTGGGCCTTTATCTGGCACTGGCCTGTTTAGGCCATCGAAAGACAGCCTTTCTTCATCCAGCTCATCAATCCTGTCAATTTTCCCTTCAACATAGTCCCATATCCTTTTAATTGCAGTGTTTATTCTGGCTAAAACGCCTCCGTAACGGATATCCATCACTTCCCATCCGAAAGGCTTGTATGCGTTAAGCCACTGCTCCATGTGCGCTCTCCGCAGCTCTTCAACCCTGCGATACAATTCGGGCAGTTGTGTCCCCGCTATCCACCTCAATGTATCCATGTCCCTCTTGTCATATGCCCGTTTTATCCTGATTCCCAAGTCACTCTTAATTTCCAATACAGAGCAAAGCTTTTCGGGAACCTCAAAAATATACAAATGTAATGCATCTCTGCTTTTATAGGTTTTGAACTTCTCACCAATTTTTTTATAATGCGTTGATAAATCAAGCCCTTCCACGTGCTTATCGAACAATCCCATTAATATGTCCTGAAACAAAAGAAACTTGGAAGGATTGGAGTAGTCAAGGTTATCAGGTATCGTTCCCGGTATCTCATCAATATATTTCAAGCTCATGAATTCGTCATAATCTATGCCTGTGCAAAACTTGACACGCTTTTTCAGCTTATCTTCATCCAAACCCTCCGCATATCCAAGCTCGGCAAAAAGCTGAAGGCCAAGCAAAGAAGTAGACAAATTATCCTCTCCACCGTCGTCCAGCCACAGCGTGGCAAAAACCTCTCTGACGCCTTTTGCTTTGCATACGGCAAGAGCGGCCTGGGTATTCGCAAAGGTCACTCCGTAGTTTGTGCCATAGCCGCCTGTCCATGTCCATACCCCGCCTGCGAAGATTGTCTTCGGTTTGAATTCCTTGTGTATGTCAAAAAACTTTTCATGGAAACCCTGATCGATATGGTAATAGTCCCATGCTACAAAATCTACATCTTCAGGTATCATTTCTGTAATGTCTTCTGTAATATGCACATCCAAATCATAATAATCATGTTTGGACGATGCCATATTAATAGGCATGTCACTCCACATCATTGGCTTAAGGCCGTACTTCTTTACAATTTCAACCACCCTTTTTAGATGCATGGCAAATGCTTTTGGCCTGTCACAGTTCCCGTACAGGTTTATATACCTGCCCCTTCCCATGCCTTCCGCTTCGTCCATGCCTATATGAATCCTTCTACTCCTGAAGGCTGATGAAACTGTTTCGACCATTTTATCAATCAGCTCATAGACTTCCTCGCTGCCGACGAGCAGCGTATCGTTGGAATCTTTATACTTTTCTGAAGCGGGCCATTTCAGAAATTGCTCAAGATGCGCCAGCGTCTGTATGCATGGAATCATTTCAATTCCGAAAATGTCCGCATAGGCATCACATTCTTTGAGCTCGTCGGTGGTATACCTGCCGCGCATATATCCAAAGTAAGGCTCATCTTTGATTGTATACGTATCCTCCGTGTAAAGCATCATCATATCAAGGCCCATTATCGCCATAGTCCTAAGTATTTTCTTGACACTTTCCACTTTCAGCACTACATTCCTTGAGCAGTCAAACATGGCGCCATTCATACTAAGCTGTGGTTCTTCCTTAACGGAAAACTCATTTTTATCCCGCAGACCTTCAACCAGAAGACCAAGAGCCCTGAAGAAATGAATTTTTCGCTCGTAAGATACAAGCCCTTTTCCATTTGCTACTTCCGCCTTAATAGCGCCGCTGCTTTTACATACTTCCACGGGCAGTCCGTCCTTGCTGTTTTCAAATCCAAGCTGGGCTTCCATCATGCGTATTCCCTCTTCAAGGCCGCATATATCTCCACTCATGCATATTTTGACAGGGCTGCTTTGCGTCATATTCATAGTGAATTCTCCCTTCCTGTATACGGATATGTGAACTTGTATGCTCAGGAACCTATCTCAGCCTCCACTCCGCCCTCACATCCGCACTTGGAATAGTCATTTTATTTTCTTTCATATGTGTTCAAGTTGATCTTCCTTACTTTATCGGCATTAACCTTCAGATTCCTGTCTGCAGTCATCAAGCCGTTGACTTCCTGCATGACGTCGGTTAGTTGCGTATAACAATAGCCTTGTATATATGGGATGTTTTTTATAGCGCCCGTTATGCTGCCATACCTTTCGGTGAAAGCAGCTTCATCCCTGACTGCGCCATTATACCCCCAGTTCTCGCCATTCGAGGTTTCAAAAGATATACCGCCATATTCAGTAATTATCACCGGCTGGCCTTTGTATACCGATCCGTTTGCATACAAAAACTTACTGTTACATACCGAGCCTTGCATCAAACGGTCTTTATCAATATACTTCGGCGTAAATTCCTCTCCGTACGCCACATAGTCATGGATTGCACAAATATCACTCTCCACCTGCTCCCAGCCATCATTCGTGCTTATCAGGCGCGTACCATCCATCGCCTTGACGATGTAATACAGAGACCTTGCAAAGTCCTGCTGCCTCTTGTCGTAAAGTATGTTTCTAACCCCCCAGGATTCATTCAGCGGTACCCAGGTGACAATAGATGGATGATTGTAGTCCCGTATAATAAATTCCTCAATCTCGGATGTGACATTACGTATCTCCTCGTCGTTGAATTCGAAAGGACTTGGCATTTCACCCCATACCAAAAGTCCAAGTCTGTCCGCCCAGTAGTAATACCTTGGATCCTCGATTTTCTGATGTTTTCTGACGCCATTGAAGCCCAATTCCTTTGTCATTTTGATATCGTACACTATCGCTTCATCGCTTGGCGGCGTAATGAGGCTCTGTGGCCAATAACCCTGATCCAGCACCAGTTTCTGATAATATGGGCCGTTATTTAGTAGTATCGAATCACCCTTTACTGAAATCTTTCTCATCCCAAAATAACTTTTAACACTATCTGACCCGGCACCATTTCCAACCGTCAGTGAAAGTTTTATATCATAAAGATTTGGACTTTCAGGACTCCAATAATGGATGTCGCCTATGCTATCCTCTTCCTTCAAATCAATGGTAAACTTTGATATCCTGTCACTTATGCTGAGCTTATGCTTTTTCTTTGCAGTATCTTTATAGCTTATGTCACATTCAAGTTCTGTTAAGGGATGCGCTTTATTAAGATAGACTTCTATTTGTACATTCCTATTGTCTGTATCCGGAGTAATCCGAAGTCTGTCTATATAGAACTCTCCCACCGTTTCCAGCCATACGGTCTGCCAAATACCGGAGGTCGAGGTGTACAAACACCGGTCGGGCTTCTGCTTCCAATATTGCTTTCCTCTGGGTTGCACACATTCATACCTGTCCTCTGCTCTCACTACTATTGTGTTGATGCCTTGCTTAACCAGACCGGTGACGTCCATCTTGAACGGTGTATGCCCACCCCTGTGGCCTCCGGTCCACTCACCGTTTACCCATACTTTTGCCTCATAATCAACAGCTCCGAAGTTTAGCAAGAGCCTTTTACCGGAAAAGCTTGCAGGCAGTTCAAACTCTCTTTTATACCATTGGATTTCATGCATTTCCTGGCTGTTGATTCTGCTAAGTTCGCTCTGAAAAGCATATGGTACCAGTATTTTCTTAGTGAATTCCTTTTCATGGTACCAGGCTTGCTCCTCACCTATATTGCCATCGTCAAACTCAAATTCCCATTCACCGTTAAGATTCAGCCATTCAACCCTCTCAAAATCGGGCCTTGGATATTCCGGCCTGGGTATATTCGTAGTCATTGTCTCTCTCCCCCCTTTATCAAAAAACAGGTTTATAATCCGGAATAGCGCAAAACCTCAGCCTGAACAGCTGAGGTCCTGCCGGTAACTAATGATTAAAATTACTGAATTTTGTTTGCATCCTGCTGTGCTTGAGCGAAATTAGCCATCATATCGGCATTTGCTTTATCTTCACCCAATTTTGTAATCGCCGCTATTATATCAGCCTTGGCAGATTCAAATTCAGCGTCGCTCTTCGCCATTGCCGGTTTAGCTATATTTGCTTGAACATACTGCATTACGCTCGCTTCAATCTGCATATCCTCATCAGAAGTGGGCTTCAACAATGAGAAGACTATCGGGTAATCAGTTATCTCCTTTTCAGTACCGTCAGCGACCCACTTCTCATATACCTGACCCGGATATGAGAGACTGCTGTCAAAATCCTTCGCGAAGCTCTTCATCGCTTCTGTTGAAGACTGACTGAGAAAATCTGCCGAGTTTATTAAGACTGCATTAGAACCGTCATCAAGCAATGCTTTTATTGTAAAGCCCAAAGTATTATTTGGACCTATTCCGATACTTTGTTCATAATCCAAACTTGTTCCTGCTTTAATCCGGTTTAGCCTTTCGCCTATGATTTGCGGCTTACCGTCTACTATATCCCAATCGACACCTTTAACGCCGTTATGCAGCAGCATAGCTCCGTCGTCCGACGCTAAATAGTTCATAAGCTGCATAGCCCTCCCGGGATTTTTACAGTTTGTTGTAATGACCTGACCCAAGCTCAAATCGCCAACTGTATATTTGGGGCTAATTACTGATACATATGGGAGTACCCCGGGCAGATACGAAAAGATGGCTGTATTTCCTAACTTGGCGGGATCCGGTTGGGTCCAGCCATATCCACTAACAAGCACTTCCCCGTTTTTTAATTTATCATCAAACTGCTGGTATTTTTGCGTAAATCCTTCAGGGTCGAAAATACCCATTCGGTATGCTTTGTTAATGAACGACCATGCTTTCCAGAATACATTATTCGTATCCAGATACATATTTTCAAGCTGTCCTGTTACACAATTTGTTAAATAATTTGTATTAACTGTATCCCTGTATCCGCTCTGGAATAAGTAGGGGACTATAGTCCAGAGGCCCCAATCCGTAAAGCCCGAAAGCGCATAAGCACTCTTGCTTGCCGGAATATTAGCGCGCGCATAGTCCTGCATTTGCTTAAGAACATTTAAAAAATCATCTTCGCTTGATATTTTAGGCGAACCTATCGCCTTGTAAATATCATAGCGGGGCATAAATCCTACATTTCCTTGCGCTGGCGGATTTTTAGGATCTGTGTTGGTGGTAGTTGGAGCTGCTACAACATATGTCTTCCCATCACTAAAAAATAGCTTCTTTTGATAATCAAATGTTTTTGAGAAAGACTTAACTAAATTTTGTCCGTACTGGTTCAATAAATCGTCCAATGGCAGTATTTGCCCCGAAGAAGCCAGACTCTGTACGCCTGCAAGATCTGTGTAAAGCATAGTAATTTCCGGCAAATCCCCGCCGGCTGAAAGAACCTGAAATTTATCCGCATCATAAAGTTGGACACTCAGCGTAATTCCTGTCTGTTTTGCGATTTCCGGAAAAACTCCACGATCAAATACGCCCTCCTGGGTGATACCGTAATCCTGACGAACTCCCAATGTCATGGTAATTGGTGAGGTATCCATCGCAGATGAGGCAGATGTATTTGACTCCGCTGTAGAACCAGATGCCGATGCTGAATTCGATGCCGATGTTGAGCTGTTGTTTGAGCCGCAGGCTGTGACGGACAACACCAGCAAAACAGAAACCAGTAATGCGAGGAAACGTTTCTTACTTGATTTTAACATACTTGTTCTCCCTCTTTTTGTAATTATTTTAACCGCTGGTACGGCGATTAACAATTTTTAACCCTTTACTGCCCCCATCATAATTCCCTTGGCAAATTGCTTCTGCAGAAAAGGATAAACCAACATAATGGGTAGTACAGTAACAACCGTGATACACATTTGAACGGATGTGGGAGTAATAGCGTTGCTCATATTAGCCATATTAACCCCCATGCCGCTGCTCATAGACCGTGCAATGTTCTCTGCCGCAGTCAGATACTTGTATAAAATTACCTGAAGCGTCTGTAAACGCGGATTCGTTACCAGAAAGTAATTATCGGTCCATGTGTTCCATTGACCGACTGCACAATAGACTGCAATAGTTGCGATAATGGGTTTTGAAAGTGGAAGTATAATCTTGAAAAAAATCATGAAAAATCCGGCGCCGTCAAGAGAGGCCGATTCTTCCATAGATGCCGGAAGCTCCTCAATAAATGTCTTGACAAGGATGATATAAAACGCTTGCACAGCTCCGGGTATAATGTAAAGAAGAAAGCTGTTTTTTAATCCGAATGTTTTCATGGTGATATACCACGGAATCAGACCTGCGTTGAAATACATGGTGACTATTACAAAGCGATAGACAAATTTTCTTCCAATCATCTCCTGCTTGGTAACAAGATACGCAAAAAATGATGAAGCCAATACACATATCACTGTACCCAAGACCGTCCTTGCAATGGAAATAAAGAACGCGTTTCCTATATCTCCTTTTTCGAACAGCTTCCCGAAAGTAGAAAAAGTAATCTGTCTAGGCAGGAAGGATAAACCTTCAGAAACCGCGCTCGGGCTGGAAATCGAGCCAATCAGGATGTAATAAAACGGGTATATGCAGCATAGCAGGAAAAACGTCACAATTACAATATTTATAATATTCAGTACCTTTTCACCCGAAGATATCTGAATTTTTGTTTGAGCCATAGCTATGATTACTCCTTTCCGCTTGGTGCTATACCAAGGAATTTCCTCTAAGTTTTTTTGAAATACCGTTGCAAGTAAACAGCAAAATAATACTGATTAGCGTCTTAAACATGCCCAGAACGACGGAGAAAGAATAATCCTGCGCCAAGATCCCGACTTGATATACATAAAAGTCAAGCACTTCTATGCGGTCAGACACCAGCGGATTCCAAAATACAAAATATTGCTCCAAACCATTATTCAGAAGGTTACTTATATTTAACAGCAGTAGCACGAGAAAGGTTGGTATCAATCCGGGGATGGTGACATGGAATATTGTCTGTAATTTGTTCGCTCCATCGACTTTTACAGCATCATACTGTTCCTCGTCGATTCCAGCTATGGCTGCGATATAAATAATAGCTGACCAACCTAAAGACTTCCAGATTCCTAATGCAAGCTGGAATAACCACACAGCATTAACATTTCCAAGTATATTGATCTCCGACGGCCTAATGTTGAATTTATCTTGAACTGTACTAACCAACCCGCCGGACGAAAAAATTAATGTTGCGATTCCGAAGACAATAATCCAACTGATAAAGTTAGGGAGAGTTGTGGCAGTCTGGACGAACCGTTTAAATTTGGAGTTTCTTATGCTATTCAGCATAATAGCAAATATAACGGGAAGCGGCGTACAGACAACATTTAACAAACTCATGACAAGCGTATTTCTCATTACTCGTAAAAATTTATCCGACTGGTTTAGCAGCTTTGCAAAATTGTCGAAACCGACAAAGGTCATATCACTCAGCGTGTGACCAATCTGATAATGGAAAAATGAGTATATCCAACTGTAAAGCGGAACATAACTAAAAGCGAAAACAAAAACCAAAAACGGCAATGACAGAAGCAGATATTTCAAGCCTGCTCTCTTTTCCCTGCTAATAAAATAATGTCTTGGCGAAACTGTTTTTATCTGATCCATTGACGAATAAAGACACCTCCTAGCGTGTAAACACAGTATACGCAATGTCTCCGTTTACCTCAATGGACGAATTTTATAAATACACAAATAACTTAAATCAAGAGTTTATTTTTTTAAGCAATTTGCATAAAAAACGGACAAATTTAAGATTTTCGGACTATTGGCATTTTTATTCTGACTTTTACGCCCTGGTTTTCGACACTTTCAATCGTAAGGCCATATTTATCTCCGAATTGGAGCTTGATCCTTCTATTTACATTTACCAGCCCGATTCCATGATTTTCAGCCCTTTCAGACAGCGAAGCTACGGCCATAGACTGACGAAGCTCTTCAAGTGCAGCTTCACTCATACCCTGTCCATCGTCCTCGACCTGCAATAAAAAATCTGTCCCCTCGCTCCACGCCGTCAAGGTAACAACCCCCTTCAGACAATTTATGAGCCCATGTGTAAGAGCATTTTCGACGATGGGCTGCAGCACAAACCGGATGATACGAAACTGCATGTATTCATCCCGCACCTCGATACGGCATTGAAATTTGCCGAGATACCTGTAATTCATGATTTTTACATAGTTTCGTATGTAACTAAGCTCGTCGCTGACGGTACAAAACGGGTCGTGGCTTTTAAAAATTGGCTCCAGAAAATCCGAAAGCGTAGTGACACTGTCCGCGATATTGTCCGCTTTATTGATTACTGCCATCAATTTGATCGTATTCAGAGTATTGTAAATAAAGTGTGGGTTGATCTGCCACCGCAGGGCGTCGAATTCAAGGTTGCGTTTTTCGGCTTCAATTGATTCGTTCCGGTCAAAAAGCTCCTTGATGTTGGTGGACATCTTGTTAAACTGGCGTTCAAGGACGCCAATTTCGTTTGATGAAGTTTCTTCCGTCGTCAACCCAAGGTCGCCCTGACCTATTTTTTTAATAACGCCAATCAACCTCTTGAGTGGGTTCAGAAGCCTGTATATCCAATATCTTGAAAAGAAAAATGCCAGCGCTAAACTGACAAAGAACAGGGTAATCAATATACCCCGCAAAGTCGTGACATCACGGTTTATTGTACTGAATGGTATTTCGCTGACCAGGATGCTTTTAAGCCCCGAAAGCCGGTAATAGGTTACCTGTTCTTTCCTGCCGCCATCTGTCACCGTCAGATTCCGGATATTTGCGTCCGGACTCATACCTTGATAAATAATGCTTTTTTGGCCTATCACCGCGTCATCCAGGCTGGATATGATTTTCCCGCTGTTGTCAATCAAATAGATCGTACCTGCGTTGCTGTCAGTCGAGTGGTTATAAATCGACGTAAAATAGTGCATGTCGATATTCAGCACAAGCGCGCCGGAATTACCGTTTGCTAAGGCTTCACGGGCTGCCGAAATATAAAATTTGGGCTGCGCGCCCGGTTTATTCGTTGATACCGAAAAATCACGGTCGGTATAGCCGCCAAACCAGGTGAGCTTCCGTCCTTTCTGCTTCACCATCTGATAGTCCGATGTTTGATAGAACCAATCGCTGGTATTTCCAGTATATTTAATATGATTCCCGTTCGCAGAAGTATTGATGATGAGCCCATCAGAGCCATAATAGAAGACAGAATCTATAAATGTATAATTGTTAAGGATAGCATCGAATTGTCTTATAGCCAACAAAGAATAATAAACCCGGTCACTGTCCGACATATCGCTGTACCCGGTCAGACTCTGCAAATCCGAGTCCATTGCAAGCTGTCTCGAGATCAGGTCAATGTCATTGCAAAAGCTGTCAATATTGTATTCGTATTGCGAAAATCTCTGGACGCTGTTGCGCTCAGTATTTTTAGCAAGAATGTCTTCTATTCCAAGATACAATGCGATGAATGCCACAGCCACAACAATCATAAACATTCCAAGAAAAGATGCCATCAGTTGTACTGAAAGCCTGGAGCCCAATTTTTTCTCGATAAATATTTTAGGATGAATAGCCATCATCCGCCTCGTGATTCATTCCGACATTGAACGGCTGCTTTTTGTATTCGTACGGCCTTAGTCCAGTGAGTTTTTTGAAAATCCTGCTGAAATAGCTTTCATCCGTAAAGCCTACGCTTAGGGCGACCTCATAGGTTTTTAAATAGGTCCTTACAAGCAGATCCTTCGCCCTGTCTATTCTCACCTGATTTATATACTCGACGAAAGAAATTCCCATCTCTTTTTTGAATAGATTGCTGAGATAGGCAGAACTCATTTTAACCAGTCCCGCGGCCTGTTGCAAGGAAATCTCCTGTTTGTAGTTGTTTTTGATGAACTGTACAACTTCAGTGATTTCTCTGCTCACCGGCGTCTTTATATTTTGCATCCTCACTACAGCCGCCAGATATTTTTTAAATACCTCGATTGCGTCGGTAAGCCTGCCGCATTCATGCGCTTGCTTTGCATAGCCCAACGCGAGGTCCTGCAATTCCGTCCCGAAGGCGTTCATGTTCAGCGTGGGCCAGTGAATCCATCGTATCAATATCTCCTGAATGTCCGCCTTGGGCTTCCGGAACATCCCTTTGAGAAGTCCGATGCCGCGCGTGATTTCTCTTCTGTATTCCTCATTTATTCCTTCCTGTTGGCTGATAAAGTCCCGGAAATTCTCCATAAGGCTTAGGTACGATTTCTGATTATCAGTATTGCAGTGGACTATCATGCTATCCTGCAGGAAATATCCCTGATCCAGAGCGTCGAGAGATTCAGCATACATTTTTCCGAGACTTTCGTACCCATCGTAACAACCGCTTAATCCAAAGCTTACGGAAGAATTGATGTAGGTTTTCATAAGAAGGCCGATGCGTTCCAGTATTTCATTCAGCAACGCCTGCTCCCCGGCAACGGACTTGTTTCCGAAGCTTACCAATATCCAATACCGGCCTTCATTTTCAGACATGATCTCCCCGAGACGGTAATTCTGAAGTAGCTTGTCTATCAGGTCCAAAATGGTCTTTCTGACAGTCTGCCCGTGTTTGGCATCAAATCGGTCGCGCATGTCCTGATAGTTATTGAGTGACATAATGCAAAATATCATCCTTGACGGGGTTAGGCGCAGGCCCATTTTTTGTATGAGTATGTCAATTTCCCTGTCTGTGCAGGACTGGTAAAGGATAAAATCTTTAAAAGCTTTCTCCTTAACGGTCTGAGGATCAACAAAGAAATCCTGCCCGGCCACCCGCGAAGCAGACTCTTTCTTCAGTTCTTCCCACACCTTGCGCATAACGCTCTCCATTTCCACGGGCGACATTTTCATTTTGAGGATATAGTCTGAAACTCCGAGTTTTAGAGCCTTGTGGACCAGGTCAAATTCATCGTAACTGGTAAGGATGATGATTTTGGTCTGCTTGTCGTTTTCACGAATTCTGGATATGAACTCCAAGCCGTCCATGACGGGCATTTTAATATCGGTTAAGATCAGATCAGGCTTCTCTTTCAGGTACAATTCATATGCATCCTGTCCGTTCTGAGCTTCCCCGACAACGCACATATTCATTTTGCCCCAGTCTATCATGTTTTTTATGCCTATACTCACCAGCAATTCGTCTTCCACAATAATGACTGAAAACATATTAATTAAACTCCAAAGAAAATTTATTTAAATCCAAAAAGTCCCCAATTCCGGTGCGGCGATTTTTGTTGAGTTAAAACTGCTGCCGTATATATATACCTTATCATTCTCTGAAACTCTTAATTCTGATTTTTCAAAGCTATATTTTAATCCATTTGCTCGAGTTTAAATGCAACTGGGCTTTTGTTGACTAAAAAACTTATGCATACGTTTACGGTTGTAGAAGATCTTAATATAGGAAAACAAATCTGCCTTTACTTCTTCTATTGTAGCATATTCTTTTCTGTAAATGCATACCCTTTTCGCCGTCTAGAAGAATCGTCAAAAAAGATGGTGTAATTGACAGAGTCTGTATGGTTAATCCTGTTTGCAGGCAGCCTGAACTTTCGGACTCCATGGCAGAGTGGCGGCGGATGCCCCGGCTCACCGAGCCGCTCATCTGAATTAATGGAACGGTAAATAGTTTTGTACAAGCATGATTCTCTCTAGTAAGAAAATTGTATCTATTAACTCTATGCATCCTCGATACTTTTCGATATATCCGAAAATTCTGCATTTAAGAACAGGCTGCGAGCTTTTGAGTCGCAGCCTGTTCTGTAAGTGTTTTATGATCTACTTTGCTAATAAATTATAGACCACCTGGGCCATTTCCGCTCTGGTAGTGGCGCTTGTCGCGGTGAGCATTCCATTGTTCCCTCCGATAGTTCCGGTTTCAACCAGCAGCGTCATGGCGTCCTTTGCCCAGGAGGCGACCCGCCCGGCGTCGCTGAAGCTTGAAAGCGATTTGTCGGAATCACCCTGCGGGCTGGTCGTCAGCCCCGCTGACTGCTCGCCCATGCGTCCGGGCAGTTGACCGATGGCCTTTAAGATGTTGTACACCAGGGTGAACATCTCCTGACGGGTGATCTCCCGATCTGGTGCGTACATATTGTTTCCTACGCCGCCGGAAATACCCAGTCGCTTCGCCGCAGCCAAATAGCCGGTATAGTAGGTGTTGCCCGCATCTGAGAAGTTATCTGTCGAGTTCGTATCCGGCGCTATACCGTAGGCTTTCATCAGCATCACAAGGAATTCGCCGCGCGTCAGCTTCGCTTCGGGGCTGTAGTTACCATTGCCCGTACCGCCCGTTATGCCTCTGGCCGCGATGAAGCTTACCGCCTTGTTATACCAAGCGCCCGTAGCCACATCATTGAAGCTCACCTTGTTATACGCAACTGCATAGTCGCTGAAATGGGTTGTGTCAAAGGTGACCATGCCCGTCGCGGGATCATAGTGACCATTGGGTATGGTGACGACATTGCCGCTGCCGTCGATGTACCAGATGATGATGCTTTCGGGATTTTTCAGCTCGTCTTCTGTTGGTGTATAAGGTATTGACACCGTTACCGGCGCATTCGCATTATTCCAATCAGTCTGTTTGCCGTCGATAGACAGCCTAAGCTGTACCAGCGGTCTGTCACCTATGGCGGCTTTGATGTCAGTGCTTAGATTCGATTTATCTCCCTGACCGATGGAGATTTGCGCCTTGTTTCCGCTAATTCCTTCAACGCTTGTGAGCATATTCGAGGGAACGGTTACACTGCCGTTATCGGTCTTGAAAGCTATTTCGCCCTGCTCATCAGGTGTTGTCAGATCCGGAACAGGTATGCCCAACGTATAGGTATCGACGTCAGGGACGGACGGTACTGTAACAACGGTGGTTTTACCGCCGGACATGAGATCGCTGCCTGTACCAACATCCACGACCGCGCTGCCGCTGCTTTTATCAACAGTGACCGGCAGAGTCGTATGCGAACCGTTGCCAGCGTCCACGTCCGCTTTATAATCCGGAGTTAACGGCGTCGAGGGCGTCGAAGGCGTCGAAGGAGCACCTCCGCCTCCACCGCCGCCGTTGTTACCACCACCACCGTTTGACCCTGCGTTTACTGTCACGCTAATGCTGGTACTCAATAGAACATTATCCGGGTTGATTACACCGGCCGGCAGGGTCACGGTTCCGTCCACCGTGAAGGTTTGTTCGGTGGTGACGGACGGGTCATAGGAGCTTTCGGCAACGTCCCAGGTCACATTCGCCTGTACGTTGCCGCCACTGGTCACCAGTGTTACTGTGCCGGGCAGTCCCAGCGCAGAGGCCGTTTTCGCCGTGCCGTTCGCCACAAACGTGACCGCAGTGGGGGTAGTTACGCTTACAAGGGTCTTATCCTTGGAGGTCGCTGCATTAACCGTTACGCTTATGCTCACATCCAGTGAAACACCGTTCGTATTGACCACGCCGCTCGGCAGGGTCACAGCGCCATTCACCGCGAAGGTCTGTTCGGTGGTGACGGACGCGTCATAGGAGCTTTCGGCTACGTCCCAGGTCACATCCGCCTGCACATTGCCGCCACTGGTCACCAGTGTTACGGTGCCGGGCAGTCCCAGCGCAGAGGCCGTTTTCGCTGTACCGTTCGCCACACCGGTTACATCTGTGGGGGGCGTAATGCTCAAAAGGGTCTTATTCGTGGAGGCCGCTGCATTAACCGAAACGCTTATGCTCACATCAAGTGAAACACCGTTCGTATTGACCACGCCGCTCGGCAGGGTCACAGTGCCATTCACCGTAAAAGTCTGCTCTGCTGTATCAGACGGATCGTAGTCGCATCCATCCACATCCCACTCGACATCCGCCTGCACATTGCCGCCACTGGTCACTAGTGTTACGGTGCCGGGCAGTCCCAGCGCGGAGGCAGTTTTCGCTGTGCCGTTCGCTACGCCGGTGATGTCATCAGGGACAGTGACACTTAAGAGGGTTTTGTCAGTGGATGCCGCTTCATTGACAGTGACTTCAACCGTAACGGTCAGATCTACGCTGTCCGGATTTATGACCCCATCAGGCAATGTCACTTCACCTTCGACCTCGAAGGTCTGCTCGACGGTATCAGCTGGGTCATAGGAGCTTTTGGCCACGTCCCAGGTTACATCCGCCTGTACGTTCCCGTCGTTTGTTACCAGCGTCACTGTGGAGGGCAGACCCAGCGCCAACGCGCTCTTCTCCGTACCGTTGGCTACACCGCTGATGTCATCAGGTGCGGTAACGCTTGTAAGGTTTTTATCTGTGGGGGCTGCCGCATTGACGGTTACATCAATGCTCACATCCAGTAAAACGCTGTTCGGGTTCACCACACCGCTTGGCAGGGCCACAGTTCCGCCTACCGTGAAAATCTGCTCTGTTGTGACGTCCGGATCATAAGTGCTTGAAGCCACATCCCATGTTACATCGGCGCTCATATTACCCTGATCGGTGACTATGATTACTGCTGCCGGCAAGCCCAAGGCTTCTGCCGTTTTCACAGTTCCGTTAACTACTCCTGTTATGGAATCCGGTGTTGATATGCTCTGCAGTGTCGCGACTATATCCGCCGTAAAGGTGGTTATTTTCCCTTCATAGGTTACTGTGATAATCTGATCATCAGCAACTACACTATTGTCAAAACCGCTGATGTTGTCCATGGTGATAGTTACTGGTGCTGTGGAGTTGTCGCTGTAGGTGCCGGTCACCACCAGACCGCTTAAGTCCAGAGCTTCGCCTATATTATAGGTAGTTTTGATTGGGGGAGTAGTGACCGCTATGCTTTCAAGCGTAATTGCAGAGACTTGTACGCTGGCCAGGGAAGCCGCTTTCACCGCATCGTCCGCGCTGTCGGCAAATACCTTAAGCTGCGGATAATACCAATAATCCACATCATTGGCTTTTGTTAAAAAATAAGTATTGTAATCTAATCCGGACATTCCACTCGATGCTGCCGTACCTGTCATTTCTGCCGATGACCGATTCCCGGAGCCGTTTGCAGCCGTATTGCTCACACTGTTCCAGTAGCAGCTTGCGGTATAGCCATTTGTCGTCTTTCCAAATATCCCGCCGTTATTAATATCGCTCCCCCCCGTGGCGGTGCTTGTCCCACAGCTATAGCTGGCGGAAAGGTTATTTGCACGGCCACATCCGATCAAGCCGCCTACATAAACATTGCCGCTGCTCCCGCCGGTACCGGTTACATTGCCTGCATTATAGCAATTGGTCACGCTTCCATAGGGGAAATACCCCACCAAGCCACCGGCATAAACATTGCCGCCGGTGTTTGTTCCGCTTACGGATCCTGCAAAATAACTGGTGGTGACGGACTCTGCGAAAGGAGGAGAGCCATGCTGTCCCGCAATACCCCCTGCGTAGACGGCCCCGCTGGTACTGCTCCCTGTAACATGGCCTGAAGCATAGCAGCCTGTGACTTCACCGGAATAATCATCATTCCCGACCAGCCCGCCAATTAGAACAACGGAAGAGCTATGACAGGCACTAAGTCCAACCGTCACATCGGAACTCGAACTGCTGCCCGAGATGGTGCCGTTGTTATATCCGGCAAGCCCGCCAAATTCAACCGTTGAAGCCGAGGCCGTACCGGTCATGGTCCCCGACACCGTACCGGTCGTATCGCAGTTCGTTATGCTGCCACTGTTATCACCGACGAGCCCTCCTACATCCAGCCAGCCTGTTTCGCTGCCGCCGCCGGTAACAGAGACGCTGGAATGGCAATCTCTGACGATGCCAGAATTAGCTCCGGCCAGAGCTCCAATGCTTTGTGACCCCGCGGTCCCGGTCACACTTCCCTCCAGGTTAAGATTGTAAACCGCTCTGGTAGTGTTAAAACCGATAAGGCCGAACATTCCAACATTTGAATTGGTTGAATCGGATATGGACAGGGTCACGGTATGCCCGTTGCCGTTGAAATCCCCTGTGAACGTATTGCATACTATTTCGTTCATACCATCTATATCCGTATCCAAAATAAAATAGGCGCCGGGATAATCCTTCACCTTTTTTAATTGTTGTATATTGGCAATGTGATACGGACTCTCCGCTGTCCCCAGACCGCTGGTAAAGTCAGCTTCGGCAATGGCATTTGTATAGCTGCTTTGGACTGTATTACCGGTTGTTGTACCATTAGAAGGTGTTACCGCAAAGCAAATATACTTGCCGATATCATCACTTGTCAGTGTATATTCGAGTTTCGTAGCTTCCGCTATTGCCTGGGCGGCAGCTCCGCTGGCGTCTGCGGCCCGGTACCATTGATAGGTAGAGCCGTTTTCAGGCAGCCCATTGGAATCTAAGTAATCATAGGCGGCGGATAGCTTGAAGTCCCTTTTGAGTGTACCGCTTACAGTCACATCAGCAGCCAGCGGATTATAGAGGGTATCAAAATCCCCCACTCCGACCAGTTTAGTATATCCGCCGTTTTTATCACCAACCAGTTCCCATCCCGCCAAGCCGGGATCCTTAGCGGCATCGACAGTCACATTAATACTGGTCGCTAAGGGCACTGCCCCTGTGTTGACTACCCCGCTTGGCAAAGTTACCTCGCCGTTTACCGAAAAAGTCTGTGCGCTTGTTAAGCTGGGATCATACAGGGCAGAATCAATATCCCAGGTCACATTGGCCGTCACCTTGACTTCAGTAGTATTTTCCAGCGTAACAAGGATTACTGTCGAAGGCAGCCCGGAAGCCACCGCGGTCTTCGCCGTTTGGTTGGCCAGACCTGTTATGGCTGCAGGCGACATAATGCTTTGCAGTACTTTGTCGCTTGTGGATAAGCCATTTACTGCTAAGCTGATGCTGGTTGTTAAGCTGACACTCCCCGGATTTATCACTCCACCCGGCAGAGTGACTGTTCCGGTAACATTAAAGGATTGGTACGATATTCTGCTCGGATCATAATTTGCGGCAGCCACATTCCATGTCACATTGGCGCTGACCTTGCCCTGATCCGTAGCAAGGATTACTGTAGGAGGCAGCATAAGATCTGCGGCTGTTTTCGGTGATCCGTTAGCCAAACCTATTATATTTCCAGGTGACGTTATACTTTGCAGAATTTTATCAGTTACAGCCATACCAGCCTTGTTGCTGTTTAAAAGGGCTGCAAAATCCACGTTTTGCATCTCCGCCTGGGATTTGGTTATGGTAAGCGAAGAACCATCACTTGTCGAAACTGGCCTAAGGCAGTTGGATACGAAAACTTTGGTACCGTTTACGGCCCCGAAAAATCCCTTGGCATTCCCGGCATTTACGCTTCCCGCCGCATAAATATTGGCGTATACACTTGCAGATGTATAGCCGGCAAAGCCGCCCACATTACCAGTGGCTCCACCAATAACAAGACATCGGGCATAACAGTTTTGGAAGTTGCCCATACCGGCACTTCCGATAAATCCGCCCGTTGCCGAATTACCCCAGAAACCCCCTTTTACACTGCCCACAGCATAGCAATTAGTGAATTTTATAAGGGCGCTGGCAGTCCCTTGAAGCTGCCCGGCAAAACCGCCGGTTGAGTATGCCCCGCCTGATTTGATTGCAGTCCCGCCGGAGACTATGCCTTGAGAGTAGCATCTGCTAAAGGTTGCTGCGCCCTCGATAGAGCCGGCCATGCCGCCAAGATAAGCGCTGGATGTTTTCACATAGATCGCAACATCCTCCAAACCGAGATCATGGATTTGAGCACTGTTGACATAGCCAAACAAGCCGGCATATTTCAATGTTGTCTCGGGTGTCTCGACGGTTCCGATCTTCAGCCCGGTTATTTTATGCCTGCTTCCATTCAGGATACCACAGAAAGGTTTTTTATTTGAGGAAGTAGTATAGCTGCCGATCGGAGTCCAAAAATGCCCCGAAAGGTCAAGGTCTGCTGTCACATCCAAGGTATAACCGCTGAATGTATTGCCGCCATTGACCTGAGCCGCCACCCACGCCAGATTCTGAGGCGTTGAAATGGTATAGGTCTTATCCGTCAATACGGGTGTTGAGGTGTCACTGCTCCAGTTTCCCTCAGCCGCAAAAATGTTACCAGTCAGTAAAAGCAAAAGAATGAAAGATATACAGATACCTCCGACTATTTTCTTCAACATATTTCCCTCCATATAGAAAAGTCCCAATTTATCCGTATCATTTTACAGCAGCAATGTTTATTCCGTAATTGTACTCAGGTACAATTTTTTTACTTTGTTATGTAACTATCTTTATCTGCTAGTACAAAAAAGCTGCCGTCACGATTGTGATCAGCAGCTTTTTTGTTTATGAATTTATTTCAATATACCGAGCTCCCTAGATTTTATGATCGCTTCAAGCCGGTTCTTAACCCCGAGCTTTTCAAAAATCTGCGCGTTATAATACTTTACCGTTCTGACCGATACAAAAAGCTTTTCCGCTATCTCCTGATTTGAGAGCTCCTCTACGAGCAGCTTCAAAACCGCAAGCTCCCTGTCTCTTAATACATTCAGAACGGGTTCCTCTCCGGAAGCCGCAATTTCGTCACACAGCGTCGTTGCTGCTTTATGTATCCGAATATTCTCTTTCGTCTGCTTCAGCAAATATCTAGAATACTCTCCGTATTTATCATTACCGTTCTGCCTGATCCATGCTCTGTAATTTGCCAGCAGATCGGCCATGGGCTGACCTTCATCGGCAAAGGTACGCGCATAGCCGTCCTCATAACCCAGTTCCAGCGCTTCATGGAGCGCAAGC
The DNA here is from genome assembly GCA_023411715.1 of Bacillota bacterium. Taxonomy (GTDB): domain Bacteria; phylum Bacillota; class Clostridia; order Acetivibrionales; family DTU013; genus JAEYOM01. Next base: position 28,950 of record JAEYOM010000192.1, on the reverse strand, counting down.
ATGGCGTTTGAAGTCTCTCCCATCCGATCGGAGCAAATAGCGGAAAGGCACAGTGCCTCAATTCGGCTTCCAAGCCTGTTTCCCGTAATTGAAAAATTCACAAGTCTGCTCAGCAGAATCAGCGCTTCATCTAAACGGTTGATCAGGATTAAATATCTTGCAAAAACAATATATTCAAATTCACGGGAAGCGGAAATAGTATCAAAAACCCCGAGACGGTTCACTGCTATCCATTTTGCCGCGCTGTCCGCGTCTCTCTTGCTTATATAAAGGCTGGCTGCAAAGACATCCAAGAAATAACTCCAGACGCTCTTTTTATTTTCTAGTATAGCTCTGCCCGATTCTATGATATCGTACGCTCCGGCAATATCGCCCCTGGCTTTTTTTACCTTTGCCAGTGTAATAAAACAAGGAACGATAATTCCGGGGTTTTTCAGTCCGGTTATTCTACCCATGCTCTTTACCAGCGTAGCGTATACCGCGTCAGGATCTCCGCGTTCATATTGACTTTCGGCAAGCGCCACGGAAATGTAAGCAGAAAAATTGCCCAATACTCTGGGTGCGTCGTCAATAACGCTCACATAGGCTTCATCGACCTTTTTAAGTCTGCCCATGAATCCGTAAGCGGTCTTTAGAAGGCTCGGTTCACCGGAATTCATCTCTCCCACAACAATAGGGGTATGCAGCCTTAAACCATAAATCTTCCTGTAATATTGAAGAGCGGCTGCGGCATCCATTCTGAAAACCGCTGTATTAGCGAAAGCCATTGCTATATTTGCTTCAAGGAATTCTTTTTCCTTTTGAGCAAGGTCTCCTTTCATCCGCTCTAAACATGCTTGTGCCTTGCCGGCCCATTTTTCCGCCTTATCAAGCTGGTTTTCCATGGAAAATACCCATGAAAGCCCGGTACAGGTCCGCACGTCATTTTCGCTGAACTCTTCCGGTATACGCTCCATCCATTTCCGCCAGGTTGAATATTCGCCGTTCTGGGTAAGCGTCAGGTAAATATCCCAAATAAGCGGAAAAGCTTTCTTATATTCTTCCGCTTTTAAATAGCAGTTGATAGCATCCCGGATAAACCCGTGTTCCTGATACCACTGACCAGCAAGGTGATAAAGCATGCGGTGGGAAGATATCTCCTCCTGTACGAGCTTTGACATCAGAAACTCCTGAAAGAGATGATGGTATCTGAACCACTCATCCTCTCGATCCAGCGGAATGATGAAGCTGTTTGTTTTCGAAAGCTTACTGAGTAATTCCGCGCTTTGTGCGTTGCCGGTAACCTGAGCGCAAAGCGAACCGGAAAGCTTGTCCAGGAATGCCGTATGTAAAAGAAATTCCCGGACTTCAACGGGGCATCGCATGAAAACCTCCTGCTCCAGCAGCCCGTTAATATTTCTGTCCTTCGCGGAAAAACCCTTAACAGTCTCACTGATACTATGGCTCTCCTTTATGGAAAAGGATGCCGCGACAAGTCCTGCCGCCCACCCCTCAATACTTTCATCCAATACCTTGATATCTTCTCCGGACAGGCAGATCTCTCTTTGCAGAAGGAATTCATTCGTTTCATCCGGACTGAATGCCAGATCTTTGAGACTGAGACTGATAGCCGTTTCTCCGGAACAGAGCCTGTAAAGTTCCTTGTTTTCTTCGCGGCTGAGAATAAGCATACCAAGCTTCAAGGGCATATATTTCACAAAATAGGCTACGCTTTTTAAAACACCGGCATTATGAATCAGATGATAATCGTCGATTACGAGGACAAGCTTCTCATCGACGCCGCTGAGAATGTTAATCATCAGGTCAACGGTAATATTGGAGGTTACAAGCTCCGCATTGACCGAGACTTCCTTTAAAACTTCTTCATCTTTGAGGCATTGGGTAAAGGATGCTTTTATGTAATTCCAGAATCTTACCGGATCATTGTCGGCCTCATCAATAGAAAACCATGCATACCTTACGCCTGAATTTTCAAGGAAATTTACAACGGCTGTGGTTTTTCCGTATCCGGCAGGCGCGGTTACAAGGACGAGCTTACATTCCGGCAGGAGTTCAAGCTTTTTCTCTATATTTTTCCGTTTGATTATGTTTTTGCTCATTCTTGGCGGACAAAGCTTTGTATCAGCAATTTGAACATTTCTGTTTATCAAGTAATCAGTCGTTGCACTATTTCCCGCTTTACCGCTGCCTTTAGAAGCTTTTCCCCGGGGAGAGCTTCTTCCGCTCGCCGGTTTTGTGCTATCACTGGGTACAAGCCATAGATTACCTTTCTTTACAGCGCCTTCAACCCGGCCTTCCGAGCAATAATAATTCACCATCCTGCTTGTGACACCCCATTTTTCACAAGCTTCTTTCACAGTTAAATACTCCATTTTTTACCTGCCAAGAAAACGTTATCAAATACATTATACTTCGAAATCTCGAAATCATCAATTTGTTATCTTTTTTGACGCATACATTATTACGCACTCCACGTGCCTTGAATGTACAGAAAAGATGCCGCCTGAGCCTGGTAGGCCCTTGGCGGCTGGGTATAATACAATAAGGTTGCATTCTAAAGTATCGAATTTGCCTTCTTTGGCATTATTGCTTTTTGTTGAGGGGTATCAGATATTCCATATAGGTAGTTTCAGGTGTGCTGCTATAATATATCTCAGGAGCAAACATGTCCATCATCAGATTGTGCTTTTCGAGCCACAGTCCACTGTATTTGATTGCCTTGTTGAGCGCCACAGTAGTAAGTTCAAGAAAATTCTCCGCCTCAAATCCGCAGACAACATACTCCCGCGCAGGAAGCTGCCACGTTTCAAAGTGCTCATCCATTGCTCCAGCATCTACCTCTGCTCCGGCGAAATAGGTAAAACATCCCTCCGGCGCGTTGCCCATATAAGCAACGCCCAACTCACGCCCATTGGGTATCCGGCGAATCTGACCTTTCTCCTGATGGAAACGCCTCCATATTTCACCGGGCATATCGATACCTGTCGATTCCCCAACGGGTAACTGCCCCGCTATAGGAACATAACCAAGTACCCCCATAAAATCAACCGGTTCATTTAAAATTTTGCGGTTCATTTCCAGAACAAGCCCATCGCTAATCAGCGGTACACCCTCGTCAATTAAGGTATAGCCAAGTAATAGATCGGGCTTGTCAAACTGGTTGAGAGCGATTGGATTCTCTCGGTATTGCTCAGGTGTTATGCCATATGCCTCTTTGAATGCTCTCGTAAAAGTTTCGTGGCTGCCGAAGCCGTAATCCAACGCAATGTCAAGAATGCGGTTGTTTTTGTTTTCCAGAACTTCTGTGACTCTAGCCAAACGCCGAAGTTTAATATATTCTCGCACCGGCTTTTTAACTAGACGGCTGAACAACCTCTGATAATAGAATAGTGACAGAGAGGCGGTTTCTGCCAATTCCTCGATTTTAATATCCTCTCCCATATGCTCCTCAATATAGTCCAGAGTTTTCTGGATTGCTTCCCATGCATGCATAGTATGCACCTCCTTCATGGACAGGATAATATAAATTCTTAAATTCCGCTTGACTGTATCTGCCCTATTTATTTTTCATTTTATTTATATGGTTGGCCAGAAATAAGCTTGGCTGAATCAGCCATTTGTATTGAGATCAGGTCCTCTCCGATTACATAGGCGCTTAAGTAAAGTGATTGTACCTATTAAAGCTTTCCAACTATCGATCCTGTCAAAATGGCCAAATAAGTTCCGTAACTCTACCTGTGTTTCTTCACTCGCCCATTCACATAAGAAGCGACCTGCATGCCATGTATCATACTCAGTTCCGTATACTGCCTTTTCATGCCATTCTATCATATGAAGCAAAAGTTCCTTCATATTACTAACTCGGACTTTCGCGATCCATAAATCATTCCGTAGTATTTGTTTCGCCAGATTAAGAGCTACGAACCAAAACAGCCATGTATTTATTAATCCTGTAACTCCGGCTGCCATCAATTTCATAGGTGTTGGGTAATGTCTCAAGGTCAGCCAAGCCGCATCACGGCTCCAATCCTTGAATACTTCGTTGAACTCTGGAAATCTGATATCCAGCCAGCGTAGTACCTGGTTATCCAATACAATCAACTGCTCCAACAACCGTTCCCGATCAAGAACTGCTTCCCGAAGCTCCTGGAACAGTTATTTCCCATATCCTGATTCCTCCTTCTTCCGTAAAAATTGGCAGAGCCTTTTGGTAATTTCACAAAAGGCTTCGCCTAATCTTTTACATTAAGGCTCCACATATTATCTGCCGCAGCATTTTTTATATTTCTTGCCACTTCCACAAGTGCAGGGATTATTACGCCCAACTTTAATATTGGGCAGTTCTTCCTTATTTTCATTCGAGCCGAATTTCATAATTATTTCTTTTGAAGCGCTCTTCACTTCATTGTACCGCCTTTTTAAAATAGCAAAAACCTCCGGCTTACTATCATGAAGGAAATTAATAACCTCAGAAATCCTATTTGCCCCACATTTGTTAAATTCAATATCATATTTGAAATTGTTTATATTCATCCTGACAGCAAACTCTGGCTCCTGTATTTTCTTTGAATCATCAATTTTAAAAAATGTCAGCACTGTCTCGTTACAAAGGCATCTAGGGTTAGAACAATACTGGTCGTCAAAAAACCACTTCTCAGTTTTGTTAAATTCAAAAGAGGATTTATCTATGTCACAACTGCCAAATATCTCAGAGTATGCTATCATATTTCCATCAAGAATCATTTTTACCGTACTATCCGACATGTAATCTATATAATGCTTTTTGCCATACTCCTTGGCTTTAATGAAATGAGAAAGTAGCTTTTCTTTGAATTCATCAATATTATCTACAAATTCATTAATCATTTTTTCTGCATTAATCATTTTACTGAGTACTTTCTTCTCGGTAACTTTCCATGTATGCATGTCCAATCTTATTAAAAACCAGTCATTTACCGGCTCTCCATCATCTGATAGTTCAATAAATCTGAGTACAGCATCAGCACAACTGCAGCCAGGATTAACACAGTATTCTTCATGAACTAAAATATTAGAATTAAAGCCCGTAAATTTTATAACAATGTAGTCTATCTCCTCTTCATCATTTATTATATTTGCATACGGCAAAACGCTTGCAGACATAAATTTATCCCCCTTACTCGATTAGGCTTAAACAAAAAATAGTTATTAATTTTTATAGAAACGACACTTCAGTTCGTGCAAGGCAAGCAGTGGACCTTGATCATAAGTTTCACCCGGATACAGCTTTTTCATTTCAAGGAATCTGTCCATCATCCAAGGAATGGTGTCTTCTTCTCCTCTGAATCCAAGAACCAGGCAAATTAATGACTGCACATAAGGGCTTCGGATCTCAGCATACTTTTCCTTCAGCAACGGAGTAAAGTCTTTATTACTTTTAGTAAGAAGCTCTATTGAATTTTCGATGAAGATATTATGATAGCTATGTATCAGCTTTTCCACCACCATAGGAAGAAGCACTTCCTCAAACTCCCGCGCTCTCTTGACCAATAGGCCCCGATTGACCATCTCCGTTTTTTTCGCAAAAGCTGAAATATCATCTCAGGATTTTGTTCTGATTGGATTAGCTCCTTCTCCCGAGCGATCTGTTCAAGGCGTTCATCACTTAATAGCCCTTGTTTTATTGTAATTTCATTGGCAATATCTTCGAGTCCTTCGTATAGAAGAGTGCTATAAATAAAACGCTGTACAGAGTTTTCCATATACGGATTGTCCTTGAAAAATTTCTTTGTCAGAAGTTGCTTATACACTTTATCACCTCACGTTTTTATAATTCATCGGGTATCAATACCGACCATAGCGGCAGCCAACACCTTTCCGCTTTTGCTTTTGCAATGACTTACTTTTGCGTTCTTCATATATTTCCCTTGACCTGTTTTTAAAAAGCAGAATCTATCGTTCTTCCTCACATGATTTTTTGAATATAATCTCGCATACGGGAATTACCTTATGACAATATGGACATTCCCCAATATGACTATTATTATCCATGCTATCTTCTTTTAATCTGCCATGTTTTTTCGTTTTAACTGCATCCATACCCGAATAGGTTTCCACGCTGTTTTCATTTTCTTTTTTAAATACAATGGAGTTCAAAGGAATACATTTGTGACAATGAGGGCAAAACCCCGGTCTCTGGTTACGGGGCCATGATATTTCAACGTCACCATGTTTTGCCTTTATAATAAATTTTTGTATATAATTTTTGTCGATATCATTATCTTTCATCTAAGTTCACCATCCCTTTCATGTTATATCTCCAAATACTTCATCTCCGATTGCAAACCGATGGATGTTTTTCCAACCGCCTCAACTCGTCCGGCTATATCGGCTCCGAACAACCGCCTTTATTTTTTCATCCCCCTCTTAGTGCTCGTGTTACCTTGATTATATTCTATTACCAGCCAAATATTCAAACATATCGGTGTTGTGACCTTATCCTGATTTGATGGACATGGATAAAAGTCTATAATGAAAGCGGAAGAAAAAGCATCCTATTTCTAGGATTTGAGCCTACGGCATATTCTTATCGCTTCGAGGGTTTATAAAAATCACAAGTTACAGGCTCTTTGAAAACCCTTGATTTTCAGTGCTTTCAGGCGCGTTCTATTCTCACGGCGGATTCTGTGTGTGTTGTGTAGACAAAAATGGTGTCGCATCTCTCTGGTATCCCCTTGGTGGGAGAGTACATTTCGCAGTTTAATCCATACTTCATAAAAGACGCAGACTCCTTTGATACACAACATATCTTTGAACAAGCAGCGAGATCGCCAAATAAGCAGCAATTGTAACACTGCTGCCCCTGAACATGGAATCAAGCAGATTATGGATACCAAATCCTACAAGCCATAGTATGACTGTAATCCAACTGCCCTGACACATGGCGATACCATCCTGTTTCCATATCCTCGCAACAGAGGCTCTTATCACGCCGAAGCCGGGAGCTAAAATCGAAAAACTGATGGTGCAGATAAGTATTGACTTTAGATCAAATTCCACCTTGTTTGCTTCAACAGCACTTACTATCATATAAAGCCCTAAAAGCAAAATTATGATATAAACTAATAAACTGTCGCGTACCTGGCGAACCCGCACCTGGCGGTAAATAAACCAAATGAAAATCCCGAGTGCTAAAATAATATTGGATACGCTCGATATACTCATTATTCATCCCTCCCTACCGCCAATTATATAGACAGCAGGAGCGGAGCCCAAGATGTCGAAAGTTAGTTGTTGATACGATTCCATATGAAGAAAGTCACATTTTTCACTCACCCAATATGTATGCTGAAATCTGTGTGCGACGGTCAAGATTTAATTTTTCCAGAATCTTTGAGATATAGTTTTTCACTGTTCCTTCTGAAAGAAAAAGTACACCGGCAATTTCCCTGTTGCTTTTGCCTGCCGCTACCAGCCTGGCCACAGCCTTTTCCTGCTCAGTTAACAGGTCAAGCAGAGGTTTGGAAGCGTTTTTTTTATTAAGTGCTTCAACTAACCTCGGTGCCACGCTTGGGTCGAACACCATTTTCTCCGCCCGCACATCCTTAATGCTTTTTGTAATAACCTCTATATCGCTGTCCTTAAGTAGATACCCTGAAATGCCGTTTTGTATGCCGGTCAGCAGATATTCGCTTTCATTAAAGGTGGTAAGGAGGATAATTTTAATATGCGGATATTGGTGTTTTATTATTTGCGTAGCTTTTACGCCATCTAAAACTGGCATCTGAACATCCATCAGAATCACGTCGGCAGCGTTTGAAGATAGCTTTTCAATTGCCTCCTGGCCGTTTTCCGCTTCGCAGACAACAATAATTTCATCATCAAGCGACAATATTTTTTTCAGTCCTTCCCGGACAATAATCTGATCGTCAACTATCATAACATTTATCATCGCGTTTCCTCCGCAGGTATTTTGCATATAATACAAAAGCCTTTGCTTCCCGTAAACTCAGTCGATCCACCCAAGGCCTCTGTTCGTTCTCTTATGCCGTTTAAACCGTGGGAAGGGCTTATATTTTTCGCTCCTTTCCCGTTATCGGCTATTATTAAGACAATAAAGCCGTTTTTCTCAAGAATACTTATTTCAATTTTGGTTACATCCCCATGTTTAATCGCATTGGTAACACCCTCGCACACTGTTTGAAACAGAGCGTTTTTTATATTGCTTTTTACGTTGTTAATCCTCTTGTCATAAGCAACGGTCACTCCCACCATCTCCAAACGGTTAAACTGTGCGGCAAGGCGAGTTAGTTCTTCTTCGAGCTGGATTTCATTGTCAATTCGTTTAAGATCGTCCACTGTACCTCTCAATATTTCCACGCTGTCCTTTATCATTTGCTCCATTTCGCATAACTCTGTTTCGGCTATGCCTTTACCTTTGGCATTTTGAACTTTCAGGTAACGAACATTCAAAAGTAAAGCCATTAGGGAATGCCCCATAGAATCGTGCAAATGTTGAGAAATATTTTTACGTTCTTCAGCTACCAGATATTCTTTCTCCCTTATTAATTTTTGTATCAGTTCGTCATTAAGCAGTTTAAGGCGCGCTCGCTCTGTTCGCCTTTTGTATATAATCATTTCAACAGAAACCACACCAACATAACCGAAGATGCTATACACAAATGCTGAAACGGAAGTATTAGAAAAACCCGCACTAAGATTTGTCACCATTGCATAAGTAATAAATCCTGCGGCGTGTATAGAAAACAAGGTATATTCCCACCATTTTGGTTTTGCCGCAAATATATTAACAGGAAAGAAAAAATAAAAAATCACCATTAATATGTTTTTTGTAATCTGCAAAACTATAATATTGCTTAAAAGCAAAAGGGTGAGCCAAAGCATGTTCTCTTTATTCCTGAAGCAAACATAATAACCAAATATAAAAATAAGCAAGATTACTAAAATGCCAAGCAAAACAGGACTCAAATCAGAAACTATTAAAGTATTTACTCCTATAATAACAAGCAGAATCAGCCTTACTAAAACTAAATTGAGGTTAAAACTTTCTGCTATTTTACTCAAGTTTCTCTCCTGTACATAATTATTGCGATCAATACTAACAAAAAAGACTGTGCATATCATAAAACAAGCCCCTTAGCTTATTTCTTCTTCGTTAGATTTTACCCCTATCAATTTTGCCGAAGGCGTTATCCGCCATTCTTATTTACAATTATTAGTATATCACAGGTTCAGTCATTCCGTAATAACCTTTTCTCCTGCGGCCCATCCGTGCGGGAAATCGGAATAAAGGTATCAAAAACTTGAATTTTGCCAACTTCATTTCTTATTATGCCTTTTCAAACTTACGCTGAAATCCCATTGAATATTCTCGCTGGTATTCCGGCTTTCGTCCTGTGCCAGCATACCTCTCGTGTAATCTCAAATTCTTCATCTGCCTTGATTGAATTCAGTTTCTCATTTTCAAAACGCATATTGATCCCTCGTTCTCTTAAAAATCTTATGATTTTCAAAATCTCCAGAACTGTAAATATTTTAATAAGCCTTTCTTCTAAATCATTAACGCGTTTTATCCCATCATCATGGACTTGTGAAAGAACCTTCTCTGTATCTGCAAAAGCCTTGTCAATATCTAAAAATTTAGTTCTACACAAAGGACAATAGTTCTTTTCTAGAGAACCTTGCTGAACTGCACTATTGAACTTTGCACCTTCCCCAAATCCTATAGGCATGGAACTTATAAAACTGTCGTAGATAATCTTGCCTTTGAATGGAAGCAAAACCGTTTCAATTTGAGCGGGCAAGTCTCGTCGCAACGTGTTTGCTACCGAATTACTTACCCCTTTAATCCCATAAAGTCTGTCTTCGCCTTGTTCATCCGAAGCAAGCACAACGGCGTATTCCGGCCGATACTCCAAAATAAAGAGCATCCCTTTTTTATGTTTTGTTCTCCACAGCTTCAGAATGTCGATTTTCTCTTGCGGAAGTTCTGTTTCATTGATATATTCATCTATCAGCTCCGGCTTTTTCCACAGTACTTCTCTGACTTTGTGCACCATCATATCGCTCACAGTATTAGGATATTCCGGCTTGATTTTGGCTTTAATTACACCCATCCGTTCATTGACAAAGCCCATTAAGCCATACCATGTCTCATAGAAAAGTCTGCATTCATCAGAGTTTAACTGTGCCGATTTTGTATCATCAACCATGGCACAACATTTCTTGTATTTCTTTACGCTTCCGCACGGGCAAGGGTCGTTACGCCCGATTTGCGGTCTTTGCAATGTTGGAAACTTAACAATATTTTCATTACGTTTGCTAATAATCTCGTGAAGCTCGGACGGTGTGTATCCGTTATTTTCCCAGATGCGTGTGTTGTTTTTTGCAATCATAATAAGATTTATAAAATCCTGCAGCTGTTTTTCACCGTCAAATATGAAATTATGGCTGTCCAGAATGGAACCCAATTTCCTTATCCCGTCACCGTAAGTTATATAACTCCTAACTTCCTCATAGCCTTTTGAGGTATTTTTACTGTAGCCAAAAACGTCCCACATAAAACGGCGTACATTCCACCAGGGTCATACAAACATTTTAAAGGTCGTATAACTGTTTAAACCTTTGAACCACAATGATTTCAGGCACGTTCAATCTTCACAACCGATTCTGTATGCCTTGAGTGTACAAAAAAGATGCCGGTTGAACCTGATGGGGCCTTGGCGGAAGATAAGATGTATTTCAAACTCCTGATTATGTGGCAGACTGGATTCCGCTACTGATAGCGGAAGCTAGGCCCTCTGGATTTTCCCAAGCCATGGAATGACCAGCATGTTTAACGATTTCTATTTGAATACCATGTTCTGTAAGAATCCGTATATCCGGATCAGGCAAAGATTTCTCGCCAAAGATAAATGTTCTGGGACATTCCAGCGAATACAATATACTTCTCCATGACGGATTTCCTCCCACCGCAGCCGATTTTGATATCAAATAAACGGCCTTTGGAAGCCACACAGACAGAGATGCCGCCCATATTCCATTTCCATTTTCACAACTGTCCTTTACCAAATTGCCAAATTCACGATTGACAAAGTCTTGCATTTCAAAATCAGCAACGTACTTACTTGTGGAACCTTCGGAACTTTTGTCCAGATTTGATTCGCTTAAAATGATCTGATGAAGTCTATCTCGACATTTATCAGCCAAAGCAAGAGCAACAGCTCCGCCTAAACTATGCCCAAATAAAATAAATGGCCCAAGATTTAAAGAACTGATAAATTCCTGCAAATATCTTGCATGATCTTCGACGGTATAGGTAAATTTATTTGGCTTGTCACTGTAACCGGCACCTAAAAGATCCACGAGAATGCGGCGATGATTCTTTAAAGAATCCTGTGCTGCAACTTCCGGATAATCGAATGAACCTGCACATCCAAGTCCATGGATAAAAAGGATTGGCATATCCTCACCGGGGAAATCATGATACCGCATTACATAACCCGTTTTATTAACTAAATATTCTTTCATTTAATAATCCCCTTACGTTTTTGTTTTGTCAAAAGGCAAACAGATTCTGTATGCCTTAAACGGTCAAAAAAGATACCGCCAGGTCTGGTATTCCTTGGCGTTAATTGGTAACATACCAGCATTCTGAGCACGCCAAGTCCAGTTGGAGAATGTCCATCCAGTTAAATAAACCTTGCAACCTCGTTGGCAGATGTAATAGCTTCCCATGCCCTTTGGGGATGCCTTGCATCACCGATGCAGTAAACTTCACCGCTCGTGTTGCTTCTTAGTATGTTGTAATACAGGCTATCTTCAGCACCTCCACCGGTTGAGAATACTACAAAGTCTGTGTCTATTGCTATTTCCTCGACGTCATTTGGATCAAGCTTTTTGTTAAAGGGATTATGGATGTTTTCAGGTACCAGTGTCGTCCACGGGGTATAGGGTTCCTTTCTTTTCCTGTTTGCTATAATAAGCACCTTGCTATTATCAAACTTGCAAACCTTTGATGATGTATATGCTTTTACAGGTACCTTTAGCTTATCCTCAGCCTTCCCGGTGTTCGTACCACTCCCCATCATGAGCCACTGGAGCATGGATCTGTTTGCATGTACAACGCCTGTCATAAGCTCGGGAAGCATTTCTATGACGGTTACCTCAAGTCCTTTTTCCTTAGCCAGAGAGTAAGCAATTTCACATCCTACAACTCCGCCCCCTACAATAGTAACTTTCTTTGTACCCTCGGGGATTTTCATGTCCTCCTTTAAAAATTCCCTTGCCTCTTTATACGGAATTTTATCAAGGCCATCTATCCGAGGAACTGACGGCTTTATTCCATTACAGCAGATTATAACATCATATTTACCTTTTATGTCTTCCTCGGTTACATTTTTATTATAACTTATATCAAGTCCCTGTTTTTGAAGCTTATCCATCTGGTACTGGAGATTTTCAACATACCTTGCAAGATCATGCTTTATTTTAAGCTTGCTTCCAAGTAAAAGCTGTCCTCCAACCCTGTCCTCCTTCTCAAAGAGGGTCACCTTGTGTCCCCTTAAAAAGGCAGTCCTTGCAGCCTCACATCCTCCAGGCCCTGCACCTATTACGGCAACATTTTTAACCTTTTCGGTCTTCTCAATCTTTTTTGTGTCCTCAAAGCCTGTATAGGGGTTCATTGCGCAGCATGGATGGCCGCCAAGTATAAATGATTGAATACAACCTTCCTGGTCTCCGATGCAGTGTGTGATCTCCTTAACCCTACCCTCCCTGACCTTTTGTGGCCAGTATGGGTCTGCAAGAAGCGGCCTTCCAAGCATTATAAAGTCAGCCATATCCTCTTCAAGTACCATTTCTGCAATCTCAGGCTTTCCAAGCTTTCCCACTGCAATTACTTTAGCGGGTATGTTCTCTCTCTTAAAATATTCTTTAAGCCTTCCTGTAATCTCCTTAACATATGGGATATCGTCAAAGTATGCCGGAGGGTGGGGATAGAACCAGTTGTCGTAACATCCCTTGTCTACATCGAAAGCATCAACCCCGGCCTCATAAAGTGCCTTGCAAAACTCAAGCCCCTCTTCTATGGTCCTTTCCATGCCCTTGAATCTATTTTTAAACACATCCGGGCCATAGGATTCCAAAAGCCCTTGGGTTAGGTCGACCCTGTAGATAATAGGGAAATCCTTCCCACACCTTGCCTTAATCTCCTTAACAACATCGATTCCAAATTGAAACTTGTTTTTATATCTTCCAAATTTTCTCCTGTTCCATGGAGAAGAGGTAAACTGGTCCATGAGGTACCCTTCATGCCCGTGAAGCTGTACTCCGTCAATGCCTGAAACCTTTGCATTTACCGCACTTTGTCCAAAAGCCTTGACAATTCTTTTAATCCCCCTGTCCGAGAAGGGTAAATGGGGAAGCTGAGGCACATAAAAGTTTTTGTTCAGGGATGCTGATTTTAAAAGCTTCCCCTTAAGTGCAGGTTCAGGTGAACCAACCCTGCCAAGACCTGCAGTAAGCTGTATGAATATTTTTGAGTCATACGAATGTACAGCAGCTGCAAGGTCTCTCCATCCCACAAGCCTTGTTCTGGAGGAACCATCAATCCTTGGAAAGTATGTAGTATCGTTATCCTCTGAAACCGTTGGGTCTATTCCATAGGATACCGGAATCAACCCTGTTATCAGAAGTCCTGTACCCCCCTTTGCCCTCTCCGTAAAATAATCTATCATCTTTGGAAGCGGTCTTCCTATAGGGTCTGCCATGTTTATGTTCCCCATAGGCGCCATAACAATTCTGTTTTTTAGCTTGCACTTTCCTATTTGCTCTGGCTCAAATATCTTCCAATTATTCATAGGTGTCCTCCTTAATCTGCAATTACAGTTCCATCTTCACTTATTTTTATTATCATACCATCCCTTACGTATTCCAAAAATTCACTTCCAAGCATGTCAACTGTAACTATCCTTCTTTTAACCCACACATCGCTAAGTATAACTCCTGCCGCTGCAAGAGAGTCTATATGCTCTGAGAAAAGAAGAGCTGACGGACCAATTCCCATTTTAGAGACGGTTTCAAGCACCATACCTCCCGTAGTAGAACCTATGGTCTTTGGCAGGCATATGATTTTTCCTGTAAGGTTCTTTCCATAAAGTTCGCTATTGTTTTGATCCGAACATATAACAGTCTTTGCGTTTTTAAGGACACTTTTTTGAAAGGATGCAAGAACATTTAGCCCCTGGTGTGTTACTAAACAGTTCCCCTCAATAATTCCCGAAAGTACCGATCTTCCCTTGAACACCTTACTCATGCTATCACCTACCTTTTACAATGATATCTATTATTTCATTATCTGTATAATACCTTGCGGTAGAATAAGTCCTAAGCTTGTTTGAATTAGTTATAACAGCCTGCTTTGAGCACATGGGATTATTCATATACATAAGTGGGCATATGCTCGTAAGCCTTACTCCCTTTGATATCAGCTTTTCATAGGCAGCCTTATCCTCTTTGAATTTTTCCACTACATCCGGCGCTGCACTAAATATGGTTCTAATTTTAAGTTTATTCTGACCCTCCCTTTCAAGGGCATCCTGTACTCTTTCACTCCAACTGTATATCTGTCTTAAAGATAAGTGAGGACACCCGATGAAGCATAGCTTCGGCTTTGAATTAATTTTTTTCCACATTACAGGGTATGATGATATAATCCTCTTTATCTCTTTATCATCGATTACATAGGTTTTGTAATCGGAAGCCAGCAGCTTTGTACCCGAATCTACAGCTTCAGGGGTTATATTTTCAACATGATAAAGGCCCACAGCACCATTAGAAGCACTTGCAGCCCCCATATCCTTAAGATAATCCTTTACTTCATCATTCATCTCAGAGCCTAAGAATTTATCAAGCCCCTTTATATATGGAACATCCTCTATAACCTTCATACCTATAGCGCTTCCAAGTACCTGTGCATCAGGAAGGTATGATGTTTTAAGTTCTACTTGCCATTTTGCACGTCTCCCCTCATCGGTTAGGAGGCCAAACACCGGAGTTTTTCCGAGTATACCGCATAAAAGCTCTATTACCCCTGAATTTCTGTTGGTCCTTGCCCCTATTACTGAATTTGCATATACAACGGCAGAGGATTCTGCCCAAGCAAGTATGTCCCCCTTTTTTGGTTTGTTACCAACCTCGTCCATATAGCATGTACATGTAAAGGAGTTCATGCCCTTAAGCCCCACGGATTTAAGTTGCTCTTCGTATTCATCCTGTTTTCCGTACATAATTTTAAATACAATCTTTTGAAGCCAATTACATTTTACATTCTCATAGTCAATGGGCCTCGGGTCAACTGTAAATGGTATGGCAGTGTGGAGTTTATTATTTATAAGCTCCTCCATCATATCAAATACAGGTCCAAGCATTGGGATTCCAAAAGATGTTACAAGATGCACAGGCCCATCAATGGGAGCAAGCCCTGTTGCATCGAAAGTTTCCCCATAAAGCACTACAGACTCCATTGCCTTTTTTAGGGTATCTCCCTTTTTTCCCTTAAGAATGTCTCTTTCTTCATCCCTAAGCTTCATTTTATAGTCCATCCGATTCCCTTCCTTTTTAGTTAATCTTATTCGTAAGACTAATCAAGTCCTCGGTACCTTTATCAAGCTTTTTGTAGTTGTCGGTAATATCTTTGATTCTACTCTCCTGCTCCTCAACGGCTGCCATAGCCTCTTCAAAGGATGCGCCGCTCTCTTCCGTTACTGCGGCGATTGACTGGACATCTCTCATTATAGCTGTTGAAGCCTCTTTAAGCCGTGTAACCATGCTTTCAACCTCATCCGCTTTTGTAGCAACCTTACCTTCATTTTCCGTTATAATTCCAAACATACTGTATGTCTTATTCTTAGCCTCCTCGCTTATCTTTACTGCTCTTTGCCCTGCATTTATCTTCTCTGTTGCTTCAGCAGTCTTTTGTATAGTATCTTTTATAATCTTTCCTATCTGATCTGCCGCTTCCCTTGAGTCTGTTGCAAGCTTTAAAACCTCGTTTGCGACAACAGCAAATCCCTTTCCATTATCACCTGCCCTGGCGGCCTCTATTGAAGCATTAAGTGCCAGAAGATTAGTTTGACCTGCAATATTGCTTATGGTATCAAGTATTGTACCTATCTGTCCCATCTTACTATTCAACTCATTCATAAGGCTTACAGTATCATTTATGGTCCTATCCACACTGTCTATCTGGTCAGAAAGGACCTTAACCTCTGCCTCTCCCTGCCGTGAAGTATTATATGCTGACTCTGACAAGCCCTTCATATCCTTTGATACAACAGATAATCTGTCTATGCCTTTTTCAATTGAATCCATCGACCGGCTTATTTCATTTATACTTTTCCCCTCGGATTCAACTCCGTTTGCAAGTTGTGAAAAGGTGGATGTAATCTCCTTGGATATGTTGTCTGCAGTAGTTATATTCTCATTTAAACTTTTACTGAAATCCTTTAGTATTCCTATTGATGAAACAATTTTTACAAGCATATCCTCAACCCTGTTTTTGGCAATTTCTGTTTCCATCTGCTTGCTGTTTATATCCTTAATAAGCCTTTGGCCTAATATGCTGCGCGCTATTATAAGCCCTGCGATAAGTATGAAATACAAATTAAGTGACGTCAGGGTCTTTGCGCCTGTATTAGCAAACATTACGTTCCTGTAGTAGAAAAATGAAAAATTGATTAAAAATAAGCTGATTGCTGCTGATAGTATAAGAGGTTTATAGTCATCATAAAGTGAAACAATTGTCAGAGCAAAATATACCATAAGTATGTTTACAAAAGATGTTTCCCCTGTGGATGCGGATATTAAAACAAATGAAAATAGGCCAGTAACAGTTGTCGTAATATACATTGTAAGATATACAAGCTTTTTACTTATAACAAGATATGTAATTAATGAACATGCTAATATTCCAACTACAGCAACAGCCACTATGGTTTGCTTTGGAATCTTATTTAAGATATCAACAGCCAGTCCAAGAACCAATGAGAACCATAGAAGTTTATGAATGAGTTTATTACGTAAATGAATTAAATGAGATTTTTCCATATGTTACCTCCGTGTAAGATATTGGGTTAATCAAACCACACATCATTTATCGGACTTGTCGTAGAAAAATTTAGCATTAATGTACATAAATCCATCTTAGTTCATCAATAGATTTTGTGCCAGAAACTAAATAGTCAGTGTCAGGAGTGGTAATGCCAGGTTTTTACAACACATAGTGGTTGACCCGCCTCATTTGCCCTTAGAGCCACTATTCGTCATCATTATTACGCACTCAACGTGCCTTGAGTGGGTAAAAAAAATGTCGCACCCCTCTGGTACCCCCTTGGCGGTGGGGTAGATTCCATAATCCATTGCCTATGCACGCCATTTTTTGCTGAATTAAGATCTGAATTTGCTTTACAATTTAAAGCAAATTGTAAGCAATAAAATCTTCAAAAGAATTTTGACATCTTGAAGGCTTTATTCAATACAATTTCTTTCAAGGTTATTCCCAATCCATAATCAGTCTTGCCCCTTGGCTTAATACCGCACTATAATCTTCATCTTTCAAAATACGCTCTTTAAGTATTACGCTATAATCATCGTTAACGGTATATTCTTTATTTTGATTACCAAGATGCTTCTCAATTAACTGATTTATCTGCTCGATATCATAAATGTTTTCTAAATATTTGCCAATCAAATAAATAATATAGAACATAAAGGCGTTTTTATTTTTTGTGCCTTCGGGGTTTAATATAATAGGTTCAATTGAGTCTATGATGTGTTCTTTAGCAAATCTTTTTAACGCTTTTTTATGAATGACACTTTGATTCATTAAATAGTCAATATTATTAATTATAAAGCCAAGGCTATTTTTTGTCGGTTCTCTCGTTTCTTTAACATATCCGCTCTCCATAAGCTGATATACTGTACATAAAAAGAATTTTTGTTGAAGCGAAGTGTCTGAGGGATCAATATATCTTGCCAACCTCTTATAACCATTCTGTTTGAAATCAGCATAGATTTTAGATCTAATACTCGTGCTAAAAGCCATGGAACTATTGTTAAAATCACAGTTCTTGCCATAATACATGCCCATCGATGATGTTGTTTATCATCGGTGGGCATTTTGTTTGTGAAAACTATCGGAGCCTAAAGCGGAACATTCAAAACCGAAACCCCGAACTTATCAACCTTTACCTTACCTTTGACAGTATTTCCGGTAAGCATGTCGGTCATAGGCGTTTTAATATTTATTTCCATTTCATACGGCATATAATTTAAAATAAAGAAATAGTCTTTTCCATTCTTTGACCTTACTGCTAATTCAACCTCTGAAGGTAGTTCCATCCATTGTTCATAAGGCGATATAAACCCAAGCTTCCTAAAAAAAACCTCGGCAGTTTTCGCACTGAATCCGGCCCCATAATAGTAGGCAGTCCCGTGTCCGTTACCGCATGCCGTCAAAGCGGGGGCTCCATCATAATAATTCCCTTTAAAGGCAGCTCGTACTTCTGTGTTCCGGGTTGGCTCGAGTATATCATTGAATATCGGGGCATCTATTTCTTCATCGTCCCAAACAGCAAGTTCAGGACCGTCAGTAGGTCCTAAAAATGTATAGTCAATCACCCTGATGCCGCAAATTCCTGATGCAAAGCCAGGCATGGGTCTCATCGGACAGCGTCCGTATTCGTCCTTATAACCTGTACGTGCTCCCATAACCAATATTCCACCTTGGTTTACATAGGCTTTGAGCAAATTTGCCGTTTCCTGACGTAGAATAGTAGCATGGGGGTATATCAGCAATCCGTATTTCTGAATCTGGGATAGAGTCGTTTTATGGGCTCCGTTATTCCTTATGTATACCACGTCCATCGGGGTATGTGTCTTTTGTGATGCTGTGAACCACCCATCTTCACTGAACCTGTCCAATGGTCCGTGCCACTGGTCCTGTTCACCATCCCATTCATTATCATAATCCTTTAAATATGCTATTTTCGCGTTATAATTAGAGCCTGCCACATCTGCTATTTTTTCAATTTCGTTCCGTATGGTATTAAGCTCTGCCAAACGACGGTTCGGTTGATTGGAATAGTCGTTCAGTCCATGCCAGTAGATTTCCGTACCGATCCAGCAGGTCCTCCATCGAAAGTAGCTTATATAATCAGCTCCATGCGCTATGGATTGAAAAGTCCATAATCTCATCTGCCCTGGCTTGGGCGCGGGTTGCGTCATTTTACCATCCCACCCTCCGGGACCTGACTGCTGCTCCATAATTCCGAAATTAGCTGAAATTGATCTGGCTTTTGTAAGCATCCATGACCATTTTCGATCATTCAAACCGGTCAGCGTATTCGGGTCCGCTTCAACAGAGAATGCGAAATTCGGGTAACTATCATAGGTTATGAAATCCAGCGCGGCATCTGTCATTTCATGACTATCCAGATGGCCGAAAATACCGTTTGTCGTGATAAATTGATGAGGTAGAAGGTACTTTTTTATTATTTCAGCCTGAAGTTTTACAAACAATATCGTACTGTATGAAATAAACCTTTTCTCTTCGAGGGCTAAATGTGGATTGCCGATATTCTGTGCGTTCAGACGGGTCAAATAGATTTCATCCCAAGACGTATAGGTCTGGTTCCAGAAAACGGTTCCCATTGCCTCATTTAGGGTATCCAGTGTCTTGAACTTTTCTTGTAGATATGCTCTGAAAGCAGTGTGGTCCGATTCGGAATAAAACACATCAGTCTCACAGTTCAGTTCATTATCGATCTGCCATCCGATAACGGCAGGATGGGAACAATAATGGGCGGCGATACTATCCACCACCCGTGCAACAAGCTCCCTATAAACCGTTGAATTGTAATTATAGTGTCTGCGCATGCCATGCCGGTATAAAGCTCCGTCAAGTCTTGCATTCAGCACTTCGGGGTATTTATGTGTGAGCCAGGCTGGCGGCGTTGCGGTCGGTGTACCAAAAATCACTTTCATTTCATTTGCCTGAGCAAGGTCCAAAAATTCATCGAAGAATTCATATGTAAAATTCGCTTCCTTAGGTTCGAATTTATTCCATGCAAACTCAGCGACACGGATGACTTCGATCCCTTGCCCGCGCATTTTTTTTAGGTCGTCCTTCCAAAGGCTTACAGGCCAATGTTCCGGATAATAGCAGACCCCAAGCGTAATTTTATCCAGGTTAATTTTCTTTTCCACTTTTGTATCCTCCTTGAACATTTTGGGAATTTAGGTTACTATGTTGATATATTCACATTATAAGTTGTATGCGGAATATTTATCAATCAGAATATATTAAGTATAATGTTGTAATTTTAAAGTTCTTATATTCAAACTGTAGCAGATTTTACTCCTTATAATCCATACTCCGCTGCTTTGAAATTATGCACAGGCTCAATCTGTCATTTGCTACGGTAGCAAAAACAACGTAGATTACTCTATTCTATCGATTATAAATGTTTTTAAACTGCCCTGGGCTCATTTTTTCATGCCTTCTAAGACGGTATACGAAACGCATCCAGTCAGAAGTGCAAAAATTAAGACAACCCAATAATTCTACCAAATCACATCTCCCCTAAAGGGCTTAGGAATGGGATCCTATAACATGAGCTTTACAATGTTACAGGACTCGAACTATATTTACTTAACGTTTTACTTGTCCTTATTCAAATAAATTTACTGATAAAGAGCCAACCACTTTAAAGCGATTGGCTCTTTAATAAAATTTCAGTTTACTGCTATTGTATTATCCACTTTTGAGGGTCGCCGCCGTTATCTGTCCATTGCATCGTCTTGGATGCATCGGTAGTGACATTGCCATTATCCAAAGCTTTGCCGCACATCTTATTGATAAGCTTATAATAGCCTCCTCCCTTAATAAACTCTCTCATACTCTTAATTAAATTATAATGTACCGCTCTTTTTTACCGTTCGTTTACCTATTTGTGACAGACTCCTTAGAACAATAAAACTATAGCTATTTTTGCCCATGACCGAAACTACTACAAAACCGCTGGATCTCAGTAAAATACAATTAGCTAAAGCCTTACTGCTCAAAAAGCTCTATAATCCGTCCGCAAGGCCATAGATATCCTGTTCAATACATTTAACGCCTTCCCATACTATCTGTGATTCAAAATTAAGTACAACAATTGTATCCAATGCATGTCGGTCTTCTACCGGTACATATATCTCAATCGCAAAATCGGTTTGTTTTACCTCTACGTTTTGTGATGTCATACTCGAGAAGGAGGTTAACGTATTTTTTATTGAAGGTAACATGATTTTGTCTTCATTCCACTCGACAATATGCACGTAAACAGTATTTCCTCTATAAGTAGTTCCACCCCATTCTCCCGGTAAAAATGGTCCTCCACGTGTATTATAAAAAGCCTCACCATACTTTTTCAGCCATTCTCCGGTCTGGGACAGCCTTTCCACCTGACGTAGCTCCATTATCCCTTCACCTGTAGGTCCAATGTTCAGCAGATAATTCCCATCCCTGACAACAATACTTACCATGTTTTTCACAAGCTCTCTCAGTGAAAGCATTGGCATATCCGGAATCCATCCCCATGACCTTGTAAGGCAATCATTTGTATCCCAGGGCTTATCGGTCCTCATGCTTCCGACGGACCTTTCACGAACATGGAAGTCACCTTTCCAGTTAAAACGGTTGTTTATCATTATGCTCGGCTGCAGTTCCCTTACCATGGCAAGAACCTTTTCAGATTCCCAGAAATAATTAGTTTTAAAAAACATCTCATCCATGCCGAAATCCTCGTCACGGTACCAGCCTTTTTCTCCTTCAAATTTAATGCCACCATGTGCTAGCCATTCTCCGTCAAACCAAAGTATATCGATTTTTCCGTAGTTGGTCATTAATTCGCGAAGCTGCTCCTTGCACTGGTCTCTCATAGCAATTGCGCTGTCAAAATACATTTCCGGAAAGAAGTAACCCGGGAAACGCCAATCCATGGGTGAATAGTAAAGCCCTACCTTTAATCCTTCATTCCTGCAAGCTTCAACATATTCCCTGACCAAATCCCTCCCAACTGCTGAATTGACACTATTGAAGGGACTCACCTTGCTGTCGAACAAAGAAAACCCATCATGGTGTCTCGCAGTAAGGACCATATATTTCATACCGGCTTCTTTTGCAGTCATAGCCCACGCTTTTGCATCAAAACCTTCTGCAGTGAACTTTTCTGTAAGCTTTGCGTACTCGCTGGTATTCATCCTTTCATTGAACATGACCCATTCGCCTCTTCCCAGAAGGGAATAAAGGCCCCAATGGATAAACATACCAAACTTCGCATCATGGAACCATTGCATGTCCTCACTCTTTAGTTTGGGAACCTCCACAGGAGTGTAATTCTTTTTCAGATCATAAATTGTAGTCATATCAGTATCCATTATATTTATTCCTTATTATTTGTGTCATTTTCCTTCCCAGAATAGGAATTCCTCAATGAGGAAATGTACATTATCCATGTATCATTCCTCATTGAGGTTTTCCAGCCCTAATCGGCAACGTTCATGTAATTATTTACTGGAATTGAGATAATCAGTAAGCTGTTGCTGGATTTCTGCCTGGATTTTGTCAATACCTGCGCTTTTTAATCTGGCTTTATATTTGTCCAGTTCGGCTTTGGGATCTGCCATCATTCCCGTAGTTAATGCATATCCCTCGACTTTAACTATATTCAGGCATGCAGCCATTTCATTTTTGACCTTTGAGTCGTCAAAGTTGAAGGATATATATGGTCCTGTATAGATCTTCCCTGCGGATTGCCACTTTGCAGTCCAATCCTTATCTATGGTAGGAACACCGTCAACAGTTCTCTGGAGATTCGCATTCTGCCATCCCCATGGGCAAGCAGAGTCAAATGGGTAGTTTTTATCTGCTCCCGGTAATTCCTTCACTTTATCTCCCACCAGGTCATAATCCGTACCCTTTATTCCGCAATCAAACAAATCATAATAATCCTGTCTTGTACCGAACAGATTCAGCATCATCAATGTTCTTTCGACATTTTTCGACGACGCGTGAATAGCCATACCGGACTGGGTTCCCGGTGTTGCGGGTTTTAGTGAATCCGGTGAAAAATCATATACTTCGCTTGAAGCGCCGGGAATACCCTGGATGTCAAGCGTACGTCCCTGCATGCTTCCTAGGTGATGGACGTCTACACATGATTTTCCTGCCTTAATGGATTTATCCGATGTATCCTGTGAAGACATGATATTTTTTGACCATGCTCCGCCGTCGGATAGCTTTTTCATCCTCATGAGGTAATCCAGGTACTTGGGATCGTCAAGTATATAATTGACTTTACCGCTGGGATCGTCCAATTTAATCGAAAACAGTTCCAATGACCTTTCCAGGCCCAGGTACAAATTCTGTGGCTGTGCATAGTAAAGGGAAGGGAAATCCCAATAGAAATTAGCCATATTACTATCAAAAGGTATGACCCCTTTTTCATTTTTAGCCACTGTCAGCATATAATTGTCTAGATCATCAAGAGTTTTTAATTCGGGAATATTGTATTTCTCTCTTAAATCGCTCCTTATGATTGCATCTGAATAATTATATACTTGTGTCATTGCATAGGGTATCATGTATGCTTTACCGTTTATCTTGGTGTTGTCCAGGAAGCCCTGAGGTATGACCTTGTAAAAATCAGGCATGTATTTCTGAAGCAAATCAGGCGATATTTCAAGGAAGCCATTTTTTGTTGCAGAAGGTACATATTGTGCCCAAGATGCAGTGTACATACAGTCAAAATCCTCACCGGAAGCCAATATCAAGGGGATTTTTTGATCCGTTTCCCACGAGGTGAATTTTACATTAACCGTAGCGTTTATGTCCTTCTTCAGCATTTTGTTTACTTCATCGTAAACCGCCTGGCAACCCGGGTATGAGTCACCAACCAAATACATTACGAGATTTACCGGTGTTGAAGTATCAATTGCATTCGGACTAGTCGTTGTTGCTGTTGCCGTTGCTGCTGTTGCCGCTGATGACTGCGTTTGAGATGTTGTGGCCTGCTGAGCACCACCGCATGCAGACAGAACAATCATTAAGGCTAAAAGTAAACAGATTGTCCCTAAACCTTTTTTCATGGAAATATCCTCCTCCTATATTTATCGATAAACCGCTTTGCGGCATTATCCTTTTACACTGCCTATAGTCAAGCCTTTTACGAAATACTTCTGTATGATGGGATAAACAAATACTATCGGTCCTGTTGCTATAACCGTCATCGCAAGCTTGAGTGGTTCAGTCGGAGTTACTACTTTATCGCTTGCAGGTGAATTACTCAAATTAGATAATGCTTGAGCTCCTGAGATGATTTTGTATAGATAATATTGAAGAGAAAACTTATTTGGATCCTGTATGAACATAAAAGCAAGGAACCAATCGTTCCAAAAATTGAGAGCGATGAACAGCCCTATTGTAGCCAAAGCAGGCTTTGCCAAAGGTAAGATCAATTTTCTGAATATTAGAAAATCTCCGGCACCGTCAATTTTGGCAGATTCGGTAATAGCCTCCGGTATACTGCTCATAAAGCTTTTCATGACTATGATATAGAAAACATTCAACAAAAAGGGTACTATAAGGCCAAGAATATTATCGTTGAATTTAAGGTATTTGACACATAATATATACCATGGAACAAGGCCTCCGCTGAAGAGTGTCGTAAAGTAGAAAAAAAATGAAAACCTGTTTCTCCATTCAAAATCCTTTCGGGAAAGAACATATCCGGTCATTGCCGTAATAAACAATCCTACGCTGGAACCCAGAGTGGTCACAAGTATTGTAACACCATAGGCTCTTAAAATGGCTTCCGGTTTATAAAAGGCCACTTTGTAGGCATCAAGAGAAAATTCCCTTGGTAAAAAGCTATAGCCGTATTTTACTATGTAATTCTGGCTTGTTAGAGAGCCTGATATCACTAAAACTAATGGTAAAATACAAAGAACAGTCACAATAAGGATAAATATAATAGAGATTACTGAAAAAAGAGTCTTGTCGTATGATTTAATATTCATGTATTTCTGCTCCTCTTTTATCACAGATATCTGTTAGAATAAGGCATAATCCTTGTCAACTTTTCGTACTGCATAGTTGACAACGTTAATTATAAGAAAACAAAGTACCGACTGAAAAAGACCCGCTGCCGCTGACATTCCAAACTCTCTTGTCTCTAGCAGAGACCTGGTGACAAATGTGTCGATAACGTCTGTTGTATTATACACCAGGGAATTCCCCCCTACGATCTGATAAAACATACTGAAATCCCCTCTGAAAATCTGTCCGATTGACAAAAGAACGAGAATAATGATCGTCGGTGTCAACGAAGGAATTGTTATGTGGATTATCCTGTTAAATATATTGGCTCCATCTATTTCTGCTGCTTCGTACATTTGAGAATCTATACCGGTAACTGCCGCCAGGTAAATAACTGAACCATACCCAATGTTTTTCCATAGGCAGAAGAAGATGATTATGAAAATCCACGCGATTGGATAACTGTTTAAGTTAAGCGCCTGCATATTCAGCGATTTTAATATGCCATTCATCATCCCTGTTTCATAGTTAAACAAATTATATACGATTGCCCCTACCACGACCCATGATAAAAAATATGGGAGAAAAGTCAGTGACTGTGCAATTTTTTTAAAATACTTGCCGGTCAATTCAGCCAACATTATTGCCAGCGCAATCTCAAAGGTGTTATTGATAATTATGAATGCCAAATTGTATAACACAGTGTTCCTCGTTACCGACAACAAGTTTCCTGATAAAAACATGAATTTGAAATTTTGCAGACCCACCCATGGACTTCCTAAAATTCCCGAACTATAGTCCAGGCTCTTAAATGATATTATTACACCAAACATCGGAAGGTAGGAAAAGACCAGAAAAAACAGGACTGCAGGAAGCAACATAAGTAATAATGTTTTATATTTATATATTTTCTCAATAAAAGCGCTTTTCATCATCTTTGCATCACCTTTATTTATTGTTTTATGTTAATTATAGCAATCAACTTTGGACTATATATTAGTAAATTCTTACGATTACGGGTAATATCTTAAATCTGTCTACGCTTGGTATCTGAATCCATATTGTTGCGAAAAAAAATTTATGTTAATCTAATATTAATCTATCTTAGGTAATCAATCTTTCACTAGGAGGATACTTTGTTGCTGAAAATTCTTATAGTCGATGATGAGGAAATGACTAGAGAAGGGATAATAAAAAGGATCCCGTGGATTAACCTGGGTGTCGGCAATATGGAAAGGGCTGATGACGGTATCAATGCCCTCAAAGTTTTAGCTTATTTTCAGCCTGACATATTACTCACGGATGTCCGCATGCCTCGAATGGACGGAGTGGAATTGTCGTATCGGATACGCGAAACCCTACCGGATTGCAAGATAATTTTTATGAGTGGCTACTCGGATAAGGAGTATTTAAAGTCGGCTATCAAACTAAAAGCCATCGATTATGTAGAAAAACCTATAAATATAAATGAATTAAGAATTGTGATTGAAAAAACAGCAGAATTATGCATAAATGAACAGATGAAAAAGCAACAGGAACTTGCGGTCAGTTCCACTATCAAGGCTAGTGAGCCAATCATAAAAAATGAAATTGCCCTGCAGCTGACCAACAGATATTGTAATACCGTTTCTATCAAAGAGTATATCCATGCCGTAGGTCTGGATATTCAAGACAAAGATTGTTTTAATTCTGTTTTGATCAAAATCCCATCTATCAAAGAAATCGACATCGAAAAGCTGGATTCTCTAAAAACTGAGATTGCAGATGCTTTAATAAATACCTCTCTGAATTGTGGACTACACGGAATTTTCGGCTTCAAAGACGACGGTTATTTTATAATACATTTATATAGCCGTGCCTCCGACTGCCATCAGCTTTCAGCAGAAAAACTAAATAACTTTTGTTGTGTTTTGCTTGATAATATAAAAAAGTACCATCAGTTTTTCATTGCTATTGGCACCAGAGTAATCGGGTACGAAAATATTTACCATTCCTACGATACTGCAGTTAGTGCGATGCAAAGAAGTTTTTTTAAAGAATACAACTCAATACTGTCATATGTGGAGAGCAATATTCCTCCCTATACCTTCAACAGTGAGCTACTGTGCACTTTTGAGAATATACTGCTAAATGGCAGAAAAGAGGAGGCATTGTTTTTAGTAAAAAGTCTGTCATCCGAGCTAAGGCGGCACGACAATACACTAGTCGTAACAATAAAGGATATCTTCTTCAAGTTGACTCAAATTTTATTAAATTTGTCAGCGAAAAACCAGGTTGATACCTTTAAGGAATTTGAAAGCGATAATTTTATCTGGGAATTCATACTAAGTACTAATACATTAATTGAGCTGGAAAAATTCTTAACCGGAAAAATCGACGTCTATTATGCTCTTCTTAAAGAGGAAACGGAAAGCAGAGGCATTGTGAAAGAAATCATCAAATATATTCAAAAGCATTATAAAAATGAAGACCTTTCCATAAACAGCATCAGAGAATTCATAAACCTATCCCAAACTTATATTTGTTCACTTTTCAAGGAGGAAACAGGGAAGACCATAAACCAGTACATTACCGAGTATAGAATTGAAAAGTCAAAGCTGCTGCTGAAGGATATCAGGCTAAGGGTTTCGGAAGTATCGTCGGCAGTTGGGTATACCGATGCCAATTACTTTGCCAAGCTTTTCAGGAAAATTACAGGACAAACCCCGTCGGAATATAGAGAGAAGGATATTCCATGAAATCTTTTTTTGTAAAATTGCTAAAATTATTTTATCGCAAGACCCTTAAGCAAAAACTATTATTTTCTTATTTGATTCTCATTGTTATTCCCTTGGGACTTATTTCAATTTTTTCGTATGGCGAAGTATATAGAATAATTGAGGAAAATATTACATTTTCAATACGTAAGGGATTTGAGCAATCGAGTAATTTCCTTACCTATAAACTGTATAATACTTATGGGGCATCAAACGTCTTTATTACCAACAATACATTTTCAGACATCGTTCAGAAAAGCACTGATGCTTCATACTCCTTTCTTGATCAAGTACAGGACATGTATAGTCTGCAGCAGTTTCTTCAGTCCTTGCAGGACGGCACCAATGTTATTAAAGTCAGATTATACGTACCTGACAATCTTATGTATTCAAAAGAAGGTAACAACATATTCAGTATTAAAGATATAGAGAATACCATATGGTATAAGCAACTGTTAAAAGGTGACAAGGCATTCCTTTGGGCACCTTCTTCATACCTTGATGAAAAGGATCAGGATAACAGCAATGTACTCTCATTAATCAGAGTAATCATTAATAAAAACAACTTTATGGACAAAATCGGTTTTATAAGATTTGATTTTTCAAAATCCAGTATTATCGATTTATTAAATGATGCATCTACAATTAAAAAAACGAGTACATATATTCAAAATTCACTCGGGAACATAGTTGCCAGATCGGATCAGGAAATAGCCGACAATTATAAGGTTGACAGCAAATTGGTCAAACAGCTCGCAGAGGGGGCAAACCATTGGGTACAGCTGAATTCGGGAAATAAGGAATTGATGATATCAGCAAAGTTAATAGATAATACCGACTGGTACCTGGTTTCGGTTACTCCATTGGATGAAATTTACAACTCAAGCAGGTCAAGCCGCAACAACATCATTATCCTCGTTTTTACTTCCGGTACTATAGCTTACTTTCTCGCATACCTCATATCAGGTTCAATAACACGAAGGCTTTCTGTTTTAAGCCAAAAGATGAATGACATACACGAGGGGAAACTGATCACTATAGAAGCCACTTCTG
>JAEYOM010000134.1 GCA_023411715.1 Bacillota bacterium | reverse complement strand
GTGTTTAGTACCATTGAGGACAACCATATTCACCATATTAATAATATGATGGAACTTGGCGGAGCGGAAATTGCCGGGATCAAAATGCATGCGGCCATTGACGTGGTCATGCGCCGCAACCATATCCACCATTGTACGATGGGAATCTGGTGTGACTGGGAAGCACAGGGCACACGTATTACCCAGAACCTGCTGCATGATAACCAGCGGCCATCGTATGCAAAAAATCTTCCAGGAAGTATGATGTCTCAGGATATATTTGTAGAAGTCAGCCATGGTCCAACACTGATCGATAACAATATTCTGCTCTCAGACGCCAGCCTTCGTTTTGCGACACAGGGCGTGGCTATGGTTCACAACCTCATCTGTGGTGCGTTAACCGACGTCGGTGGGGGAACAACCTGGCGCTATACACCATATCACATACCACACCGTACGGAAGTGATGGGCTTTATGACCT
Organism: Bacillota bacterium; assembly: GCA_023411715.1. GTDB lineage: Bacteria > Bacillota > Clostridia > Acetivibrionales > DTU013 > JAEYOM01. The sequence continues at coordinate 8,096 of JAEYOM010000134.1, read as the reverse complement.
TTCTTCATGGTGACAACCGTTTCTACAACAATATCTTTGTCCAGAAATGGCCTTCTGAAGACTATGTGACCTACGATGATCAAGACGTACATGCCAGGCGGGAAAACAGACTTGTCGGCACGCACGTTTTCGATGATTACCCAACCCATGATGAATGGATTGCGCAGTTCGATTTTTCCCAGCGTCCAAACATGAGAGCTTTAGAGCCTGCTCATACAGGTCATCTGCCAGTCTGGAGTGAAGGGAATGTATATCTAAGCGGTGCCAAACCATGGAAAAATGAAGTGAACGGTCTGTTCGTTGAAAACAATGGTCAGGATATTAAAGTAGAACTGGTGGAAAAAGACGGTCATTATTACCTGCGTACAAATGTATATGATTACCTAAAGGATTTCAGCGATCGGATGATCCACACAGAAATTCTCGGCAAAGCCTTCGAACCGGAAGCATACTTTGAAAACGCGGATGGGACACCGATACGCTTTGACGCGGACTACTTCGGAAATCATCGCGGTATTCATGTTATCCCGGGTCCGTTCGCATCATCTTCCGATAATATTAAACTATAATCACAAATATAAGCCCTATATGTAACCAATAGTGACGTCTCATTTCTGGCGTGCCAGAAGGGGACGTCCTTTCTTTGTCGTGTGGGCACATTGTTCAGATTCCGTCCCTTACATTTCCGCATAGAAAAACACCCATCCTCGGGATAGGCGTTTTCTCTATGGAGCTGGTGGACGGAATCGACGCGCCGCTTCGCTAATTACAAGTCATTATAAATAGAACCTTGAAAGTATTGATATGAAGCTATTATGGGTAAATTTTGATGGTTCTTCACAACTACACTTCACAACCTGAATACATTGTTTCAGCATATTTTATCAGCTCGTAAAAGTCTTTCGTATATTGTAGTTTGTTACAGTTTCGCTTCTCCCATCAGCTTGTCCTTTATAAAGAATGCGTCTTATTTTAATAAAGACTTCATTTCGTCCGGAACTTCTTTAACATCTTCTATTCTATACTCACCATTTGCCCTTTCTTGCGTAAGTTCTATTAATATCATCTTACCATTTGTAAATGTGAGTAATTCATAATGTTTTAATTCCGTTCCAGCAGTAGTAAGTTTCTTTAATTCATTAAATTGTTCTTCTGATACAGCATTTTTTCTACCATCAATAAAGAGTTCACTAAAATTTTTATAGTTTCCCTCTTTCAGAAAACTTTCCATGATAATAGCTGTATTAACTGGAGTATCTGATTGCAAGGGTTTTTGATCTGAGCAAGAAATAAGCAACAGAGGCAAGTAAATTATAATAAAAACTGTTAAGATATTTTTATTTTTCACAGTAAACCCCTCCACTTTAGTTTTCATACTATGTAATAAGTTTATAATATGGATTCCATCTGATTATGGCCTTAAACAAATCTTGTTTTCTTGCCTTATTATCGACCAGGATAAGCAACATTTCCAAAAGGCCACTTGTCTTTAACCCACTTTTTAATAGTACTATATAGAAGGTTCTCTAATTCATTTTCTGTCTCGCTTGCTCTTGACCAGAAATCTATTTCAGCATCGAAATCCTTTCTTTTACTTGGATTTATATATACACAGCCTAGACATATACTTTCGTCTAGGCTCATTACCGTATACGTAAACGATGCTCTTTCCAGAAATTCAGACTGGTGTCTCCGCAAATCTTCTAAATTTTCTTCTATTGTCATATTCTCTTCTGGCCATGTTCCATAATCTTCTTCACGATACAGATTCTTTATATGATCTCTGCTTGACATTACTGCTTCATAATCCTTTTCAACATCATCAACAGTTAACATTCTTAGCCTAAACTTCTCTGTTTCTAGTTTTTCTGGAACGACGAAATCATCGGGGACAAACTTTTTCATCACAATTTTACTCCTTTAAATTGTTAAACAAATTACCGAATAATTATATCCACAATTTACTATATAGTCAAACTTTTAGAAAATTAATGTTTATGTAGCTTTATGCATTATGTCAATGCGTAAATTATAAGCCATACAATCTTAAGATCTCATGATTTGACAACTTACTTGAACAGCTTCCAACCGCTTATAACAACTATAAACAATGAATACCGCTATCTTTTCTAAATAATTTGAAAACTCAAAAACCGCCTATCCTTACGGACAAGCGGTTTTTCTATGGAGCTGGTGGACGGAATCGAACCCCCGACCTGCTGATTACAAGTCATTGCAAGTAGAACCTCGAAAGTGTTGATATGAAGCTGTTGTGGGCAAATTCCGATAGTTCTTCACAACTAAACTTCACAACCTGAATACGTTGTTTCAGCACATTTTATCAGCTTATAAACCATTTAGCGAATGAGTTGAGGGTTGGCTTATTCACAGATTCACTTATAGAGAGCTTTCATGAATTATGGATTTTAAGCAATTCACTTTTCTTTGAAAGTTATATAATTCAAATTTCCATAGCACTTATTAGTTATATTGACTGATTGATATTATACGTCAGCCAGGGATTCAAAAAAGAATTGTGCAACAGTGTCCCACCTTTCACAAACAGCCATTGTTTCATGGCTAATACGTTTTACTGAACCATCATTGCAAGTCATAACTGTATCGCCGTCTGCACATTTAGCAATTACAACCCCTGTATACCTGTCTATATGCAATTCCTCTTTTTCGATTTCCACTAAATAAGCTTGAGTTTCCTTTAGCGATTCTGAATAAGATAAAAAGTTATATTCATCCGACAAATAACCACCGTCTGAGATTGAATAATATGGAGAAAACAACTCATATGACGTTGCAACTAAGGTTTCCAGCTTCTTTTTAGCTAACCCTTTTTGGAAATCCTCAGGCCTTAACCTTTTCATGTTCCTGAATAATTTTAATGCATCTTTCTCAGAAGCTTTTCTTTCAGGCTTCGGGTTTTCCTTTAGTTTATAATAATCAAATTCAAGTTTTTTTATGACTTTCTCGGAAGGGTACAGTATGATTTCCGATGTCTGAATATAATAACCTCCAGGTTCTATGTCATAGAGAACTACTGGTGTTAGATATTCTTTTCTGATTACCTTTTCGGATAATAGAATATCTGCTGCATTTTTTTTGATTAAAGCATAATGTCTAGAGTAGTCGCCTCTGTAGAAGTATACATAAGCAAAATCCGTTTCCGGCATTTTATTTTTGGGAAGTTGAATAGGCAAATTGATACTTAAATCATAAAACATTTGAGACAGTCTTGGTAACGCGCCACCCAATGCTAGATACCTTTGATAGAGAGGTGAACCAACAGAATGGTCAATATTTTTATATTTTGTGTTCTTTGAATCCCTATAAGATAAATATCGGTCACATGCAAACTCAGGGACAATATTCTCGGTAATTAGTCCAAAGAACTGTGTAGCATTGTATCGGCCTATATCCCTAATCCAATAAAAATCTATGCCACTAAATCTATGATTACGACAACAGTTCCTGATATCTTCGTTTACATGAGGTAATTTGTTGTCCCATAACACCTGTATGAACTTAGGTACTTTGTAAGCGTAGATTTCATCGATCGTTAGAGGATTTCCGTCTCTGTCAGTAACGTTCACGTAATCCCATTCGCCATTTGATAAATATTGTGATTCAAGAAGATACCACTCACAATCAAAATCCGAACATACTCTATTATAGTTTCCTCGTAAATATAATCCTTCTTTCAATACAAAAGCATTGATTCGTTCCAACAAGGAATCGATATCAGGTCTGTTTATATCAAGACTGCACCAACCGACACTGTCACATTTAAGCCCTAGAGCGTGCACAAATTCAATGTTTTTCTTAACTGTCTCAACATGTTTACTCCAATTTTTTTCTACCCACTCACTCCTTGAGATGCATTTATCCAGGACCTCCTCTTCGTATGAGTAAGTGTCTTTTTTGTCGTCCAGTATCCATGAAAGGTGTTCTTCAAATTTCATGTAAACCTCCTACTACGTTCAGGTAGATCTTAAGCATCTATTCACAGATATTAATAATCTGAATTAAAAACTTCCAAACTTCTATGTAAAAATAGTATCATAGGTTTTTCAAACTGTAAATTAAATGCACCAATGTTAGAATCGCTAATCTTATGTAGACTCATAAGTTATGTTCAAGCATCAAATAGGCCATACACTCAACCATATCAATGTCTTTAGATTTCATAGTTTTCGCAACTTATTTGAACCACATCCAACCGCTTATAACAACTATAAACAATGAATAACGTAATTTTTTCTATATAATTTAGAAATGCAAAAACGCCTATCCTTACGGACAAGCGGCTTTCGAGTTTGGAGCTGGTGGACGGAATCGAACCCCCGACCTGCTGATTACAAGTCAGCTGCTCTACCTGCTGAGCTACACCAGCGCATTAAGTTTTCCAACGCATGAAACACATGTTACCATAATTCTTCCGCAATGTAAATAAGTTTTCACCAAGATTGCAGAGGAAATATTATGTGAATTGATATTTTAGCTTGGAATACTCCTAACCGGAGTAATATAATAATGTCAGATTCTAAAATAAATAGCACAAAATGTCCTGTCTGCATTTTCATATAAGGTTATAATCAAATCATCGTTGCAACGGGGAGTATAAAAAGTGGGTTATATCGAATATTTACAAAATTCCATTGATTTTATTGAAGAGAACGTCAAGCAGGAAATTACAATTGAAGAATGCGCCAGCGCCGCAGGCTTTTCGAAGTATCACTACTATCGCCTCTTCGGAATGTATGTCGGTGTTTCAGTAATGGACTACGTGAGGAAAAGGAAACTGGCATACGCAATGCATGAAATATGCCAGGGGAAGCGTATTCTTGATGTGGCTTTAGACTATAATTATAGTTCGGAGCGTTCCTTCAGCAGGGCATTTCTACAGGAGTTTGGCGATAATCCCAGTAAATTCAGGGGCGTGAATTATTCGGTCCCGAAAAAACCTGCTCTTAAAGAATTTTCAATCAATAATTATGGAGGTAATCAAATGGATAGTATATTCAGTGATGTAAGGTTTGAAAGCCTTGATACGATGTTTGTAGCGAGTGCAAAAGTCGTCAGTTCGAATCCGGAGGAAGAAGTAATAGCATTTCTGACTGAATGGATCAAAGAAAATGGTATCGATCCACAGGGTAGGAAGTTCGGTTTCGATATACCGGCAAGCGAAGAAGAAAGGGACAGAGGACTAAGAGGTTACGAGTATTGGGTAAAAGTAAATGAAAACACTCCGGTCAGTAAGGGAGTGGTCATAAAGAAGGTTGAAGGCTGCAAGTACGCAGTACTGCGTATCACAGATCCCTTCTCAAATCCTTTCGACACCATTCCGAGAGGTTGGAAAACGCTGGTGGAGTGGGTCAATAATAAAGGATATAAAGCATCCTGCGACAAAGATCGTTATTGGCTGGAAGAGGAATTGGAAATCAATGGGGTAACTTATATGGACATCTACTTCCCCATCAATTGAGGATTGCGCCGTAAAACCCGTGCCCACCAAGGTCCAAGCTCTATATAGCCGGCTGAAAAAATAAAAGGCGGATATCATTCGATATCCGCTTTTTATTTTATGGCGACCCGAAGGGGGCTCGAACCCCTGACCTCTAGCGTGACAGGCTAGCGTTCTAACCAACTGAACTACCGGGCCGTATAATGCTTTAGTGGCTTGCATGAAGCCTTAAAATGTTCCTGGTGACCCATAGGGGACTCGAACCCCTGTTATCGCCGTGAAAGGGCGGTGTCTTAACCACTTGACCAATGGGCCGCATTACTTCGGCTAAAGCCGACAAAGTATATTCTACTGGCGCAAGACAAAAATGTCAAGTGAAAAAAATTAAATTATGTTGCCTGATATGGATATTATTGAACGCCTGAATTTACGGCATTGCCTTCTGTATGGTCCACCGCTTTGTTTACCGTATGTGTCAATCTGCCGTATACCCCGAGCAACACAACGCTCGCCAGCAGGATCGCTATGGATATGAGGTATAGAAACCTCGGGTTGAAGACATAAATGCTGCCTGAAACGAATCCCAGTAAAGCGGTTATAACGCATGTGACCGTATTGATCAGCGAGTATATGCCTGCCCTTTCATTCCCTTCTGTCACCCCGGCAAGCATTGTATCCAGAAACGGCCTGAAAATGCCAAAGCCGGCTGCATATGTGCCGATGCAAAATATGACGGTAAGAAGGCTCCCGGCGGGGATAAGTATCAGCAGGAACAGCGATGCGGCCTGTATCAGCAGGCCTATCTGCATATTTCTCGTATTATTTCTTTTGGAAATCGCCGGTACTATAAATACAAATATGAAAAACATGACGCCCGAATAAACGCCGCCCAGTATGGATATGGAAGACTTGCCGAGCTTCAGTGCTTCGGTCATGAAGGGTGCGAAGTACAGGCTATTGAACGTACCGAGCGGAATATATATGAAAAACAGGATATAAACCAGAGCGGCAATAATTGCCCTGGGATTTCCTTTAAACACCCGTGCAGCCTTGATCGGTATCAAACTTTTAAGGTTGAAGGGCACCGGATTTCTTTTCCGTTCATCAAGTATCTGCTGTCCGATCCTGGTCTCCTTATATAAATGATTCCTCAAAATGACCATCGTCGACATACTGATTACGCCAAACGCGAGAAACACACGCTCGGCAGTCACGACGCCATACGCCCCGACAAGCAAGCCTGCTAGCGGTATTATTACTCCGGTCGCAATATTGATTATATTAATCAGATTGAAAGCGGCTATCCTCTGGTCGTTATCGGCATCCTCGACGATCATGAGGTTCCATGAAACGCCCACAATCTTACCCATATTATTGAGCACTGTGGCAATTGCAAACATGATGAAACTGTTGGATATCAGGTAGATAAAAACCGTTAATGGCCAGCTGATAAAGTCAAATATCAAGGTAGTCCTTTTCCTTCCCAGCCTGTCTGTAATAAGTCCGCTGACAAGTGAAAAAACGGTGCCTGCGATATAGCCAATCGATATTATGTAACCGATCTGTTTGACCGTCACTCCAAGCTCTTTCATATAAAGGCTCAGATAAAAATTGAACAGTACAAAAGGGAGCCCCCATAGCGGCTCGCAGAGCACTGAAGTACGGGTGTTCCCTCTAAGTATCCCTAACGACCTAAAAATATTGTTTGGCGACGAATTTTTCGTTTTCATTTACTGAACATTGTAACATCTCTAAATGTAGATATGCAACTCGTATATTGCCGTAATTAAGTCATAAATTGCTGCGATGGCCATTGCCGAGAAATTCCAAAAAACCATAATTTACATTAAGAAAACACTGCAATTTCCCTATACTTCTGCGAATATATTATGTAAACTAAAAGGACAACTCAATATTCAGTACAATGTACCGCACTATAAAGGAGGAAAGTTTATTATGGAATATAAGAAACTTGTCTTATCCGGTATCCTTACGCTTGGGATAGTTATGGGGAGCGTAGGTTATGCGGCTGCACAGAACGTGAGTTACAAAGTACAATCAGAGGATACCTTCTGGCTTATCAGCCAAAAGTACGGAATTTCAACAACCACCCTTATGAAGGCAAACAATGCAACATCCGCCACGATACTCTATCCGGGCAATACCATCACGGTCCCGCTGCCGGACCGGACAGCCACCTACACGGTAGTATCCGGAGATACGTACTGGACCATCAGTCAAAAATTCGGCGTGAATTTTGCAAAACTCCTGCAGGTAAATAATGCGACAGACAAATCATGGCTGAATATAGGCGATAAAGTTATAATTCCGCAGGCCTCGGGCACATCGACTACACCTGCACAAACCTCGACTTCAAAATCCTACATCACCTATAAATACTATACTGTCAAAGCCGGCGACACGGTTTGGAGCATTGCTAACAGCTACAATATCCCCATGACCGATTTTATGTCAGCGAACAACTTTACCTCCTCGACATGGCTTACAGTCGGCCAGGTGGTCAGGATACCCGTCCGCAATATTCCGATAAAACCGACACCGGGCAATCAATACGGAGAATATCTGAACTGGTGGACGGAAGCCCAGTATGTAATTCCCA
>JAEYOM010000027.1 GCA_023411715.1 Bacillota bacterium | reverse complement strand
CCGCTTTAGCGGTAGCGAGTAAATATAATGCGGTTGGCAAACCATTCAGTAAGCCTTAAGGCTTAAGCAGGTAACATGCCCTTATAGGGCTAGCACAAACCACCCGCTCAGCGGGTGGTCATGATTTCAGGATGAAAACAACTCGGCACTCGCCGGATGCGACTTCAAACCATTGATTTGTATTCGCTGATCGAAATACCAAAAAACTTCTTGAAGCAGGTGTAAAAGTAGTTCACACTTGTTATGCCGACCGCTTCGGCAACCTCCCAGGCTTTTATATCTTTTTCCTTTATCAGCGCCATCGCTTTTTCCATTCGTACCTTTGTAATTAAAGCTATTTTCAAGCTCGGCTGACATTGGGAAATGGCGACTGATGTATTATAAAAAGCGGTAATATCGGCAGGTCTCGAATACAAAATAGATGAAGAAGGGATTACTTGCCAATCCCAGCGTCTTGAAGTAAACTGGAAACAGCAGGAGAGCTTTTATGTGTTGTTCTATGCCTTGTTGATATAATTCCTTTCCACGCCTTGGAGTGGGGAGATGCAAATAGAAAGAAGATTTTCACATGAGAGAACAAAGATTCAATATTGATGCCATCCCGGCTGTGCTGTACGGTGAGCCGAGCGACAGGCTGTATCTTTTTATTCACGGTAAATGCGGCTTCAAGGAAGAGGGCGGTGCCTTCGCGGAAATTGTGTGCCCCAAGGGCTGGCAGGTGCTTGCCATTGACCTTCCCGAGCATGGGGAGCGCCAGGGCGGCGAGCCTGGCTTTGATCCTTGGCATGTTGTGCCGGAGCTGCGTTCAGTGCTGGCGTATGCCCGGCAGCGCTGGGGGTACATTGCCCTGCGGGCCACCAGCATTGGCGCATGGTTTTCTATGCAGGCCTTTGCGGGAGAGCCGTTGGAAAGGGTTCTGTTTGTTTCCCCGATACTGGACATGGAGAATCTCATTCGCAATATGATGCTCTGGAATGGAGTGGGCGAGGAGCGGCTCCAAGCCGAGCAGGAGATTACCACCGACTTTGGGGAAACACTTTCCTGGAACTATCTCCAATATGCGAAAGCGCATCCCATCGCCAAATGGGATATGCCTACATCGATTCTATATGCCGGTCAGGATAACCTGACCGATCTGAGTACGGTGAATGCTTTTGTCAGTGGCTTTGGCTGCAAACTGACCGTTATGAAAAACGGCGAGCATTGGCTCCACACACCGGAACAATTGGCATTTTTGCAAGCATGGGAAAAAGAACAGACAGAACTGAAAAAAGCAGGATGCACAACAAAAATTACGCGCGGTAAAGCTGCGGATATTGACAGTTGGATGGAGCTGGTACGGCGGATGCGCAATCTTTTTCCCGGATTGGAGACAGAGCATGCGCTGTCGGAACACCGAGAGACGGTGCTGGAGTTCATGGAAGCAAATGGTGCTGTTTGTGCAAAAGACTGCAACCGGGTTGTGGGCGCACTGCTGTTCTCCCGATCAGAAAATATACTGTGTTATTTAGCGGTGGATGACCGCTATCAGCGGCGGCACATTGCGCAAAAACTGGTCAGCTATATACTGCCGCTTGCCGATCCGGAAAAGGATATCACGGTGACTACATACCGGGAGGATGACCCGAACGGCACCGCCGCCAGAGCTTTCTATCAGCATCTGGGCTTTGAGGCAGGTGCACTGACAGAGGAGTTTGGAAGCCCGGTACAGGTTTTTGTGCTGAGACGGCAAAGCTTGTCATAAATCATTCCCTTGATAGATAAATGGAGGAAACCTGTCTGACCAAAAAAGGGGAAAAAGCCTTCATACAGAAAAGGCGGTTTCTCCTTTTTATGTTCTAGACGGGATTCGAACCTGAGAAGGCACGAGGTGTTAAGAAAAATGCATGGCCCTTTGGAAGGGTATCTTTTGTATCCTTATTACCAGTATGTCCTGACGACTCGCCAATGGAAATAGTTTCTCACTCATAAAAAATTAACATAATAAAATAAATTTTATTTCAAATAATATTATGCAGGGTTCTATAAATCCATCATTAGGAGGTTGGGTTATGAGAAAAATTTTACTTGTCTTAATATTGATTATTGCCCTGCTGTTTTCTGTATCATGTACGCAGCAAGCCGCAATAGGTAAGGAATCTTCAATTTCTGGAACGAACGATATAACCAGGTGCAAGGTAATTTATGACAACGTTGCTGTCAGGTCCGGCTGCTCAAACAGTTCTCCTTCACTCCAGTCAGTTAGCAAAGACACCAGACTGGATGTCCTGGGAAAAGTTGCAGATTGGTATGCAGTGAAGCTTTCCGACAATAGTATAGGCTTTATTCCCCAAAAGCAGTGTACCCCTGTAATACCCAATGAAATAAAGCCGGGTACGGCGGCAAATTATACACCGACCGCGCCGAATACCACACCCGGGGCACAAGGTTCCAAGCCCAAAACCCCGAACACGGCACAAACCAACAACAATGCCCTGACATCCCAGGAACAGCAAATGTTCAATCTGGTCAATCAAGCACGTGCACAAGCCAACGTGCCTGCATTGAAGATAGATATGGAATTGACAAAAATGGCAAGGATCAAGTCACAGGATATGATAGACAACAATTACTTCAGCCATAACTCGCCAAAATACGGCAGCCCTTTTGACATGATGAAGTCTTTTGGCATTAATTATGTTTCTGGAGGTGAGAACATCGCAGGCAACCAAACTGTGGAGGCAGCGCAAAATGCATTAATGAATTCTCCGGGCCATAGAAAGAATATCCTGAGTACCGATTACACCCATATAGGAATCGGAATACGGAGTGGCAGCCAATATGGCATGATGTTTACGCAGGAATTTATAAGCAAGCCCAGTTGATGGAAAATCACCCAAAAACGGTACCAGTTATAAATTCTGGTGCTGTTTTTTTATGGTGGCATAACATGGGCGCAGTCTAACGGGTAAAAGTCCCGAGTACGTCCTGGCAGCGGAAAGGCAAGAGTGCCCTCCGCAGGGAGGGATCTGGGGGAAGCATTAGGCAAATCTCCGGTCTGGCGTATAGAAATCGCATCAGGCAGCATTTGTGGGCGAGGTTGCCATACAAACCAAAGTCCGATAGCTCACACCCCAGAACTGTCCTCTCACTGGTAGTTTGGAATTCTGTCGAAGGCTGAATAATGGCATTTGTTAAACCACTTGTCTCATGAACCCGCCTATCTTATCCGCTGCCTCAAGCTGCAATTTACTTCTCCTGTTTAGCTCATAATCCTCTTTTTTTCAAATCCTCAACTAAATGCACATAAAACTCTCTGACGTCAAAGCTCCTGATATTTTCACGGTTAAGGTCAATTACATCGCCGTGGGAAACACCGCGTTTGCCATTCATAGATATCATAATAAAGTTCTTGCCCCATTGTGCAGATTTAACGGAAACCAAACCATCATTATCCCCATCAAAATGACGCACAAATGGATAAGCGATGTTCAGCGGGAATTTTCCGCTGCGGGCGCGGTTCATTTTTGACCCGACGCTCTGATAATATACCGAAGGGATATCAGGAACAGCTTCATTCATAACTTTGCATTGAGAAGCTGTCAAGTCCGTTACGGCCGCAATAAAATCGGGATTTGTATCACCAAGCTTCCTGAGTGCGGTATTATATTTATTCGCAATGGAATTGCGCGCCTTTTCCGGAACCTTTTCCAAAAGATAATCTGCAAAAATACAGCCCTTATGCGGCGTATTGATCGTTGTCAGTGATGCGACATATTGATCCATACCCAGACAACTGATCGCATAGCGACTGTCAAGACCACCTTTTGAGTGGGCGATAATATTCACCTTTTCACATCCGGTATCTTTAATAATGCTTTTAATACGATTGGACAATTCCTCGCCGCTCTTTTTCACAGAAGCGGCCGACTGTTGCTGACCGTAAAATATGACAGCACCGTTTTTTATCAGCTCTCCGGGAATACGCCCCCAGTAATTGAAATAGCGGGTATCCCGAAAAAATACGCCGTGCACCAGTAAAAGCGGGTAGCGTGTTTTACAGAGATCCTTCTCTTTTCGTGTTGAATTTAATTCAAACTTTTCTATCTCAAAAGTAACTTCTTCTGTCACAATATTTATTATTTTAACCAGTGCATAGATATGAACAATCGGAATCCAGCCGCAGACAATTCCGATAATTCGCCACTTTATTCCAAGCTGGATAGAGGTGCTGTATACTCTGACAATTCCGTTCCAGAACAATATTGACTCAGCTAATATTACAATTACTATAGAAATAGTAAAAATATGTACTTCTGCCGGAATCGTCTTTATTCCGACAAAAACTATATATAAGACGCTTAGCAAAGTTGTAATTAAAAAAAGCTTAAGCAGCTCTACCCCGTCTGATAACATTTTGATTCTGAAGGTAGGCTGCTTTCTGAAGTCTGGAAATATATTGACTATTAAAAAGTATGCAATGGCAAATGGAATGATTATCCACCATCTGGTTGAAAAAAATAGAATACTAAAAGAATTTATGACAATAAAAAGCAATACTGAGGATAATACTCGATTCAACGCTTTCATTCACATTACCCCTTTGACGAGGATTACATAATATCCTTGTTTTATTTTAACATACTCATCTAACCGGTTAAACAGCTACTTTATTAATTTGTCATTTTGTAGAATCTTGGCACTACCTTAAAACCCTTGGTTTTACTGAGTTCTGCAATAAATCCTACAGCGCCGCTCCGACCCAAAATATTTTTACAGATGCTTATCATGTGGTATGATATGAGAAAATAACCAAGCTGCTAGCGTGACACAGTGTAATACTTGTTTTAATGGCGGTGATGAAAATGAGAATATCGATTTTTATGGGCAGTCCCCGTTTGAACGGCAATACCGCCGAATTGTGCAAGCCATTTATTGATGAGCTGAAGGCAAATGGAGCGGAGGTATCCTATACCACGTTGTATGGTAAGAATATCGCCCCGTGCAAGGCTTGTTACGCCTGTCAGCAGGTTTCGGAAGAATATGGCTGTATACAGCGCGACGACATGCAGGCTATCGTGGAGGAAATCATAAAATCGGATATTATTGTGCTTGCCACGCCGATTTACACTTGGTATTGCACTACAGAGATGAAAGCAATGCTCGACAGGCATTACGGAATGAATAAGTTTTACGGAAAAGGCAAAGGTTCTCTTTGGGCCGGCAAGGGTGTTGCCGTAATCGCCACACACGGGTATGGCCGGGCATATGCCACCGAGCCTTTTGAAATGGGCATTAAAAGGCTGTGTGAACACTCAGGGTTGATATATATTGGGATGTATTCCGTTTGGGATGAGAACGATCTCGCAAGTTTCCAGACTTCTGAAGCAATAAACGGGGCTAAGGAGTTTGCTCGAATTGTTCTGAATGAGTATCCGTCATCCAAAGCCTAGCACCTTTCTTCTGCCGTTATTTGACATGTGACGGCATCACTACTGTTCAACACAGCAATTTTTGCAATAGGTTAGTCAATTTACGCCAAGAAATCTGCAAATATTAAGTGTATATTAAAAATATATACGTATGTTTATTAATAGATTCAATCAAACAGGGGGCTTTGCAGTGAAGAATTTGAGCAGGGCGCTTTTGGAACAGAGTAGGCCGGATCTGCCGGCAGATCTTGTTGTCGGACCGTTGAATAGGTTTCCGGTAAAAGTACTGCAGTTCGGTGAAGGTAATTTCCTGAGGGGCTTTGCGGACTGGATGATTAACAGGCTGAATACGGCTGGCTGTTTCAACGGCAGTATCGCAGTCGTGCAACCCAGAGGGGGAGATAAAATCCCCCTGTTCAAGGAGCAGGATGGCCTTTATACGCTGCTTCTAAGAGGGATTGAAAACGGCAGTGTCGTTGACACTAAGGAGATTATAACTGTCATCAGCAGGTGCCTCGAGATATATACGGAATACGATGAATACCTGAAGCTGGCTGAAAGCCCCGAATTGAGGGTCATTGTATCGAATACTACTGAAGCTGGGATAATATACAGCTCGCAGGACCGCTTTGACGATGCGCCGCCGGTTTCCTTCCCGGGCAAGCTCACTGTCCTTCTGCACAGAAGGTTCAAAGCCTTCGGGGGAGATGTGTCAAAGGGTTTCATCATCATGCCCTGCGAGTTGATCGAAAGAAACGGTGACAACCTCAGGGAAATAGTCTTGAGGCTTGCGCAGGAATGGGGCCTTGGAGAAGATTTCACCGCCTGGATCAGTGAAGCTAATTATTTTCTTAACACATTGGTCGATAGGATCGTGACGGGATATCCGAAAGATGAGCTCGAAGCTTTGACTGGCGAGCTCGGATATACGGATAAATTGCTGGACGCAGGAGAAGTCTTTCACCTGTGGGTGCTGGAGGGCGATAAAAAGCTTGCGGAGGAGCTTCCTTTCGCCAAAGCAGGGATCAACGCAATATGGACCAACGACATTACTCCTTACAGGACCAGAAAAGTAAGGATCCTTAACGGAGCGCACACAATGACCGTACCTGCGGCATTTCTGTACGGGCTTGATACAGTCGGGGAATGTGTTGGCAATGAATTAATCAGTACCTTCATGAAAAAAGGTATCTTTGACGAAATCATTCCCACGCTGGATATGCCTGCGGATGAGCTCGGACAGTTCGCAAATATTGTCCTGGAGCGTTTTGCAAACCCGTTTATTAAGCATTATCTGTTAAGTATTTCTCTGAATTCGGTTTCTAAATTCAAGACGAGGGTACTGCCATCAATTCTGGAATATGTCAATAGAGAAGGCAAGCTGCCGAAAATACTGACTTTCTCTCTTGCTGCACTTTTTGCCTTTTACAGGGGCGCAGAAATGAAAGGCAGAGCGCTGGTAGGGGATAGGAAAGGCAGTAGGTATGAAATAAACGATGATTTACCCGTGCTAGAGTTCTTCAGGCAGCAGTGGTCAGGCTACGACAGTGCAACTGAGAGGGCTGGGCAACAGCCGCCGGTGCAACAGGAACAGTCGGGCTACGAAGGCATAAAGGAGCAGTCCGGGCAGAAGGAGTGGTCAGGATACGACAGTGCAACTGAGTTGGTCGGGCAACAGGAGCAGTCTGTACACGAAGGCATAAAGCAGCGGGCCGGGCAGAAGGAAAATCATGAGCAGAAGGAGAAGCTCGCGCGCATGGTTTCGGAGTTGCTGGCAAGATCCGACTGGTGGGGAAGGGACCTCAATGAGATCGACGGGCTGACCGGACTTGTTGCGGATTACCTGTTTGATATCGTTTCTTTCGGAATGGAAAAGTCGCTTAAGGCTTTGATTTCGGAAGGCCACGCCCAGGAAAAGAGCAAGGTTCTGGTTATCAATGAAAAGGATAATGTGGCTGTTGCCATCGAAGACGTCGTAAAAGGAGAAAGACTTGTCTTTCAAGGCGACGAGATAACTGCTCTTGAAGATATTGACAAAGGTCACAAGGTCGCTGTCAGGGATATTGCACTCAATGAAGACGTAATCAAGTACGGATATCCCATAGGACATTCCGTTAAGCCTATCGCGGCAGGTGAATACGTCCACACACATAATATAAGGACAAATCTTGAAGGCAAATTTAAGTATTCTTATAATCCCAGATTCGCAGATCCTGCCGGGACTGCCGGGCATACCAGCCTTTCCCGCGGCAAGCCCGTGGAAAAGTTTATGGGCTATGTCCGTTCGGACGGTAATGTCGGAATAAGAAACGAGATCTGGATCGTTAACACTGTAGGCTGCGTCAACAAGACCTCCGAGATTCTTTCCAGGGAGGCGAACATAAGGTTCGGGAACAGGACCGACGGGATATTTGCGTTCCCACACCCCTATGGCTGTTCACAGATGGGCGATGACCTGTTGAACACGCAGAGGATCCTCGCCGCCATGGTCAGGCACCCTAATGCCGCAGGCGTGCTGGTGCTCGGACTGGGCTGCGAAAACAACAATATCCCTGAATTCAAAAAGCTTCTTGGAAATTATGACCCGGATAGGGTGAAATTTCTTACGGCGCAGGAAGCTGGGGATGAAATAGAAGAGGGCCTGAAGCTGATCGGCGAATTGGTCGGATATGCAGAGAGGTTTAGGAGGCAGGAATGCCCTGTATCGCGGCTTGTAGTCGGACTTAAATGCGGCGGTTCCGATGCGTTCTCAGGGATCACGGCAAATCCTCTGGTCGGTGCGTTTTCAGACCTTCTTATAAAACAGGGCGGCACGGCTGTTCTGACGGAGGTCCCCGAAATGTTCGGGGCCGAGACGATACTCATGAACCGCTGTATCAGCAATGAGGTGTTCGACAGGACAGTCGAGCTGATCAACGGTTTTAAAGAGTACTATATCGGTCATGGTCAGGTTATTTATGACAACCCTTCTCCCGGAAACAAAAAGGGCGGCATATCCACATTGGAGGAGAAGTCGCTAGGCTGTACGCAGAAGGGCGGTACGGGAAATGTCACAGATGTTCTGGATTATGGAGAAACGGTCAGGAAATCCGGGCTGAACCTTCTCAAGGGACCCGGCAACGATATGGTCGCCGCAACGGTGCTAGCGGCTGCCGGCGCGCAGCTGATACTATTTACTACGGGAAGGGGCACACCTCTTGGGGCCCCCGTTCCTACCGTAAAAATATCCACGAATACGGATCTGTTTAAAAGAAAGAGCAGCTGGATCGACTTCGATGCGGGACAATTGCTTGAAGATCGCGGCATGGGGCACTTGTCCGAAGCTTTCTTCGAATACGTGATGAAGGTGGCTTCGGGGGAATACCGGACAAAAAACGAAATTAACGGATACAGTGAGATCGCAATATTCAAGGACGGAGTGACCCTGTGATCAGATCGGCAGGCAGGCCGTCCGCTTAGAGATCACTTATATGTGGTGAGCCCATGCCTTAATAAGGAAGACGCGGTACATAAAAAAGAGCAGGCGGCTGTATGTTTCATAGACCGTACCTGCTCTTTACTGACCTTTCCGGTTCTGCAGAAGGGAATGTTACTACATTGGATAATATGTTCGTATACGTTCCCGCGACTAGGAAATGGACCCGCAAGGCCGATATGTATGAAGGGTCCAACGGTCTGAGTACAGCTGTTATGAATAATAGGATATATATATGCGTTCGGTACAGTATCCATAAATGGCAGGTTGTATATTATCGGGGACGGAGTGCATGATAAAGGAGTTTTAGTATATGATCCCAAAAGTCCGATTTGGAAAAAAGTTGCTGAACAGCCTGAATTGGGTTATGATTTTGCAACAGTCGCTCTGAACGGCAGTATATATGTAATTTCCGGCAGCAAGGTCTATAAATTTACACTTTCGAAAAAGTAAGGTGCTTAATATCTGCAAACAAGCGGGTTCCCGTTACTGGATGCCCGCTTGTTTTATGTCGCAATATGAAGGAATAATTCATAAAACATCCGGACACCTTAAAATAATCAGGTCATTCACAATATATCAGATCATTCACAATATAATGGAGGGTTGCAAATGCCAGTCAGTATCCCGGATATTCAAGGCAATCTCAGGAAACATATGGTCCGTGTTCCCGAAGTGATATCCAGTGCAAGCGGGATAAGGATCTTCGGCAGGCTCATAAAATCGATTCTGTTCTCGACTGATGCTGCAATCATAAAAAACAGCAACGCAAATGCCATTATCGCAGTTTATCCTTTTACGCCCCAGCCAATTATTACCCATACAATCATCCACGCCTCGGATGTGCCGGTATTTTGCGGAGTGGGCGGAGGCCTTACATGCGGCCAGAGAGTTATCAACCTGGCCCTGGATGCGGAATTCCAGGGTGCGATCGGCGTTGTTGTAAATGCTCCTACGCCTGATGAGACGATTGCGTGGATCAGTGAAAAAATCGATATACCGCTGGTAGTGACGGTCGTTTCGGAAAATACGGATATTGAGGGAAGACTGAATGCAGGAGCGACTATCCTGAACGTTTCGGGCGCGGCCAAAACGCCGGAGATCGTTAAAAATATCCGGAGGCGTCACCCCGATATTCCTGTCATTGCCACGGGCGGTCCGACTGACGACTCGATCATGAGGACGATCGAAGCGGGCGCCAACGCCATCACTTACACGCCTCCGACCACTGCGGAGATCTTCAGCAGCATCATGCGCGAATACAGGAGCACGCCTAAGGAATAATTACGCTATACATCAGAAGTAAAAGCCTGTGGTGCAGCACTTGCAAGGATAGATGGGACGGGGTTTTCCCCGAGATACCTGTTACTGTAGATATTAGAGCTAAATTAGTCACAACGGGAACTACCATTAAGAAATTCTTTTTGAAATGACTAATAGTTAACATAGTCGGAATTCTCTGTTATTATAAAGAGTAATAACTCTTAAGAGAATGGAGCCGGTTATGATAAACAGCGTTGTTTTTGATATGGACGGTGTTCTTTTCGATACCGAGAGGTTGGCCACCGACGCGTGGTTCAAGGCTGCGCAGGAGATGGGCATCGACGATATAAGCGCGGGCGTCAAAGGTTGTGTAGGTCTGAATCATAGCGATACGAGGAATTTTCTTACAAGATGCTATGGGGAAGGGTTTCCGTGCGAAGAGTTCCTGGACTGTACTTCACGGGAGTTCAAGGAGATGATCGAGAGCGAAGGTCTTCCGGTAAAGCCGGGTGTTTACGAAATACTGGAGTTTCTAAATAAGAACGGTTTCAGGACCGCCCTGGCTACCTCGACCGGAAAGTCCGGAGCTATGAGGCATCTGGAGACGGCCGGCATAACGCGCTATTTTAACGTAATAGTGACCGGAGATATGATCGTACGTGGGAAGCCCGATCCGGAAATTTATGAAATGGCATGCAGGGGGTTGGGTTCCATACCTGAAAACTGCATTGCCGTTGAAGATTCGCCTAACGGGATCCGGTCGGCGCACGGTGCCGGTATGAAGACCGTTATGGTGCCGGATCTGATCGAACCTGATGAAGAACTGGTAAAACTCCTTTACAGGAAGTTTGCCACATTGCTGGAATTAAAGGAATTCCTTGAAAACGGAATGCAATCGGTAAAGAAGGAAAGGATATGAAATGGGTAAGATTCTAGTTTTGGCCGAAAAGCCGTCTGTGGCCAGAGATCTGGCAAAAGTTTTGAATTGCAGTCAGAATGGGAACGGCTTTATTACCGGTTCAAAGTATATAGTTACCTGGGCGCTCGGGCATCTGGTGACACTGGCGGATCCGGAAATCTACAGTGACAGGTATAAGAGCTGGAACATCGAAGATCTGCCAATGCTGCCGCCGAAGATGGAGCTTGTTGTTATCAGGGAGACGTCGAAGCAGTTTGGCATAG
Source organism: Bacillota bacterium (assembly GCA_023411715.1). Lineage (GTDB taxonomy): Bacteria > Bacillota > Clostridia > Acetivibrionales > DTU013 > JAEYOM01. The sequence continues at coordinate 8,434 of JAEYOM010000027.1, read as the reverse complement.
TAAAAAGCCTGCTGCACAGGGAAGATGTAAGCGAACTCGTCATTGCCACCGATGCGGGCAGAGAAGGGGAGCTTGTGGCCAGATGGATAATACTTAAGTCGGGCTTCAGAAAACCTGTAAAACGGCTATGGATATCATCGCAGACGGAAAAGGCGATAAAGGAAGGTTTTGCGAATCTCAAGCCGGGGAAGGATTACGATAATCTGTTCCTGTCGGCGCAGAGCAGATCTGAGGCAGACTGGCTTGTAGGGCTTAATGTTACAAGAGCGCTGACCTGCAAATACAATGCCCAGCTTTCGGCCGGAAGGGTCCAGACTCCTACTTTGTCAATGATAATAGATCGCGAAAATGAAATCAAAAAATTTGTGCCAAAGGATTTCTGGACCATAAGCGCAGGCTTCAGCGGCTTCAATGTACAGTGGCAGGACAGGACGACGGGACAGAGCAGACTGTTTGATAAAGCCAGAGCTGACGATATTTTATCAAAAGTGGCCGGACAGACCGGGACGGTAGTAGAAGTCGCCAGAGATGCAAAAAAGGACCTGCCTCCTCTGGCATATGACCTTACGGAACTCCAGCGCGATGCTAACAGGAAATACGGTTATTCCGCAAAGCAGACGCTCAATATCATGCAGAGGCTGTATGAAACGCATAAGCTCGTCACATATCCAAGAACGGATTCACGGTATATCAGCGAGGATATCGTACCGACGCTTTCCGAAAGACTTAAAAGCATATCCGTAGGTCCATATACGAAGCTTGCGCAGAGTGTCCTTCGAAACAAAATGAATATAACCAAACGCTTTGTCGACAGCAGCAAGGTAACGGACCACCATGCCATTATACCTACCGAACAGTATGTAAATCTGGCGGCTCTTGGCTCCGAAGAGCGTAATATATATGACCTCATAGTCAAAAGGTTCATTGCTGTTTTATGCCCGCCCTTTGAGTACGAGCAAACTACTTTAAGGCTTGATGCAAAATGTGAATTATTTACCGCAAGGGGAAAGATTATCAGGGCTTTGGGCTGGAAAGCAGTGTACGAAGGCTTTGGCGAACTGGATGAGGATGAGGACTTTGACCATGAAGACCGTTTTAATAATGACCAGTCCCTTCCCGATGTAGCAAAAGGCCAGACAGGCAAGCTAATTTCCGCGAAACTGACAAACGGAAAAACCAAGCCCCCGGCCAGATATACCGAAGCAACTCTTCTCACGGCTATGGAGCATCCGGGCAAATTCGTCGAAAACAAAGTGCTGAGAGAAACGCTGGAGAGTACCAGCGGCCTTGGGACGCCTGCAACAAGGGCGGATATAATCGAAAAGCTGTTCAACACCTTTTATATCGAAAGAAAGGGAAAGGAAATAATTCCGACTTCAAAGGGAATACAGCTGGTGGGCCTTGTACCTCCGGACCTTAAATCGCCGGAGCTTACCGCAAAATGGGAACAGCAGCTATCTCTTATCAGCAAAGGTAAAATGAACTCGGGTTCATTCATGCTGGATATGAGAAAATATGCGACAAAGCTTGTAGGCGACGTTGTTTCAAGCGCTGGGGAATACAAACACGACAATATGACCAGGGAAAAATGCCCGGATTGCGGTAAATACCTCCTGGAGGTAAACGGCAAGAAGGGCAAAATGCTTGTTTGTTCCGATCGGGAATGCGGTTTCCGCAGACCCATCTCACAGACGTCGAATGCACGTTGCCCCGAATGCCATAAAAAGCTTGAGATCAGGGGCGAGGGCGAGAATAAGACCTTCTATTGCGCATGCGGATACCGTGAGAAGCTGGAGGCATTTAAAAAGCGGAAGGGCGAGCAGGTCAACAAGCGGGAAGTCAGTAACTTTTTAAGACATCAGGAGACGGATGAGGCGATCAATTCCGCACTCTCAGACGCATTGTCAAAGTGGAAAACCTGATACAATCCGGGTTGAAAAGCATCAGCCTGCTGTGATATGCAACAGGCTGTGAAAACCATTTCATCAGAAACGGTCAGTATCGAAATTTTTATTCAGGCAGGGGTGATGAGTGTGGCGAAGACGGAAAACATTCGTGAAACCGATCTTTACAAACCTGTACACGATTATCTCGAGGCGTTGGGCTACCAGGTCCAGGGAGAGGTAAAGGGCTGCGATCTTGCGGCAATAATGGGCGACGATTTGGTCGTAGTCGAATTGAAGACGTCATTCAATCTGAAGCTTCTTAGCCAGGCTGTCAGGCGCCAGCGCGTGACCGATTCAGTATACGTCGCGATCCCGCTGCCGAAAGGCGGGATGAGGAGTGCCGGCTGGCGCGACATGTGCATGCTGCTGCGGCGCCTTGAACTTGGACTGATCACTGTTGCGCTGGGCCGGAAAGAGGAACAGGTGGAAGTACATTTTCATCCCAATACCTTCGACCGGCTGAGGAGCCTGCGTTCCAACAAAAAGGTGCGCAGTTATATAATTAAGGAAACCGTCGGAAGGAGCGGCCATTACAATATCGGCGGAACCAACAGGACAAAGCTGATGACTGCCTACCGGGAGCAGGCCGTACACGTGGCCTGCTGTTTGATGAGGTTCGGCAGTATGTCCCCCGCCCAGATGAGGAAGCTGGGCACGAGCGCAAAAACGCCCAATATCCTTAGAGACAATCACTATGGCTGGTTCGCCAAGGTGTCGAGGGGCATGTATTCACTGAATGAATCCGCCAGTGAATTTCTGGCCGGTTATCCGGAGCTTGTGAAGCATTATACGGACCTGATCGCGGAGAAGGAAGGCCTTGATCCTGCGGGGAATACCGGCGGGCTCGTGGAGGGAGCAGAAAACGTGATTGAAGCGGGAAACGCTGTGGAATACAAGGCGGTAAAATCAAAAAAGGAACCAAAGAAACCAAAGAAACCGAAGGAACCAAAGAAACCAAAGGAACCAAAGGAATCAAAGGAACCAAAGAAAGCAAAGGAACCAAAGAAACCAAAGGAACCAAAGGAACCAAAGAAACCAAAGGAACCAAAGAGACCAAAGGAACCAAAGAAACCAAAGGAACCAAAGAAACCAAAGGAACCGCAGACCGTATAATATAGCTGATAAGACGAAATCCGAGGGGGTCACGACAATGTATGCGATAACATATTCATTAAGGGATACGGAAGATAGCTCGGATCCTTTTTACCTTGAATTATCGGCGTTTACGGATGAAGTGCTGGGGCAATGCGACGAACTGGTGAAAACCGCCGTATCAGGCTATTCGGCATATTGCAGTAAAAAAAAGACACCGCGGCTGCGCTCCCGGGAAGAATATTCATTCGAGCTTCTGGTCCTAGGTACGCTTTGGAATATCTACAGCGGTGATTCTTCAGGTCTCGAGAAGATACCTGTCCAACTGCTGAGCGGGCTTGCTAAGCTCCGGAGACAGGGCGGAAGCATGAAACCCGGTATAGATTTCATTCGAGGCATACTTTCGACACTTTATCTTTCACCGGACTTGTATGATCATTTGTTCAGGCTGGATGTATCCCTGAAACACCTTGACGTACTGCTGGACTGGCTCGACGCGACAGGCGAATTCTGCCGGGAAGTTATAAGGCTGAGGGAATGGGAGCAATACCTGAAGACGTTGGAAAAGGAAGAGGCTGAAGACATCATCGCCACGTCCATCACGCTGGCGGCGTGGTTCGGGGACAGGAGCGAAGAAGCACTGGGCAGATATACAGGAAATGTCGACAGGTATCTCAATGAGCTCAGGCCGGAGCATTACTGGCACGAGGATGTGATATTCTGCGGGCGCAGAAGAGCCGAATATCATTTGAACATGGTCGGAGCAGAGATAATGAACAGAGCCTTCAGGGAAAGATTTCTTAAAACCCGGGAAAAAGCCGTGCTTATTCCTTTATGCATGAGGATTCTGCCGGAGGGAGAGTGCAAAGGCCGCCGGGACGAAAAAGGCTTCCGTTGTGCAGGATGTACTGAAGGCTGCGGCGTTTTCAGCCTCATACGGCTGGGGAAAGAAAAAGGCTTCCGTGTAGAGACGGTATCGCACGAGTCCTCCATTTCCGCCAACCGCAGCGGCTATTCCTGGCTGAGCGGTAATACGGGCGTCGTGGGCGTGGCCTGCGTGCTGAACCTCATTTCGGGCGGCTGGCTCCTGGACGATATGGACATCCCGGCGCAATGCGTTTTCCTTGATTACTGCGGCTGCAAAAACCACTGGAACAGGGAAGGCATCCCTACTGAGATCAATATGCGGCAGCTGGAAACTATTTTGGGTATCGGCTAGGCGTCCCGCACGAGAGGGTATATCTATCCTGATTTTTCAAACCATATTACCTCAGGGAAATAATAGCGGTTAGGCGATTCAGACGTGAGAGCGAAAGCACTATAAGCTGGATGATCACATGCATCCTGTCCATCGGTATAATATGGTTCTCAACAGGGGCCTTTCCCGCATATCCATCAGTTATCGCCACTGGCAGCGTGGAACCTGTCATTTATCCCGGCGATGTCATACTTATCACGCAGAAAGGTACGGATTAAAGATTATATGTTCAGACACAAAATTTAGTCATAGGTTAATTGTCTTTTTTGGCTTTTGTCCCCTTTTTCCGGGCACCTTATTTTCTTTTTTTCCCTGAGAATTTTTCTTCCTTGCAACAGGCTCCTTTGCTGCAATATCCGGCTGATATTGCAGTTCATTTGCTGATGCCGATGTTTCATCCATCTCAATCCCGAACATGGCTGAGAGATCGTTCCCTTCAATAACTCTGCCGCTTTTTCTGCCGGACTTGCTCAGAAGCGTCTCTGACCTTTGTACTATGGCCTTTGTGATCAATTCATCCACGTCTACATTGCGCAGGACGAAAAAAAGAGCAGGGTTCTCATCGAGCCTTGTACCGATTCCGTAAAGTACTGCCGCAACATGCTTGCACATTGTCGCATAATCGGGGCAACTGCAATCAAACATGATTTCTTTCGGGCCCGGAAATAAACCTTTGCCTTTTGCAGTGAACATCTCATCCAGCGCCTTTGGGAATCTTCCCTCCAGCAATTCCTGAAGCGACTCAATTTTTCCCTCACAAGCTTTTACCAGCTTGTCCCATGCAGCTTTATCCAGCGGCTTTATGTCAATGACAACCTCATAAGGAGCTCTTCTGCTGCCCTGTACAAGCGCGGATATCTTTCCCGGAGCAATCTGAAGATCGAGCACCGCTCCATGCAGAACATAGCTGCGTCCCCGGCCAATACGGTTTGAATAGTCGGAATAGCTTTCAAGATTGTTATTCCATGACTTTCCCCACCAGGTGGATGCGAGCTTTCTTCCGCTTACAACGATTGGTGCTATGCCGGGATTCTTCTTCATCAGCTTCTCAACGGCTTTTTTGTTCCGTTCCTTTTCTTCCTCTACAGAGGTACGCTCATAAAAGCCATAGCGATCAAAACGTGACATTATATCTACCTTTCCAATCTAAATAGTTCCATAAGCTGCCGGTTATCCATTTCTGTGATCCAGTTCTCCTGAACATCAGGAATTATATCTCTGGCAAGCTTTACCTTATCCTCTATCATTATATCAATCTTCTCTTCAATTGTCCCTTTTGTTATAAACTTATGCACTATGACATTTTTCTTTTGCCCAATTCTGAAAGCTCTGTCTGTCGCCTGATTTTCCACTGCCGGATTCCACCACCTGTCAAAATGAATTACGTGATTTGCATTTGTCAGGTTCAAACCTACGCCCCCGGCTTTGATCGAAAGAACGAGAAAAGGGACGTACTCACTGCTGTTCTGAAATTTTTCAACAATTTCCCGTCTTTTGGCAACCGGCGTCTCTCCATGCAAAACAAGACCTTTATGGAAGAATACGGTCTCCAGGAAATCATTCAAAGGGCGCGTGATTTCCTTGAACTGAGTGAATACAAGCACACTTTCACGCTTTTCATAAATTGTCTCACAAATTTCCCTGAGCCTTGCGAACTTACCGCTTTCATCCCCGGAATAAAAAGCCTGTCCAAGGTACTGATCAGGATGATTGCAAATTTGCTTGAATTTAATAATAGATGAAAGTATGAGGCCTTTGCGTTCAATTCCTTCCTCTGCGGCCTCCAATTTGGCTTTAATGTCTTCTACCAGTGAATTATAAAGAACGGCCTGCTTCTTCGTAAGAGATGAATAGGTTTTCATCTCTATTTTGTCAGGCAAGTCCGAGATGATGCTTTTATCTGTTTTCAGCCTTCTCAATATAAACGGACCGACGACCTTTCTGAGACGTGCATAGCCAACCTGATCTTCTTTCAGTTTCCGGGCAAAATCGGTAAATTCCTTTGAGGTACCCAGCAAACCTCTATTAAGAAAATCAAACAGCGACCAGAGGTCTGAAAGCCTGTTTTCAACCGGGGTACCTGTCATGGCGATTTTAAAGGCCGCTTTCAATTGCTTTACCGCTTTTGACTGCTTGGTGCCGGGGTTTTTTACTGCCTGGGCTTCATCGAGTATGACTGTGTCCCAGGCTATATTCCTCAGCCGCTCATACCTTGAAAGCATACCGTATGTTGTAATGAACAATTCATATCCATCGGTCGGCAGCATTTCATCGATGCTTTGGCTGCCATTTTCTGAAGGATGCAGGATATAATACTTCAGCGAGGGCGCAAATTTATGTATTTCATCAGTCCAATTGCCAATCAGTGATGCTGGAATTACAAGAAGCGCTTTCTCTTTCTTTCGGGACCTTATGTAATTCAAAAGAGCAATTACCTGAATTGTCTTGCCTAGCCCCATGTCGTCGGCAAGACAGGCTCCCAGGCCAAGTGTTTTCATATAATAGAGCCATGTGAGCCCTTTTTCCTGGTATGGCCTGAGACTGGCGTTGAAATCCTCTCCCGAAGTCACGGCCTCCAGACTTTCAGGCTGAATCAGCCTCGAAACAACAGATTTAAGCCATTGCCCATTTGTAACCTCAACAACCTGGGCCTTATTTTCAAGGCCGATCATTTCAGCCGGATTCAGTTGCAGCCTCATGGCTTCAAGCAGGGTCAGATCGTTCCTCCCGATAATTTTCCTGGCTTGTTCATAGGCAAGGAGGGCCTCTTTGAGTTTTTCGTGATTTATTTCCACCCATTTTCCTTTAATAAAAGCCAGTCCTTCTGTCTCAGCCAATAATTTTTTCAGCTCGTCTATGGTTAATTTCTTATCTCCAACAGAAACCTGTACGTCAAAATCCAAAAGGGCGTCAGCTCCCAGGAAGGAGGGAGGCTTTGTGCCGACATTAACGGTCAGCCTTAAGGAATTCGATTTATTTTTCCACCAGTTGGGGATTCTGCAAAGTATACCTGACTCTTCATACAAGGGTACTTCATTGAGAAATGTATATGCCTCGTCAGGGGTAAGTCCGATTGGGTGAAATATATCTCCGGAATCTTGCAGCTCGCGGATGAATGTGCTTTTAGCCGCAGCCTTGCTTACCGTGGACAAAAGCTCCAGTAATTTTTTATGGTCATCCCCGAATTCAATAAGGGCGTTTTTCAGCGGCAGGTGCTTTGATCTACCATCGGATGAAAACATAGACGAATAGGTAGCCATAAAAGCAAAAGGGTAATCGTCCTTATTGTTCTCAACAAGGTGGAAAAATACCCGCCCCATTACATGAACAACGGGATTCCGGGAAGCAATATACTCAGCCACGCTGCCCCGGTAATCACGTATCTCTTCTCTGAACACTTCAAGCAGATTTTCCCAGATAATATCGATCCAGTGACTGTCAAGGTATTTCAGCCCGTTCATAAATGGCGCCGTATTGATAATATTTTGAATTTCTTCTTCCGGTTTAACGGTGGTCTTCTCCCTTAAAAATTCTATATCAGGCTGCCTTGAGAGGGATTTAACAAATGTATCCGATATGTTTTTAAGAAATTGCAGGGAATCGGATATCTGAGCCGGAATTTGCATGAAACCAAGGCTGAAAAAAGCCTTATACGGATTCTGCCTCCATTGCTCAAATAGTTGATTCTGAATAGTGTACTTTCCGTCCTCAAAGAGTTCGTTCGTCTCCTGCCAGTCAAGGCGGAAGCCGTCATGCATGATTATAACAACAATTTCTTTATTTGTTCCCGTCATAAATCCACCTATCAAGCTTCCACAAAAATGTCAGGTATTCGTCATTCTTTTTCTTCGCCATAGGCTTTATGCGCTCTGCTTTTCATTTCTAAATTTGACTTTCCAACCGTCTGATCTGATACTAATAATTATAATATCACAGAAGCACATACCAGAATACGTATGGTTCAAAAAATAGAAACAGGAATGACCCGCGGGTGAATTGGCATTTTCCATTAACCGCTCCGTCTTTCCTCCATATTCCTCTTAAAAATTTATTTACAACAGCCAGGATTTGTGGTAACATGGTTCATGCGTCGTAAAAAGGATGCGCTGGTGTAGCTCAGCAGGTAGAGCAGCTGACT
>JAEYOM010000033.1 GCA_023411715.1 Bacillota bacterium | reverse complement strand
TTTCAGGAAAGCAATTAATGAAAAGACTAAGGCGCTATATATTGAGACCATCGGAAACCCCGGCATCAACATCGTCGACATTGAAGCGGTCGCTAAAATCGCACATGAGAACGGGATCCCGCTGATCGTCGACAATACGTTCGGAACGCCTTATCTTATAAGGCCTATAGAGTTCGGAGCCGACATTGTAGTGCATTCGGCAACCAAATTCATCGGTGGCCATGGAACATCGATAGGCGGCGTCATAGTCGATTCAGGCAAATTCGACTGGGCCGCAAGCGGTAAATTTCCGGGCCTTACGGAACCCGACCTGAGTTACCACGGTATAAACTACGTAAGGGACGTCGGCCAGGCCGCGTACATTACAAAAGTCAGGGTTCAGCTGCTCAGGGACACCGGCGCGGCGATAAGCCCATTTAATTCGTTCCTGCTCATACAGGGACTTGAGACGTTGTCGCTCAGGGTTGAGAAGCATGTCTCCAACACAAGGAAGATAGTCGATTTCCTTAGTAAAAACCCACAGGTCTCATGGATCAATTATCCCGAGATCAAAGGCAACAAATATCATGAACTGGCGGAAAAATACCTGCCCAAAGGCGCCGGCTCGATCTTTACCTTCGGAGTCAAGGGCGGCCTGAAACCTGCGGTCAGATTCATAGACAGCCTCGAGATATTCTCTCAGCTGGCAAATGTGGCAGATGCAAAATCACTCGTGATCCATCCCGCGTCGACCACACATTCGCAGCTGTCGGAGGAGGAACAGAAGGCGGCCGGCGTGACGCCGGACCAGATCAGGCTCTCGATCGGCATAGAGGATCCGGACGATCTGATATACGATCTTGACCAGGCTTTGAAAAAGGCAGCCTCGGTCTGAAAGCTGATGGTTGTGTAAATTAGTGTAAAAATGAGTTATTATAGTATAAAAGATTGATATCGATGCTCCTGACTAAACAGGAGCGATAGATCAAGGAGGTATTGCAATGTCGAAAATATATAAAAGTCTCACTGAACTGATTGGAAATACGCCCCTTCTGGAGCTTTCCAACTATAATAAAAAGAACGCGCTCGACGCTAAAGTGATAGCGAAGCTCGAATATTTCAACCCGCTCTCGAGCGTAAAGGACAGGATAGGCTACGCAATGTTAAAGGATGCGGAGGACAGGGGAGTCATCAATAAGGATACAGTCATTATAGAGCCGACAAGCGGCAATACCGGAATCGCGCTCTCATTTGTAGCTGCCGCAAGGGGATACAGGCTTATAATCACATTGCCTGAAACGTTCAGTATCGAAAGAAGGAACCTGATGAAAGCGCTGGGCGCAGAGCTTGTTCTGACGCCCGGAGCGGAAGGGATGCCGGGCGCGATCAAAAGAGCAAAGGAGCTTGCGGCTGAAATACCCAATTCTTTCATTCCACAGCAGTTTGAAAACCCCGCCAACCCTGAAATACACAGAAAGACAACCGCCGAGGAGATCTGGAAGGACACCGACGGACAGGTCGATATCTTTGTTGCCGGCGTAGGTACCGGAGGTACAGTCACAGGAGTGGGTGAAGCCTTAAAGCAGAAAAAGCCCGGCATAAAAATAGTGGCGGTCGAACCGTTCGATTCGCCTGTGTTGTCCGGCGGAACCAAGGGCCCGCATGCACTACAGGGCATCGGCGCAGGCTTTGTGCCTGCCGTTTTCAACAGGGATATCGTTGATGAGATAATTACTGTAAAGACAAATGAAGCTTTTGACGCTGCGAGGGGTCTTGCAAAGACGGAAGGTTTACTCGTGGGCATATCCTCCGGTGCTGCGGCATTTGCGGCAACCGAGCTTGCAAAGCGTCCAGAAAATAAGGGAAAGAACATCGTAGTTCTGCTGCCCGATACCGGCGAGCGCTATTTGTCAACAAAGCTGTTCCAGGAAGAATAGGAAGCTTGTATAAAATCGGGCGAAAGATATATTTCGCCCGATTTTTATATATTGAACATAACGGGAGGCGGGACTTTATCAGATCAATCAGCTTCCCGTGCTTTTGTAATGCCTGACTCCGAACCGCCAGACTATGGTGGAAAATGCCAGAAAAGCGAGTCCTGCGGGCAGAGCTAGCAGTCCGGCAAAGTAGCTTTCGCCCCAGCCGCAGACCGCTGAAGCCGGATAATAGCTTATTACAAGCATAGGCATGAAAAATGTGAACAGGCTGCGCAATACCTTGGGCATGTAGTCGATTGGGCAGCGCGTCACCTGATAGCTGGCGTTGGTAAAAATATAGATCCAATCGAGGCCCTGTACGGTAAAGAATGCAATGCCGGAAGTCATGATGAAAACTCCCGCATATGCAAAGAACCCACCCACAAGGGCCAGAACGATCACTGCGGTGTTTAAGGCATCCATGCGGGCATCCAGCTGCCAAAGGCACCAGACGATCGCCACGGTGCCGCCGACAACCCTGGATATCCTATGTATGTGGAAGTAGGAGCCTGCGATTTGAATGTATACCGAAAAGGGCCTCAGCAGTACGCGGTCGAAGTCCCCTGTGCGGATCATCCTCCACGGGAAATAGTCGAAGCCGCGGCAGAAAGTTTCTGCGAGACCGAAGCTCGTTATGGCCATGGCATAGATGAGTACGATCCGTTCAACGGTCCAACTGCCGATACTTCCGAAGCGCGAGAACATGAACAGTGTGCCGATAGGATCCGTTATTACCACGATGAACACTTGCAGCACCATTATCGGCCAGCCCTTATACTGAAAGCCAGCAATAAAATTCATCCTGATGTATTTATAGTAAAGCTTCAATGTGCTCATTTCAACCTCCCTGAATTATAATATTTCTCAGTTTGCGGGCCATAATAGCTTTTCCAGCTGCTGCGAACAAAAGGGTCCAGGCAAGCTGCAGCCCGATGGCCCAAAGGACGTCGGAAACCGGCATGGTTCCAAGGTAAAGCCGCATTGGAATATCAAGGTACCCTGCGAATGGCTGGAACAGCAGGAAGCCCTGCAGGAAGTCAGGCCATAATTGGAGCGGCAGGTATGCGCCCGAAAGAACGCTTCCCATAAGCATTATGATATATGTTGGGCCGTCGCCCCATGTTATGCCGAGGCGTATTGAGCACGCAAACATACCGAAAGCTGTACATAACATCAGTGCGCTAACTGTTGAGATCAGTGAGCAGAATAGACCGGGCAGGCTCGCCGGAAGTCCCAGTCTATAAGATGGCGGCATTAGCAGGGCAAAGATAAAAGTAATGGAGCTTCGCCAGAAAAGCGGCCAAAGCCTTGTCGATGCAACACGTGCAAACCAGTTGGCATAAAGGTCCAACGGTCTGCACAATTCAATGCCGATATCTCCGCTGTTGATCTTGTTCAGTATATCACCGTCTATGGAGGTGGGCTGCATGGGGAACAGTATCTGACCGAGCCACACATAGGTAACCACCTGCTGAAGGCTCAAGCCTGCCATAACCCCGGCGTTACTATTCGTGGAGTATTTGTAAAAGACCGTGTATACTATAATCTCTATCAGACCCCAGAATATACCTATTGTGGCTCCTGAGATGCCGGCCATTCTATATTGCACTCCCTCTACGGTTTTGATCCTGAATATGGACAGACAGGTCTTAAGTGTCGCCGCAATGCTGTTCATATGCACATCTCCTTATACATGGCCGCTATTATCTCATCTATATCCTGTTCCTCTACAACTACATCGCGCAGGGGCAATGCCTGTGAAAGCCGATTTATCATCGTATGGGCGGCTGTTTTGGCCGGGTCGAACCAAACCGTCCAGGTATTTGCATCAACCTCGGTTTTTTCTGCCCCATCCACCTCGAATGCAGTCGTATACCTCTCCAGAGTGGCTTTGATGTAGTGCAGTTTTGAATACCGTTCCTTCAGTGAGCCCAGGCATCCGTCATAGAGTAATTTACCGTGACCGATGACCATGACCCTGCTGCATAACGCTTCGATGTCATCCATATCGTGTGTGGTTAATATCATAGTGACACCGTTTTTTGTGTTCTCCTGTTTCAGAAATTCCCTCAACGCCAGCTTTGAAACGGCGTCAAGCCCGATGGTGGGCTCATCCAAAAAGAGTATGCGCGGGCTGTGCAGCAAAGCGGCGACGATCTCGCAGCGCATCCGCTGCCCAAGCGACAACTGCCTTACGGGTGTTTTAAGCAGATTTCCTATATCCAGAGCCTGTGTCAGATCGGCCAGCTTTCGGGCATAGTCCCTGGTCTCGATACGGTAAATATCTTTTAACAGGCTGAAGGAGTCGCTTACAGGGACATCCCACCAAAGCTGGCTGCGCTGCCCGAAAACCACGCCGATCCTTGAAACGTGAGCGATACGGTCCGACCAGGGGGTACATCCCATGATCGTACAGCGCCCGCTGTCAGGTGTGAGTATACCGCTCATTATTTTGACAGTGGTGGATTTCCCCGCGCCGTTCGGTCCGATATAGCCGACCAGCTCTCCTTCCTGTATCCGGAAGGAGATGTCGTCAAGCGCTCGAATAAGCTCACGTGTGCGTACAAATGCGCCGCGAAGCAGGCTGAACCGGCCTTCAGGTCTTTTTGAGATACTGAATGTCTTGCTGATTTGTTCCAGTTCGATTTGAGACATCGATCAGACCTCCGTTTAATATGACCTCAGTAATATTTGAAATAAGCTTTAACATTTTATATCAGTTGTTCTTATAAGGAAAATGATGAAGTGATGCACCATATAGGTTTGTTTTAAGAGGTAAGTTATTATCTCAGCCATTTCCCATTTTAGAAAGTTTTTCTTGACAGTATCCCATTTTCTGTGTATGTTATATATATAGTTGTTGCTGAAGCACACTATATTATTTATAGTACTACTAAAAAAAGGTATACTTGTGTATTTAACTGCGGATGATGCTGATCATCCGTTTTTTATTTTTTCATTAAATCGGTTCATGCGTCTTCGAGTAGCTTCTGCAAAGCGGGAGCAGTTGATATGGACTAATCACTTCTCAAGAATGACACTGAAGATCGTGCCTAAAACCAACCCCGCCGCAACTTCCCACGAAAGTGCCTTTTTTGAACATAACCTGTAGGCGTGGGGCAGGACCTCGGACAGAATTATGTATACGATCAGACCGGCTGCAAATGCGATGCTGCCTGATAGCGCATACGGGATCAGCTTTTCAACGGTTCTGCCTATAAGCGAACCGATCCCCATAGGTAAGGATATCAGCAGGGAAATTAATAGAACTGTAGATTTTTTCAGCCCGGATTCTTTGAAAAATACTCCGAGGGCAATGCTTTCGGGTATTCCATGAAGTATGAGTGCGGCCATTAACAGCAATCCGGCTGTCAGCGAACTGTCGAAAAGCGCGCCAAGTGCCACGCCTGATGGGACATTATGTAACGCTATACCCACGGACATGATGATGGAGGAATGCAGCGATTTGCTTTCCCCTGAATCGTTGTGGTCCAAATGCGCCTTACCCAGCAATTCGTTGAAAAGGTAGGATAACAGTATGCCTGATGCAAGTCCTATTATTGAAGAAGCGGGACTGCCGCTTTTGAACGATTCCGGCAGAAAGTCAACCATCACGAGAGCAAGCATAAATCCGCCGAGTATTCCAAGGATGATACCTTTAAGGTTATCCTTTTTCCCAATCAGCGTATAAGCCAGGAATATTCCTGCTGAAGTACCGACCAGGGCCGTTGCGGTACCTATTGTGACCCAAGACAGGAGTTGGCTAGGCAGAACATTCATTTATCGAGCCTTTCTTTAAAAATTATATTAGAATTATTTGCCGATTTAGATGTTTTTATAAAATTTTATCTTTAGAAAAGTGGTATAATGTGGGGAAAGCAACGACAGGTTCTAACAGAGTGGGGTATATGTTTGGCAGCGAAGAACATTAAAAAAAGGTTTGCATTTTTACTTGCAGTTTTCACTTTTATCATTATAGGGTTACTTGTTAAGGTGATTTTCATACAGTTTGTAGATGGCCGGGAGCTGCAGTCAAAAGCAACGGTACAACAAGCTTCTGCTAAATCCTTGGAACCGCAGAGAGGTAATATATATGACAGTAACGGCAACGTACTGGCCGCAAGCATGCCTGTCGAAACAGTGGTAGCCAGCCCGAAGGATATATCCAAAACAGATGCGGATACCGCATTGATAGCCGATAGGCTCGGTAATATCCTTGGTGCAGACAAAGATGAGCTAGCTGCCAAATTGCGGGAAAACAGCTATTACGAAATATTAAAAAGGAAGGTCGATAAAAGTACTGCCGTGGCAGTAAGAAGCTATATTAAAGAAAATAAGATTCCGGGTATATATCTGGTCGGTGATTCAAAACGATATTATCCTGTAAAAAACCTGGCTGCACAAGTAATTGGCTTTACTGGTTCTGACGGCCAAGGGCTTCAGGGCATAGAAAAATCGATGGAAAAGTATCTGAAAGGTCTGCCCGGGAAAATCAACGGCAGCGTAGATGCCGGGGGCGGTTCTCTGCCGGTTCAGACTAAAAATAATATCGAGGCGCAGGACGGCTTGAACGTAGTGCTTACGATAGACAGTACAATACAACATATTGCAGATAAGGCGCTTGACGAAGCCATAAAACAAGATGATGTAACAGGAGGAGCTGTCGCCGTCGTGATGGACCCAAAGAACGGTGACATTCTAGCCATGGTTTCAAAGCCCGACTATGATCCGAATGAGCCATACAAGGCGCCGGCTATACCCGGCATCGACCCTGCCGGATGGAAAGGAAATACACAGAAAGATGTCGATATCCTTAATGGCAGCGTATGGAGGAATAAAGCAATTTCGGATACTTACGAGCCGGGATCGACATTTAAGGCTATAACGGCTGCAGCCGCCCTGGAAGAGGGCAGGATTCGTCCTGATGATCCGGTGGATGATTCGCCGATTCGCATCGGAAACTGGACTTTCGAGTCATCACCCGGTTATGTGTACGAGGGGGATATTCCTTTCAGACGCGGTATTTATAAATCTTCCAATCCGGTTATTATCAGAGCCGCACAAAAAATAGGCATCAGTACCTTCTATGATTATGTCAGGGCATTTGGCTTCTTCGATAGAACGGGTATCAATCTGCCTGGAGAACAGAACAGCTTATTTCAGAAAAAACCCACTGAGATCGACATGGCTGCAGCAGCTTTCGGACAAAGGTTCACTGTGACCCCGATTCAGATGGCGGCAGCGTATACTGCTTTGGCGAACGGCGGAAAACTCATGAAACCAAGAATCGTCAAGGAGCTGACAAATCAGCAGGGAAATGCAGTAAAGAAATTTGAACCCGAAATAATAAGAGAAGTTATTTCCGGGAAAACCTCCAAAACATTGAGAGAGATATTGGAGGGCGTAGTTTCAGAGGGTACAGGCAAAAAGGCTTATGTTGAGGGTTACAGAGTGGCAGGTAAGACGGGAACCTCCGAAACAACGCAAAGCGATGTATATATAGCTTCTTTTTTTGCATTTGCACCTGCAGATGATCCTGTTGTAGTGGTCATGGTGGCACTTTACAATCCTGGCGGCAATTCCCATATGGGTAGTGATGTTGCAGCTCCGATAGCCGGAAGTATAATCAAGGATACCCTTGATTACCTCGGAGCACGGGCGGGTAGCCAGTATCTTCATTAGAAGGACTTTCGGGAAGAATTGTCAGGTTGTTGTCACGGCGTAAATAAGATATAATTATGCTGATTGACGACCCGGCACATTCTGCCGCGGTTGGCAGGATGAGCCGCTATTAACGGAACATAGCGAAACTGCTGCGCGGCGTTAATATGCAGCTTACGTGCTTGCGCAATAAGCTTTGCGAAGTCATGTTCAGCAATTACAGGCGCTCGACGTACCTGTTATTGTTAATAAATTACATCAGAACAGGATGAAGTTATGGAATCTCAGATAATACACAGGAACAAATACAAGATAGGCTACAGCGACGTTGATTTCAAGAAGGAACTGAAGCTAAGCTCACTTTTCGGGCTTTTTCAGGATACTGCCGGCGTGGCTGCGGAAAAGCTCGGGGCCGGTGTGGTTACGCTTGCCGAGAAGTTCTCGGTAACCTGGGTACTTGCGCGTATCAAGGTACAAATAGAAAGGATCCCGACACTGGATGAAGAGATAACGGTGGAGACCTGGCCCCATCAGCCCGGAAGGCTGGAATTCGAGAGGGATTATCTTGTCAGGGATGCAGCCGGTAATGCCGTCGCGCGGGCAGTCTCCAGCTGGGTCCTCATGGATATAAACACCCGCGAATTAAGGAAGACCAATCTTATAAATATCAACTATCCGCCCTTTATCGACGAACATGCACTTGACAGCAAACCTGGCAGGCTTAAGCCGGCAGAACAGCCTGAAGAGGTCTATAGAAGGGTGATCGGCTACAGTGACGTCGATTTCAACGAGCATATAAACAATACGAGACATATCGATTACACGATGGACTGTTTTCCCATCGAAAGCCACAAAAATTACAGGGTGAGGGCAATCGAGGTAAACTACATAAAGGAAGCTTTCCCGGGAGACACTCTTGTTATGTCCAGGGACATTTCGGCAATGGATTCCAACAGAGTTTATATCGAAGGCGTAAGCGAAGGCGACGGGAAAACCGTATTCAGGGCGCAGGTCGAGGTGATTCCGGTATAGTGCTATATTGCAAAGTAATAGCAATTTAAGTATAATTGGCATGACAGAAATAGCTGTAAGAATTAAACAATATATAAATATCTATACTCAGGAGGTAACTATGAATAAAGTCGATCAATTGACTGTAAATACGCTGAGGCTGCTGGCCGCTGAAGCAGTCCAGAAGGCAAATTCGGGGCACCCGGGCCTTCCTATGGGTGCGGCTCCGATGGCGTACACGCTTTGGGCAAAAAATCTCAAACATAATCCCGCGGATCCTGACTGGGATGACCGCGACCGTTTCGTATTATCTGCAGGACACGGTTCCATGCTCATTTATTCGCTGCTGCACCTCTTTGGATACGGGCTGAGCATCGACGATCTCAAAAACTTCAGGCAGATGGGCAGCCTTACGCCCGGTCATCCGGAGTACGGTCATACCAGGGGCGTTGAAATAACCACGGGACCTCTGGGCCAGGGTATGGCCAACGCCGTCGGAATGGCCATGGCTGAAGCTTATCTGGCAAAGAAATTCAACAAGCCGGGCTTCCCGGTCGTTGACCATTATACTTACGTAATCGCGGGAGACGGCTGCATGATGGAGGGGATTTCATCCGAAGCCGCTTCACTTGCCGGCACTCTTGGGCTTGGAAAACTTATCGTCCTTTACGATTCAAACAATATAACCATCGAAGGTACTACGGATATAGCCTTCCGCGAAGACGTCTCGAAACGTTTCGAAGCCTATGGCTGGCATACTCTCACTGTCGAGGACGGCACAAACATCGATGATATCGACAGGGCTATCAAAGCTGCAAAGGCCGAAAATAACAAGCCTACGCTGATCAAGGTCAAAAACCAGATCGGTTACGGCTGCCCGTCGAAACAGGGCAAATGCTCCGCCCACGGCGAACCGCTCGGAGCAGATAATATAAAGGCTACAAAGGAATTCCTGGGATGGGATTATACAGAGGAATTCCATGTGCCCGCAGAGGTTGCCGGCTCCATGAAGCAGTTCCGCGATGAGGCGGAGAAAATGGAAAATAACTGGAGCAACCTGCTGAAAGCATACAGGAAGGAATTCCCCGAGCTTGCTTCCGAGTGGGACGGCTGGAAGAACAAGGACTATGTTGCAGCACTGCCGGAAGACAGCGCTTACTGGACATACGAGAACAAGCCCAAGGCAACGAGGTCATGCTCGGAAGAGTCCCTGAACAGGATGGCGGCTATCGTACCGAACCTGATAGGCGGATCCGCAGACCTTGCTCCCTCGAACAAATCCTATATGAAGGGCAGGGGGGATTTCTCCACTGAAGACAAGAGCGGCTCCAACCTGCACTTCGGCGTACGTGAGCATGCGATGGCTGCCATATCGAACGGCATAGCCGCACACGGCAGGCTAAAACCTTATGTTTCGACATTCTTCGTATTCTGCGATTACATGAAGCATTCTATGAGGCTTTCAGCATTGATGAAGCTGCCTGTAACATATATACTGACACATGACAGTATCGGTGTGGGCGAGGACGGTCCTACTCACCAGCCGATCGAACAGCTGGCTTCACTGAGGAGCATTCCCGGCTTTGTCGTTTTCAGACCGTGCGATTCCAAGGAAACCGCGGCAGGCTGGTATGCGGCAATGTCGAGAAAGCACTCCCCGACAGCGCTCATCCTAACAAGGCAGAATCTTCCGCAGCTTGAAATGACGGGTATGAACGCAATGAAGGGCGCCTACACGATCCTTGATTCCGGAAAGAAGCCGGAAATAGTCCTTATGGCGTCAGGATCCGAAGTACAGCTCGTCTATGAAGCCGGAAAACAGCTTATAGAACGCGGCGTAGCGGCACGTGTCGTAAGTATGCCGTCATGGGAACTGTTCGAGGAACAGGACGCCGCCTATAAGGAATCCGTGCTACCCTCCGGCGTCGAAAAGCGCCTTGCCGTTGAGGCGGCTTCTTCCTTCGGATGGCATAAATATGTAGGCCTGAAGGGCGACATAGTCTCCATCGACCATTTCGGAGAATCCGCGCCTGCAGAACTGCTGTTCAAAAAGTATGGTTTCACTGTGGAAAATATTCTGGAAAGAGCTACGAAGCTTTTGAAGTAAAATGATTTAGGAAATTGAAACAAAAAAAAGGGTGTACGACCGTCTTCGGCTGTACACTCTTTTTTAAAGATCAAAATTTATGAGGGGGGACTGAGAATTATACCATGTACAAGTCCCGAATTAAACGGGACAATAGAACCACATTGCCGTATTGACACAATATGGGTGGGACGGTAATATTAGAATACATAATTAACTTGGCCGATGATTGCTTATGGCCTTATGTACATATCTAAGACAGCTTTTGTATTGACTTGCCAATTTAAAATATGATTGGGAAGGAATTATTGTTGTGAATAAGAAACTGATCATTATCATTTCGGTAATCCTAACAGTGCTCATTGCGGGGGGAGCCGCGGCATTCCTGCTGCTCAGGGACAGGGACAGCGAAGAGGATGAATTTCTTCCGACAGCCAATGATTTTGAGGTTAATGCTGACAATTTGAAATTTGAAAAGCTGGCCCTCTATTTTGAGGGCAATGATATCGCCGGGACTTCCAAGGATGTCTTGCAGGCTGTAAACGGCAGGCTTAAGCGGGATTTGAATACGGAGATACAGTTCAGCTTCGTATACGACCGTCCGGAAGCTTATCTTGAAAAGATCAAGTCTGATATAGCCGCCGGTATACCCTGCGACGCCATGTATTTTTCGGACTATTTCCCCTTTACGCTTGAAACGCTTGCAGACGAAGGTTACATAGCAGATCTGACCAAATCATTTCCTCAGTATGCCCCCAATTACTACAGGCAATTCACGCAGGATGACATCGACGCGATAAAGGTCAAAGACAGAATATATGCCGTGCCTGCAAGGATACCGAATGCAAGCAGAACCTGTGTAATAGTAAGGCAGGATCTGATGGATAAATACAATATCCCTGAAATTAAAAGTTACGACGATTATGAAGTTTTCCTTAAAACGATAAAAGAAAAGGAACCCAATATAATACCGCTGAATTACTATGATACGACGATCGGACTGTTTGCGGATGCATATGGCTATGCGGTGCTGGATTACCAGCTGGGCCTGGTATACAAATGGGACGACCCGGATGTAAAGGTACAGGCCTGGGAGCAGACGCCCGTTTTCAAGGATTGCCTGAATACGATAAAGGGCTGGAAGGATGAAGGTTACCTGATGAAAGACAGAGGTGGTATAGTCCAGACAGATCCAGGTATGATAACGAGCGGTACCTGGGCCTCTTTCATAGGCCGTGCCGGAGAACAGTTCAGCTATAATTCACTCGTCCGTGCAAAAGGGATTACCGACTGGAGTTACAAGGAATACCAGCTGCATGACGGTCTTTCAGCCAGGATTACCCCTTTGGAAAGCGGCGTGGTGATAAATGCAAAATCCACGAACGCGGAAAGGGTGCTCATGTTCATAAACTGGCTCGAATCGTCACAGGAAAATTACGATCTCTATATGTACGGAGTCAAAGGCAAGCATTATGTTGAAAGAGAGGATTACATAGAACCGCCGGAAGGAATAAACCTGGAATATTCCTTCTTCAACTGGGTTTGGAAACCTCCTTTCAGAAATTTCGACTTTGAGCGTACGAATACTCCCGGATTAAAAGAGGAAGTGGCACAATATTATGATATAATCAAGAGAAAGACCAAATATCCCCCTCTCAACGGGTTCAGGCCGGATTATTCTACGGTTGACTCGATAAAGTCATTGAGGCAGCTGGGATACACGGATATGGACCGAAGTGTATATATGGGGGATTATGATGAGAGCAAAGTGGATGCTTATATAAAGGAGCAAAAGCATGCAGGAGTAGACAATCTTGTCGCTGAAGTGCAGAATCAGGTCGATCAGTTCAGAGCGGTCCATTGATGGGAAGAGTTAAGGCGGGGGATCAAGTGCGGGGGATCAAGTGCGGGGGATCAGGAAGCATTAGCTCAAAAGCAGGAGATCAGGCAAAATATTCAAAATTCCAACAGGAGTAACCAGTGCATAAGAGATTTTTTACAAATATAGCGGTTCTGCTGATACTGGCGTTTATGCTTACCGGCTGCGGAATCGCAGGGGATACGGCATCCGTGGATAAAACAGATTTTAATATAGTTACATCATTTTATCCGGTTTATATAGCAGCGATTAATATTACAAGGGATATTCCCGGCGTTGCGGTCACAAATATGACAAAACCGCAGACAGGGTGCCTGCATGATTACTCTCTCAAGCCTGATGACCTCAAGACGCTTGAACAGGCCGACGCTTTTGTTATCAACGGCGCTGGAATGGAAGCGTTTCTGGACGACGTGATAAAACAGCGCAAGGATCTCAGGATCATCACGGCGGCGGCAGGTATACCGCTTATCAAGGACAGTGGCGGAGCCGAAAACCCGCATGTTTGGGTCAGTATAACAAATGAGATCACTTGTGTGGACAATATTGCAGATCAGCTTTCAAAGGTCGATCCCTCGCACGCGGAGCAATATTCCGCCAATAAGGCTGCATACGTTGATAAGCTCAAGTCTTTGAAGGAAGAAATGCATAAGGAACTCGACGGGTTAAAGAACAGGGATATTATAACTTTTCATGAGGCCTTTCCGTATTTTGCCCAGGAATTTGGTCTGAATATTACAGCCGTAGTGGAGAGGGAACCCGGTTCGGAACCGTCGCCGAAGGAGCTTGGCGGTATAATCGACGCGGTGGTGGAAACCGGAAGCAAAGCTTTGTTCGCGGAGCCCCAGTATTCTTCGAAAGCCGCTGAAGCCATTGCCCGTGAAACAGGCGCAAAGGTATATACGCTTGACCCTGTAGTTACCGGCGATTCTGCGCCGGATGCGTTTGACGCCTATATCGGGGCGATGCGGCAGAATGGCAGGACATTAAAGGAAGCGCTGGAGTAAATTAAGAAGTTAATTACCATACAGAAAATGTCGGTAGAAACGGCGGTAAAAATGACAGATATTCATAACCATGCGGGATGCGAGGGAGTATGCGGCGGCCTGTGCTGCACGAAGATCGAGAACTTCGGAGTCAGGAAGGGTCAGCTCGATATTCTTCAAAACGTAAATATACATATACACTGCGGTGAAATGACGGCGATCATCGGGCCCAACGGCGCAGGCAAAAGCACGCTGCTTAAAGCGCTGCTGGGCGAGATCCCTCATACGGGTGAACTGAAATTCATGGGTACGGGCGGGATACGCGGAGATATGCCTGTAATAGGTTATGTACCGCAGCATCTCGATTTTGATCCGGGCACTCCGACAAGCGTGCTGGATCTGTTCATTGCGAGCTGCTCAGGGAAGCCTGCCTGGCTTTTTAAACCGTCGAATATAAAGAGGAGGGCGACAGAAGGCCTTTCCAAAGTCAAGGCGGAACACCTTTTAAACAGGAGGCTGGGCGCCTTGTCAGGGGGCGAGCTGCAGCGCGTACTTCTCGCGCTTGCACTGAATCCTGTCCCGAACCTGCTACTGCTTGATGAACCTGTTTCGGGAGTCGACCAGGGAGGACTGGAGCTTTTTTATAACACGGTTTCCGATCTCAGAAGCAATTATGACCTTAGTATAATACTGGTATCGCACGATCTTGAACTGGTGGCCAAATATGCCGATCGTGTCGTCCTACTGAACAGGACCGTTATCACCAGCGGCACGCCGGGGCAGGTATTCAATGACGAACGAACGCTCAGAATATTCGGTATCCCGCGTTTTGCCCCAAATGAAGGGATTACCGGCGACGGACATATTGGTGAAGGAAACATCGATGAAGGAAATATCGATAAAGGAAACATAGGGGGGAGGCAGGATCGATGCTAGAGCTTTGGTACAGCTTTGTGGATATCCTGCTCCCGTTCGAGTGGGTACAGCATGACTTTATGAAAAACGCACTGCTGGCAATTCTGCTGCTTACCCCTGTATTCGGACTTTTGGGAACGATGGTCGTAAGCAACAGGATGGCCTTTTTCTCCGATTCGATTGGACACGGAGCTTTTACAGGCGTTGCAATAGGGGCCCTGCTAGGCGGTATACAGCCGATTTGGGGCGCAATTATGTTCTCGGTTATCTTTGCTGTCACGATAACTATTATTAAAAATAAGACCAAAACGTCGACCGATACCGTGATCGGCGTATTCTCGTCTACCGCCGTTGCGATAGGCCTCGTGATCATGTCGGCAGGGGGAGGCTTCAACAAATTTTCCTCGTACCTGGTGGGAGACATCCTCAGTATATCGCCTTTTGAAATATTGCTGCTGCTGATCGCCTTCTTCGTGGTTATATTGATGTGGCTCCTGATATTCAACAAAGTGCTGCTGACCAGCATAAATCAATCGCTCGCATCGAGCCGCGGAGTGAATACACTTTTAATAGACATACTTTTTACGGTAGCGATAGCTGTCGTTGTAACCATTACGATCCAATGGGTAGGCCTTTTGATCATCAATTCGCTTATCGTGCTGCCTGCCGCGGCTTCACGCAATATAACGCATAACGTGCGCCAGTATCATGCCGTGTCAGTCGGTATCTCGATGTTTTCCGGGGTAGCCGGACTCATATTTTCGTATTACTGGAATACTGCAACAGGTGCGACAATAGTGCTGATCGCTGCCGCGGCATTCTTTGCCACGTTTCTCCTGCGCAAGAGATTTGCGGCATGAAGCCTGTTCCGTCAATAAATTCGGACTTGATTTGTTAAATTATTTTTGTTATTATATACCCATAGGGGGTATATAATATGTAATACCCCATAGAGAAAATCAAAAACGGGAAATAATAAATAACAACATATTCGGGAGGTAAAGCTATGACAGTTAAAGTATATTCGACCCCTTCGTGCCCATGGTGCACCGTTGCAAAAAATTATCTCAAATCCAGGAATGTTCCGTTTGAAGATATAGATGTCACGCGCGACAGGGCCGCAGCCGTCGAAATGGTACAGAAGTCAGGGCAGAGAGGCGTTCCTGTAATAGATATAGACGGCAGGATCATAGTAGGGTTTGACCAGGGGACGATAGACAGCCTCATCAAGTAATGGATCTTTATCAGTCAACGGATCTGAGGCGTCAGGGCGGCAGAATATAAGTGACCTGAAGGCAAATGCAAGTGCCTCATAGGCAAATGCAAGTGCCCCGCAGGCCTGATGAAAACTGCTGATTTGAGCGGCATGCAGAAACATGGGGACGGTTTTTTTGTTCCATTTTGCTCGGAAAATGGAACAAAAGAACCGTCCCCATGCTTAATTTTAGGTGATTTGATAAATACTGGTAAATATTATATAATGTTCTCACAAAAATCTCCATGATATTGATCGGAAGGGAGAAAATAAAATGTTTTGTGAGAAATGCGGAACCAAGTTACCCGAAGGTTCAATATTTTGTATGAACTGCGGGGCAAAAGCCATAACCGGGGAAGCTATTCAGAATACGGCAGTTCAGGAGACCGCTGTTAGTGCGGATACGCCTGTGATTGAAGCCGAACCTGCAGCCGTTGAGAAGGAAACTGAGAAAATACCGGACGTGCAGTCGGCCACAGCGCAGTACGCGATACCCGGGGCGGATCCTGCCCAGGAGAATAAGGCTGAGGCTGTATCCGAGCAGGCACTCAGATCCGGGTCGGTCCCGGTACAGCAGACAGTCCTGCAGCAAACGGCATCGCAGCAATCGGCAGCGCAGCCGGGGATACCGGCCGAGGTGCTGCAGACTAAGCCTGAACAGCCTGTTACAGACCAAAACTTCAAAAATCCGACGGCAACCCAAAGCTTCAAAAGTCCGGTTACAGCCCAAAGCTTCAAAAATCCGATGGCAGCCCAAAGTATACAGAACCCTGCCGCTCCTCAAAATATCCAGCAGAAGGTCCCTCCCCAGGACTTCGGGCAGCCCGCCGCGTCTTTCCAACCAATTGCATCTACCCTGTCGGCAGGAGCGGATATGAAACCGGAAAAGATCAAACCGCTGCAAACCTGGAAATTTGTAGGTATGCTGATTATCACGGCCATACCTGTGGTCAATCTGATAATGGTCCTTATATGGAGCTTCAGCGGCGGCTTCAATAAAAATACAAGGAGCTATGCCAGGGCAACTCTGATTTTGTGGATCACGGGGTTCGTACTTCTGACAATCACCGCAATAGTGAACTGGACTATGATACAGTACATATGGTCCGCGTTCTCGTCGATGCCCGCCGGGCTTACACCGACGAATTGATATGCCCTGATTTGGCTGAAGAGCTCTCAGACAATAGCTGAGTGAAACTCACGTGAAAAAAATCTTTGTAAAAACCTGCAGGTGAAAACCTCCGAGGCAGGCCTGAAATAACAGAAGGCACTGCCTTTTGTTTTTAACGGGTTTCGTTTAGCGGTGCATCATTAGAAATAGCATGTAAATCCACACATAAAAACGCTATGGCTTTTATACATAGCGTTTTTTTTGATTTTATATAAATAACTTCTTCCAAGAAGTCAGAAGACGAATCTCGTTACTTTAACGCCCACTGGTTACTGCAAGAGGGGATGGAAAGAGCTATATATGCCAATTATAACCCCAAGTACGCAAAGCAGATACTTACTATATTCCGAAAATTCTATAACTTTTGTTGGAGCAGGATATATTGTAATGCAACCCCTGCATAAAGACTTGGACTTTCAGATAGAGTATTTGAGTATAAAGACATAGTTTACTTCCGATAGTAAAAGCGGTAATATTTGTTTATATCGACTTTTGTAATGCGTGGTTTGTTACATATTGTATACTAGATAACTTTTTTGTTGATTAAAGGGGGAATAAACAAATGATTGAATTAATACCTGTTGAATCTTTAGGTGAAATACAAGACCAAAGAGATAATTATTTAAATGGGCTTCCTTACTCCCAAGGGCTTAACACAGAAGAAAATGTATGGATATGCCATTATTATAAAATTGAAATTAATTTGGCTTGTGCCGGGTATATATGCGTTGATTCTCAGAAAACTTTATGGGAGTTTTATTTAGAAAGCAATGCACAAATTTACTCGCAAGAAGTATTTAAATTTCTTATAGATATGAACTATATAGTTGCGGCTGAATGCAAATCATATGATAACCTACTTATGTCGCTTTGCTTTGATTATCACAAAAAAGCATCCTGTAATGCATATCTTTTTAGAGATGATTCTGTTATAAGCTATTCACTTAGCGGTTTTGAAAATATCAAAATCAGATTAGCTACAAAAGAGGATTTTAAAGGCCTTGCCGAAATAAATAGGTTTGCAGAGAATGTAGACTTTTTCTACAATTTGGAAGATGAAATTCGAAAAGAAGAAATTTTCATCTTTCACTCAGATGGTGAATTATTAGGAGCCGGCACCTGTAAGAAAATATGCAAAAGCTTGAATTACTATGATATCGGAATGATAGTTCCTACGAAATACAGAAGGAAAGGTCTTGGAACATATATTATAATTAAACTAAAGGAGTATTGCTATAACAACAATAAAATTCCTGTTTGTGACTGTTATTACTATAATTATCCATCTAAAAAAACTCTCGAAAAAGCTGGATTTATAAGTAAACACAGAATGGTAAGGTTTGAATTTATATGAGATAATATGTTGATATATTAATAATTATAATTGATACGCAATTTTTATATGTAATGCACTTGAATGAATAGTAGTGTAATCAGATTGACGAAAAACATCCTGCCGCCAAAAGGTTAAGCAGGATGTTTTTGTAGTTTCTTGTTTTCTTATATTTTCATTTTGGATAACACAGGGCATCCATATATGATATACTATTTTTCGGACTATCCTGTCCGTTCATATTAATAAAACAGGTGCGAATCAAATGATAACAGAAAAAGATAAACAGGAATTCATTGAGTTAAGGAAAAAGCTTCTGGAGAAGGAATATAAAAAGCTCAATTCCCCCCAAAGACAGGCGGTATTCCAGACTGAAGGCCCGCTGCTCGTACTGGCGGGTGCAGGTTCGGGCAAAACATCGGTCCTGGTCAACAGGATCGCTTATATGATCAAGTACGGGAACGCATACCACAATAATGACGTGCCCGGCGGTTTAACGTCCGAAGATCTGGCTTGTATGCGCGGGATCCTTGACGGGCAGGGCGCCGGGTCATTGCCGGGCACAACATTTGGAGCGGGTGCAGAAGCCGGCGTAATATCGGGCAATGGCGGAGGATCGGGGGCCTGTGTTACCACTCCGGACAAAACGTCTATCAGAGGCACATCGGATTTGTTTCCCCAGAGGATTGCCGACCTGATGAAGAATAGCCCTGTCCACCCTGCATCCATTCTCGCGATAACATTTACAAACAAGGCTGCGAGAGAAATGAAGCAAAGGCTTGAGGGGATCCTGGGAGAGAGTGTCAGCGACCTCTGGGTCAGTACCTTCCATGCCTGCTGCGTGCGGATCCTGCGGCGCGATATAGAAAAGCTCGGATACAGCAGGAACTTCGAAATTTTCGACACCTCCGACCAGCAAACGCTGATCAAGGACAGCATAAAGGAACTCAACCTCAACGAAAAGAACTTCCCGGTAAGGGAGGTGCTGTCAAAGATCGGCAGGGCGAAGGATGAACTGAAGGAGCCCCCTGAGTATATCAGAGAGGCGGGTTCGGATTTCAGACTCAGCAAAATAGCGCGCGTTTACGAGCTTTATCAGAAGAAGCTCAGGAATAATAACGCGTTGGATTTCGACGATATCATCATGCTTACGATAAAGCTGTTCATTGACCATCCGCCGGTAATGGAGTATTACCAGAGGAAATTCAGGTACGTTCTTGTCGACGAATACCAGGACACGAATACGGCGCAGTATACGCTGGTGAGCTTACTGGCAAAGCATTTCAGGAATCTTTGCGTCGTGGGCGACGATGACCAGTGCCTGGTTGAGGATTCTGACATTTTATTGCCGAATGGGAAATGCAAAATCCAAGACATAAAGAAGGGTCAAAAGGTCATCAGTGCCGCAGGATTTGGGAAAACTATGGCGGGCACCGTGGATAATGTCTCTTCAAAGCATTACGAAGGCAAAATCGTTAAGATTACAACAAAGTCCGGAAAAGTTATTAGAGGCACACCTAATCATATCGGATTTTCAAAGGTAAATGCCCAGCAGGGTGTCTATTATGTATATTTGATGTACAAAAAAGGTTATGGATACCGGATCGGACAAACACAAGGCGTTCGCAGCAGAAACGGTGAAATAGTGAATGGCCTTTTCGTGAGGCTAAATCAGGAGCACGGCGATAAAATGTGGATACTGGATGCTACTGAAAGTAAAGAACGGGCTGCGTATGTCGAGCAGCTTCTTGCATTCAAATATGGTATCCCTACGACAGTTTTTCATTGCTGCGGAAGAAGTATTACATTATCTCAGGAATCAATAGATGCAATTTTCAGACAGTTGGATACGGAATCGGCAGCAGAAAGGCTGCTCAATGATTTAAATATGTATCTGGAATATCCGCACCATTTTTGCAATGCGGTAATAAGAGGTCAGACTACCAGGCAAATAGTTAACATAACTGCATTCGGCGGAAGGAAAACCGGTTTGGTTTCGGGATGGCACAGCCATAGGATATGCCTTAATACTTCGGGTAACGAACTCAAACTTATCGCGGGTAATGCGGAGTTTCCTGTCCGCAGTGGTAACAGAAATACGTGGAGGATAGAAACGGAAAGGTCCGAGTATGATGAAGCGGATCTATACGCTAATAAAATCAGCAGTCTGGATGAAAACATAGAGATACTTAAAAAAGCGAGGCTTACTGAAAGCGAAAGCTATTCGTACATGCCGTTGTCCCATATGAAACCATCAATGAGCGTTCCTGTATATCAAGACGGCAGGATCGTGGAAGACATTATTGAAACAGTAGAATTCGAAGAATATCAAGGTAATGTGTATGATATTTCGATACCGCATTTAAGGCAATTCGTTTGTAATGATATGGTAGTTCATAATTCCATTTACGGCTGGAGGGGCGCAAACATCAGAAATATCCTCGATTTCGAGAAGGAGTTCAAGGATGCGAAGGTGATCAAGCTTGAGCAGAACTACCGCTCGACAAAAACGATACTCGACGCGGCCAACAATGTCATAAAGAACAATACGGGCAGGAAGAGCAAGACCCTTTGGACGGACAACTCGCAGGGCGACGGAATCATTTACTTTGAAGCGAATAACGAGCATGAAGAAGCCGCCTTCATCGTAGGCGAGATTGAAAGGCTCATAAAGAACGAGGACAGGAAAAACAAGGACTTTGCGCTATTGTACCGTATAAATGCACAATCGCGTGTGCTTGAGGAATCCTTCATGAAATCGGGCATACCGTATAGGATATTCGGCGGCCTGAGATTCTACGACCGCAAGGAAATAAAGGATATCATCGCATACCTGCGGCTTATCGCCAATCCTTCGGATGATGTGGCGCTGAAAAGGATAATAAATGTCCCAAAAAGAGGCATAGGAAGCACGACGCTCGAGACTGCCCAAAATATCGCGGTCAGCAGAAGCTGCAGCATTTACAGCATTATTTCATCGGCGTCCGAAGTGCCCGAACTCAAAAGGTCGGCGCCGAAGCTGATGGAATTTGCAGATATGATCGTAGGCTTCAGGGTTA
This sequence comes from Bacillota bacterium, assembly GCA_023411715.1. GTDB lineage: Bacteria > Bacillota > Clostridia > Acetivibrionales > DTU013 > JAEYOM01. The sequence continues at coordinate 9,650 of JAEYOM010000033.1, read as the reverse complement.
TGGCTGAGGGTGCAAGCGTTCAGGAACTGATAGACGCGGTCATCAACAAGTCGGGTATATTGTCCGAACTGAAGGCGGAGGATACAGAAGAGGCGAAAACTCGCATTGAAAACGTGCAGGAATTGATTTCAGGAGCGATAGAGTTCGAGTCGCAAAGCGAAGAAAAAGGCCTTGAGGCCTATCTTGCCAATGTTATGCTCGTATCGGACATCGACGATCTCGAGGGTGAGAAGGATCATGTGGTCATGATGACGCTGCATAGCGCAAAAGGCCTGGAATTCCCTGTAGTATTCATTCCCGGCTTCGAAGAAGGCATCTTTCCCGGAATGCGTTCTATGGACAGCGAAGAGGAGCTCGAAGAAGAGCGCAGGCTGTGCTATGTGGGCATAACACGTGCAAGGGAGCAGCTTTACCTGACAAGTACCTACAGCAGGACGCTGTTTGGCAATACGACCTACAACCGGTCTTCGAGGTTTATGAAGGAGATACCCGAAGAATTGCTTGAGATTAAGGGTAGGCGCGATAAGACCGCCGATTCCTTCCTGAATTGGCGCGGCAGGAGCGGCGGCTTCGGTGCAGATGAAGGGCGCGGCAGCTTAGACCCTGCTTTCGGTAGCAGCTCTCTCGGAGGTAAAGTGCAGACAGACGGCTTCGGTGTGGACAGGAGCACGGGCTTCGGCGGCTTAGGTTCTGCTTTCGGCGGCAAAGTGCAGACGGGCGGCTTCGGTAAAGACAGGAGCATGGGCTTCGGCGCAACTCAGCCGCAGGGCTCAAGGATGTCCGGAGGGGCGGGCGGTTCCGCCGGTACCGGTGCTTCGTCAGGCCAAGCTGCGGCCGATTTCAAGGTGGGAGACAGTGTAGTGCACAAGAAATTCGGCGTGGGCAAAATCACCGCTGTGATCCTGGATAAAGGCGACTACGTTTTGGAGATCAACTTTAAAAACAATGGAATGAAGAGGCTGATGGCCGCATTCGCAAACCTCGTTAAGCTTTAGGAAACAGGTGTGTCCGCGAACTTAGCCGGCCAGCCGCAGGTCAATGGTCGGTCAGCGTCCAATCAATGGCCGATCAATGTCAGATCAATGCCAGGTCAATGGTCGGTCAGCGGCCGGCTGCATACTGAGTCGGAACTGGGAACATAACATATACGGTATATACTGCAGGCTTAATGCGAATAATAGGTCTGCAGCATATACCGTTTTTATTTCATAAGACATGTTCCGGAGGTAAATATGGACATATATGATTATAACGAGGATAATCTATCCGCTGTCGCACGGTCCTGCAGCTATCTTAGTTACAGGCAGCCCGGGAAGCCGGGAAGGGTCTCGGGCGACGTCTCCTGCAGCGACTGCAGTCATTGGAACGGTCGGAGCTGTGCCAGAAATCACTTCGACAGTATTGCTTCCGAGATGCGTCTTGACTGAAAATTCATTTCTGCATAAAAACCATACGTATCGCTGTAACGAGGCTTGTATATAAGGCTGTCCTGTCTTTTCCGGATACAGCCGGCTACAGCGACATTTTCGGTTACAGCTTCTTTTTCGGCTACAGCATTTTTAAAACCTCCAGCGGATCCGCGATGAGCATATTGGCACCGTTCTTCACAAGCTCCTCGGCAGTCCTGAAGCCCCAAAGCACGCCGATTGCGCACATGCCCGCGGATACGGCGGTCTTCATGTCAATGCCGGTATCGCCAAGGTACAGGAATTCTTCGGGGCTGATCCCCAGTATCCTTGCAATTTCCAGCGCTCCGGCCGGGTCAGGCTTTATTGGAACTCCTTCGCGTTCGCCGTATACAGGATAAAAGCTCCAGTCGGGAAGCAGCTTTTTCACTATATCATTCGAAAACCTGTCCAATTTATTTGATAATACGGCAAGCTTTACGCCTTTTTCGGTCAATGCATCCAGCAATGCCGGGATTCCCGGGTACGGTCTGGTTTTATCCGCCCACCTTTTGGCGTACTCGCTCTGCATTTCGATCAATCCCTGATCTACGGAAATATTGTCACGCTTATCTTCTGGCAGCGCTCTGAGCACGAGATTGCGCATGCCGTTTCCTACGAAATACTTGTAAGCCTTTAGGTCGTGTACAGGATAACCGTGCTTTTCCAGCATGCTGTTCGTGGAGTCGCCGAGATCTTCTATCGTATCCAGCAATGTTCCGTCAAGATCGAATATTACCGCTTTATATTTCATCATTTATCAGCTCCTTTGCCGAATATATTATCGGGCTTTTTAGGTGATTACATCCGATTATACTATAAAAATATGTTCCGCATCATGAAAAATTTGATCCGGCTTCTCACTAAATTGCTCCAATAAAATGCTCAGAAATTAAATGCAAAAGTTTAAAAAGATTAATTGACAAAACTATTAGCCGTCAATTATAATAAATGCAATTCACTAATTTATCGATTCATCGCACTAAAGTAATAAATTAGTAAAACGCGCATAGAGCAAAAAAATTTGCTACAATATAGATAAATATTTCAGTTGCGGATAATTTTTAGTACGGATGATTAAGTGAGGTGCGCTCAAGTGTCCAAGTGGAAGATCTATACGCCGGATGGAGTACAGGATATACTGTTTGAGGATTGCTGCCTGAAGCGCGGCCTGGAGCAGAAGCTCAGGGCGCTGTTCGGGAGCTGCGGTTTCAATGAGGTCGAAACGCCTTCCATCGAGTTTTATGATGTATTTGCATCAGATGAGGGCGCAATGTCCCAGGAAAACATGTTCAAGTTTTTCGACCAGCAGGGAAGGATACTTGTCCTGAGGCCTGACATTACAGTGCCGGTGGCAAGGATCACTGCGACCAAATACAGGGAAGCCGCCTACCCGGTCCGTATTTCTTATATAGGAAACGTATACAGGTACAACGATTACGGCGGGGGAAAACAGAACGAATTCACACAGGCCGGGGTCGAAGTGCTCGGAGTCAGCACGCCCGAATCCGACGCAGAAGTCATCGCTGTGGCAATCCAGGCGCTAAAGGTATCCGGACTTGAGAATTTCCAGGTCGATATCGGCCAGGTCGATTTTTTCAATGGTCTGATGGAGGAGACCGGGCTTTCCGAGAAGGATACCGCTCAGGTCAGGACGCTCATAGATCGCAAGGATTACGTCGGGCTGGATGAATTCCTGAACCGCAGTGAGATCCGGGAGGATCTGAAAAAACTGATTTCCGGTCTGCCGGGCTTTTTCGGCTCAGTCGATGTGATCGAGAAGGCTGAAGCCTTCGAATTGAATAAAAGATCGCGCGATGCTCTCGAAAATATACGTCAGGTACTCAATATACTTGAGGATTACGGCCTGGGACAATACGTGTCCGTCGATCTCGGCATGCTGAGAGGTCTTGCTTACGATACGGGTATTATATTCAGGGGCTTCACCTACGGAGTAGGTTTCCCCATACTGACGGGCGGCAGGTATGACAAGCTGGTCGGGGAATTTGGCAAGGAATGCCCTGCTACCGGTTTTTCGCTGGGTGTCAACATGATACTGATGGCGCTCCAGAGGCAGAAAATAGACATGGAGAAGCCGGGCACGGACAGTTTGGTCTGTTACGCCGAGCATGGCAGGAAAACGGCAATAGATCTATGCACAGAGCTCAGGAACCAGGGACTGGTCGTGGAACTGGACATAGCAGGCAGCACCGCCGAGGAAGCAAAAAAATATGCCGCGGCAAAAAACATAGGTGGAGTAATATGGATCATAGACGAGGATACCGTGGAGATCCATTATATCGAGTCGGGGGAAGTTACCCAGGTCAAAATCAGTGAATTGTTGAAGAGGTGAAACGATTGAGGTATCTTACGATAGCACTATCAAAGGGAAGGCTGACGGATCTGTCGGTCGGACTGCTCGAAAAGCTTGGAATAGACTGTTCCGAATACCGGAATGAATCCCGGAAGCTGATATTTACAGACGAGAAAAGCAAGATCAAGTTTTTCCTCGTTAAGCCGGCTGACGTTCCTACATATGTGGAATATGGCGCCGCCGATATAGGCATCGTGGGCAAGGATACACTGCTCGAAGAGGGACGGCACCTTTACGAGGTCCTGAACCTGGGCTTTGCGGCATGCCGGATGGTCGTTGCCGGACCTGCCGAACTGGAGGGAAAGCTCGACAGTCTGAATAACAAAAGGGTAGCAACAAAATACCCGCGCATAGCAAGGGAATATTTCGAACATAAACGCAGGGAATCGATAGAGATCATCAAGCTCAATGGCTCGGTCGAGCTGGCGCCGCTGGTGGGGCTTTCGGAAGTGATCGTGGATCTCGTGGAGAGCGGCAGGACTCTTAAGGAAAACGGGCTTGTCGTACTGGATACGATCGCGGATATCAGCGCAAGGATGGTAGTCAACCGCGTCAGTATGAAGATGGAGAGCGAGAGGATCAATGCGATCATAGAAGGGCTGAAGCAGCTGCAGGGATCGGACATCCGATAGAAAGTCATGAGCTTTCTGCAGAAGTCCGAAATAAGGAGGTTATTATATGATAAAGATAATCGATATGCGGAAGGGAAAGGACTCCGGGCTGTTCGACAAGCTGGTGGGACGCGACAGGGTCGGCAGGCAGGATGTGATCGGCGCGGTAGAGGCTATCCTCACTAATGTAAGGGAAAACGGCGACAGGGCCGTTCTTGAATATACGGAAAAATTCGATAAGGCAGAGCTCGATGCATCGTCAATGAAGGTGTCGGAACAGGAAATAAAGGCTGCGTACGACGTAGTCGACCCGAAGCTCATCGATGTTATAAGGAAGTCAAAAGCCAATATAACGGCATTTCATGAGAAACAAAAGGAGAATTCGTGGTTTACGGCGGGGGAGGACGGAATACTGCTGGGTCAGCTGTACAGGCCGCTCGAAGTAGTCGGCATATATGTGCCGGGCGGGACTGCCGTACTGACTTCTACCGTCCTTATGACAACCTTGCCTGCAAAGGTTGCCGGCGTAGCGAAAATAATAATGGCGACGCCTCCCGGCAGCGACGGAAGGATCGATCCCGCAGTCCTGGCGGCTGCAAATGAAGCGGGAGTGGATGAGATATATAAAATTGGCGGAGCGCAGGCTGTTGCGGCCATGGTATTCGGAACGGAGACAGTACCGAAGGTGGATAAGATCTTCGGACCCGGCAACATTTACGTATCGACGGCAAAAAGGCTTGTCTACGGATACTGCGACATCGATATGTTCGCAGGCCCCAGCGAGATCACGGTTGTTGCGGATGATTCCGCAAATCCCGTATATATAGCGGCGGACCTCCTTTCGCAGGCCGAGCATGACGTGCTTTCGGCTTCTATACTGATAACGCCTTCGGAAAAGCTGGCCGGCGCCGTAGTAAAAGAAATTGAAAAGCAGTATGAGCAGCTTTCACGAAAGGGTATACTGGACAGATCTCTGGCGGATTACAGCGCTGCCATAATCGTCAATGATCTGGACGAGGCAATGGATATAGTCAACCGCATTGCACCCGAGCACCTGGAATTGTGCATAGAGGAGCCGTTCAGCAAGCTGTCAGGTGTGAAAAACGCGGGCGCGATATTCCTTGGGCACTGGTCGCCCGAGCCATTGGGGGATTATTTTGCGGGTCCCAACCACGTACTGCCGACGGGGGGGACCGCCAGGTTCTTCTCACCGCTGAACGTAGCCGATTATATGAAGAAGTCAAGCATTATCTCATACACGAGACAGGCTCTGGAAAAAGCAAGCGATTGTGTTATACGGTTCGCGGAATACGAAAAGCTCGACGGGCATGCTAATGCCATCAAGGTTCGTTTTGACAGGCAGGACGACGATAAGTAATAAAACAGCAGGCGGTAATAACGGATCATGCCAATTGTAACTGCCTTAGCGACATATCAGGGAGAGTAGCTTATGAACAAATACTGGAGCAGGCTGGCGGCCGGAGTCGAGCCTTACGTCCCGGGCGAGCAGCCGAGGGACAGGAAATATATAAAACTGAATACGAATGAAAGCCCGTACGGGCCGTCGCCGCTGGTGCTTGAAGCATTGAAGGAGGCGGCGGACGACAGCCTGAGGCTTTACCCGGACCCTACCTGCGATATGCTGATAAGCGCGGCTGCCGAAAGCTACGGGCTTAAAAAGGATGAGATATTTGCGGGCAACGGTTCCGACGAAGTGCTGGCATTCTCATTCATGGCATTCTTCGACCCCGGAAGGACGATAGTGTTTCCCAACATCACCTATTCCTTCTATCCCGTATATGCGTCCCTCTTCAAGCTCGACTATGTAACTACGCCGCTGGACAGCGAATTCAACATACCCTCCGAAAAGCTCATGCGAAGCAGCGGCGGGATAATACTTGCGAATCCCAACGCCCCGACAGGGAAGGCGCTTTCACTTGCGAAAATCCGCGAAGTGCTCGAGGGAAACCCCGATGTCGTCGTGATAGTGGACGAAGCCTATATAGATTATGGCGGAGAGACGGCGGTAGGCCTTATCAAGGATTATCCAAACCTGCTGGTGATACAGACGTTTTCGAAATCCCGTGCGCTGGCCGGTATGAGGATCGGCTTTGCGTTCGGCGACAGCGAGCTTATCAAGGCTCTTGACAGTATCAAGAATTCCATCAATTCGTATACACTGGACAGATTGGCTATCGTTGCGGGGACTGCGGCTTTGAAGGATGCGGCATATTACGCCATGACCACTGCAAAGGTCGTTGCGACGAGGGAGAAGTTCACGCGGGAGCTCCGCAAAAGGAGCTTCACGGTGGCCGACTCGGCTGCTAACTTTGTTTTCGCGAGCCATAGCAGCATACGGGGGGAGGATATTTTCACGGGCCTTCGTGAAAGAGGGATACTGGTGCGTTATTTCAGAAAGCCCGTCATAGAAAACCACCTTCGTATCAGCATCGGAACGGACGAGGATATGGATGCGGTAATCAGGGCGCTCGATGAAATCCTGAATAACTGATTTGGCGCCCCAGAACCATGTCGAGTCTTGAAATGGTTTTTGTACATGACCGCACGGCAGCTATTTGCAGCGGAATCAAAATTAGTGTGGAATAGTAACGGCTTATTTTGTTATAATTAGGCAGGGGATGTCCCTGTCGCTTTATTGAAACGCCGCTGATGCAAGGAAATTTCCCTGCAACCGGAAAATTTCCCTTAAATTGAGGCGCTATAATAAAGCGGTAGATGAATGTAATATGTTGGAGGTGGAGCATGGCCAGAATAGCTGAATTGAGCAGGAATACCGCGGAAACGGCCATTCAATTGAAGCTCGGTATCGATGGGAGCGGAGACTCCTCGGTCGAAACGGGGGTCGGCTTCCTGAATCATATGCTGACACTGTTTTCGAAGCACGGTTTGTTTGATCTGGAGGTCAAAGCCAGCGGCGACCTTAACGTCGATGCGCACCATACTGTCGAAGACATAGGCATAGTTCTCGGTCAGGCGCTGAAGCAGGCGCTTGGAGACAAGAAATCCATCAGAAGATATGGGACATCGACAGTGCCGATGGATGAGGCTCTCGCGTCTGTGACGCTCGATATGGGGGGGCGCCCGTATCTGGTATGCAACGTGAATTTTACGAACGAGCGGGTCGGCGATATGGACACCGAGCTTGTCGAAGAATTTTTCCGAGCGGTGTCCGTGAATGCGGGAATGAATCTACATATCAACGTACAGTACGGAAACAATAACCACCATATTGCGGAGGCTATTTTCAAGGCCTTCGGCAGGGCGCTTGACGAAGCGACGCGCACGGATGAGCGGATAGTCGGCGTAATGTCGACTAAAGGTGTGCTATAGGCATTACGACATACTGACCGCCCCGGTTGTTTGCATTAACCGGCGGTGAGGTTAACATAATTGTGTGTACTGAAAAAAGATCATAAGAGAAAGGTAATAAAATTATGCTGATCAATGACACGAATTTTATCGACAAGCCCTTGTTTGTAAAGGGAAAGGTGAGAAATGTCTACGATCTGGGCGACAAACTGCTGATCATAGTTACCGACAGGATCTCGGCATTTGACGTAGTTTTCACCAATCTGATACCCAATAAGGGCAAAGTCCTGAACAGCATCTCGGAATTCTGGTTCGACTACACATCGGATATCGTCGGCAACCACATGATCACGACCGATGTAAGCAAATATCCGGACGGGCTGTCGAAATACAGGGAGGAACTGCAGGGCAGGTCCATGCTGGTCCACAAGATCAGGATGGCAAACGCTGAATGCATCGTACGCGGATATCTCGAAGGCTCGGGCCTGAAGGAATACAACGCGTCGGGAAGCATCTGCGGGATAAAGCTGCCGGCCGGACTAAAGCAGTGCGACAAGCTGCCGGAGCCTATTTTCACCCCATCAACAAAGGAATCGGAAGGACACGATATAAACGTTACATTTGAAGGCCTGGCAGACAGGATCGGAAGGGATTTTGCCACACAGCTCAGGGATACCAGCATTGCGTTGTACCAGGCTGCAAGCCGCCATGCCGAGAGCAAGGGCATAATACTTGCAGATACGAAGTTCGAATTCGGTATAATGGACGGTAAACTGGTGCTGGCAGACGAAGCCGTTACGCCTGATTCTTCGAGGTTCTGGGATATGTCCGGTTATCAGCCCGGGAGGCCGCAGAAGAGCTTCGACAAACAATTCGTAAGGGAATACCTAGAACAGGTCGGCTGGAACAAGCAGCCACCCGCGCCGGAACTGCCGGAAAGCGTCGTAAGGAACACGGAAGCGAAATATGCAGAGGCGTATGAAAGAATTACGGGCAAAAGGCTGGTATAACGAGGCGGCTGGCACATATCACCTGCCTCGTTGAAACGCCGCTGATGTAAGGAATTTTTCCTGCAATCGGAGAAATTCCTTTGAATGGAGGCATTATAAAACTTGATTGCTATAATCGATTATGAAGTTGGAAATCTGGGCAGCGTGAAAAATGCACTGCGATATATCGGACAGGAAGCCGTCGTCACGTCGGACCAAGCGGAGATCAGGCGTGCGGACGCCGTAGTGTTTCCGGGCGTAGGTGCGTTTTCCAACGCGATGTCGTGTCTAGCGCGGAGCGGGTTGACTCAGGCTGTCGAAGAAGCGGTAAGACAGAATAAAATGTTTCTTGGGATCTGCCTGGGCATGCAGATGCTGTTCGACTACAGCGAGGAAGGCGGAGAAAAAGTGAATGGTCTTAGCCTGTTCGGCGGTTCCGTCAGATTGCTTCCGCAGGATAAGGGGCTGAAGGTACCGCATATGGGCTGGAACTCGCTGCAGGTGAACGACAGTCCGCTGTTCAGGGGCTTGCCTGAAAATCCCTATGTGTACTTCGTCCATTCATATTACCTCGATGCGAAGGATAAATCGATAGTAGCGGCGACCTGTGATTACGGAGTCAGGTTTGACGCCGCCATTGGAAGCGGGAGGGTGTTCGCGACCCAATTCCATCCTGAAAAGAGCGGTGAGACCGGGCTTGCGATTCTAGAAAACTGGGCGTCCATGATATAGTGACGAAACAGAGCGAAACAGAGCGAAACAGAGCGAAACAGAGGGACGGTTCGAAACTGCTGAAGAAGTACCCTTTACGGAAAAACGGTAACGAAGCTAAGCGGGTTTCAGGCGCTTTTATCAATAAAATATAGACTTTTTCAGTGGTTTCGGACGGTACTTTTGTTTC
>JAEYOM010000051.1 GCA_023411715.1 Bacillota bacterium | reverse complement strand
CCCTAGAACAACGGGACTAATCATGGCATATGCATACCACTTGTCATTTTGGTAAAGCTTGCCATGTTTAATTTTCATTGACTTCAATTCGTTTTGTGCAGTTTTCATACTGTTCTCTCCTACTGATTTCTACTTAATTAAACAGCTCTACTCCGTGTGCGGTCAGCACTTTCTGTACTTCTTCCGGCTGCAGTGCGCGAGGAGTGCAGCCTTTGCGGACGCAAAGCGCCGCAGCAATTCCTATTGCCTGACCCATTGCCATACAAATTGACATTACACGATAAGAAGCGTGTGCTTTATGAGTCCCCGATATGCATCGACCCACAATAAACAGATTCTCCGTTTCAAGCGGTACAAAGCAGCGATACGGGATGTCATAGGGCTTTGAATTCTGAATTTCCGCCTCCGCCTGACCTGCTCCCGCCGGATTGTGAATGTCAATCAGGAACTCCGTCTTGTGTACCATCACATCCTTGAAAGTACGACCCGAAATAACATCTTCCGACTTTAATAAGTATTCGCCCATTATGCGTCGGGTTTCCCGCACTCCCAGCGTATCCGCGCTGTCCGCAAGACTGCAGTTTTCATATCCCGGAAGATATTTGTGAAGGAAATCGACCAACAGACTTTCCTGTTTCCTCAATTCCGTTTCTGCAGGAAACAGCTGCGCCGTCTTCACGGCGTTAACGCCGTTGACTTGGGAAGTATTAACTCTGCGCTCGCCGGGCAAGGTTGTGCGGTGCAGTCGCACTGCGGCAAGATTTTCCGGCAGTATTCCCGTCTCTGCACATCTCCTTGTAAAATCCAGAAATCTTTCGCCATTGAGCCGAACATCGTCAATGTCTCCGACGCATGCAATACCCTTGCTCTCGTCAATGCCTCTGATAGTGAATTCATGGGTAACCGGCTGCATAAGCCCATCCTGTTTGCGACCTGTTTCATAGGGAGCTCCAGAGAAAAAAGCCACGTCCCCGTCTCCGGTTGCGTCGATAATCACATCCGAACATATTGCGTACAGCCCTTCCTTGCCGGACAGTACCAGGCCTTCCAAGTCGTTCCCATCCTTTATCACATCTGCGACAAAGGTCTGCAGCAATACGTCAATCTTCTCGGCAGCCACGAAATCGGTGATAACATTTTTGGCTTTTTCCACATCATGCGCCAAGCCGGTGTAGCCTAGCGCGTCATTTTCAGGAACCCCTAAAAGCCCCATCAGCTCGTCACGCATAGTGCCCTTCCCCACCATTCCGAGAATGGGACCCACATGCCCCGAAGTCAGATTTCCTCCGAGAATGCCATATCTTTCGATAAGGGCGACTCTGGCTCCCTCACGGGCTGCGGCAACAGCGGCGCAAATACCGGACGGACCGCCTCCCGCCACAATCACGTCATATTTAGACGTTACCGGTATTTGCTTTTTCAACTCGTAATTATCCACTAAAACACCTCTTTTGTACCTGTTTATCGATTAATTTGGATTAAATTGGACCGGTCCAAATTTAAGTAAAAAAATTTTACCGCCTGTCTTTTACCGAATCGCGCAATACAAGATTGACCGGCAAATCCATCTTGACACGGCGCATACGAGGGTATTTAAGCCGTTTAAGCATAATCTCGCAGGCTTCCCTCCCCATTTCTTCCTTGTTGATATTAATCGTTGACAGCGCCGGGGAGGCGTAACCGGACAGAACAGAGTCCTCATAGCTTATAATTGAGACATCTTCGGGAATGTTTATCTTCTTCTCGTAAAGATATCTCATAACCCCCAGTGCAATACCGTCATTGGCTGTCAAAATGCCGTCGGGACGTGCACCCATCTCAAAAAATGCCTTTATGGCGTTATATCCGCCCAGACCTGAATTGTGCTCCACATCAATCAGCCACGACTTCGATACTTGGGATTTGAATGCCTTCATAGCCGAATAAAAGCCTTCTGAACGGTCAAGGCTGGTGCTGTAGCTGTGCGGAGCGTTGACATAGCATATATGCTTGTGACCGGTATTTATCAGATGCTCAGCCGCTATATACGCTCCGTTGGTTGCGTCAGCCGTAATTGAATCAAACATATCATGGTCACGACCTACAACGACTACCGGAAAACCGCAAGCTTTTACGCGTTTGGCAAAGTCGTCGTTAAATTGCGCTCCGATAAGGAGAATCCCGTCTACGCGCTTGGTTTTCAGCATATCAGGCAAATTATCCCCATCCTCGGAAACACAGAATCTTTCGCTGACAAGACCGTAATTGGTACCGATCAGTCCCCTTGGCATTCCTGCCATGACATCGTACGCAAAGACTTCTGCCCCAACATCGAAATTGTAGGATTTGCGCACCAAATCTTCGGCGAGTATTAAAACGCCCAGAACGTTGGCTTTTTTGGTCGTCAGGCTCCTTGCGCTCATATTGGGCACATAGCCCAAAGTGCTTATGGCTTCATGCACCTTCCGCCTTGTCTCCGGCTTGACCATCTGGCTAGCGTTGATGACTAATGATACCGTGCTTTTTGAAACGCCTGCTTCTTTTGCAACATCATATATGGTAACGGGCAAATGCCACACCTTCCATCATTTTAACTTTTTTTGGAGCGGTACAATTATTATTATAATATATAAATGTTAATTGTCAATATGGCAACATCATTTTTTGTACATGTATACGCAAGTGGGAGAACGGGGAGGTGGGGGCGGTATTTTTCGGGATATGCCTTGATGAATTCATATTGTCAATTCTTTTGCGTCAGCAAGCAGGGCTCTCAGATCTTCCCTACCCGAAGACCCATAATCCGGCATATGAGGCGGCAGTTAAGGAAAAATTGACCGCGATAATACATGACACCGGCTCCCCCCTGCTGCCGCTAATCAACAAAAGAAATCTGCTGAAGCTCATTTCGGGCGAATCGGACCTCGGAAAACCGTGGTTCGGCCAGTTGATGGCGCTGCCACAGCTGTACGCATATCTGATACAGATGGATCACTGGCTGAGAAAATATAAAATCTCAATAATGATATAGAGCTATGGTAAGCGATCAATAATAAGATATTTAGGTCAGTGACTCAGATAAAAAACCCGGTTTCGATACAAATTAACTCACTGCGGGCAAGTTTCAATCGGAACCGGGGAAATCTATGGATTCAGAAGCTCAACTGCGTTTTTCCAGCCGTTCATTTTTTTCAAACGTTCCATCTCATTCATATTTGCACAGAAAGTTTTATATTTTATAGTCCCAAGTACTTTATGCTTATCAAAGAAACCCATTGCAATGCCGGCGGCATAGGCGGCACCTATTCCCGACAATTCCTTCGCCGGTGGCACTTGTACGGGAATATCCAGCAAGTCGCTTTGAAACTGCATAAGATACATATTGTCGGTAGGCCCTCCGTCCACCCGCAACTCTTCTATGCCAATACCCGACTCATATCTCATCACGTCGATAATACTGGTGATCTGATAGGCGATGGAATCCAGCGCGGCTCTTATGATTTCGGCTTTCCCTGTCAATCGTGTCATTCCGCAGAGTATTGCAGTTGCTTCACTTTTCCAATAAGGCGCGCCAAGACCTGTAAACGCAGGTACAAGGTACGTGATATCGGCCGGGTTCGCCTTGTATGCAAAATTTTCCGTATCTGCAGCTGCATCAATCAATCGCAAATCATTTTTTAACCAGTTGATCACAGCGCCGGAGTAATTTATATTTCCTTCCAGAACATATTGCACATTCCCGTCCATTCCCCAGGCCAAGGAGGTCGCTATACCCTTTTGACTGAATACAGGGGTATCCCCTATGTTCATCATAACCGATGAACCGGTCCCATACGTCGCCTTTATCTTCCCCTGACTCAGGCAGTTTTGACCAAATAACGCGGCATGGGAATCCCCAAATACACTGTGGATCGGGATTGGTTGATCAAGGAATCCCTCAAAATCAGTCTCCCCAAAGCAGGCATTGGAATTGCATACTTCCGCAAGACTTTCCGTACTGATGCCGAACAGGTCGCAGATATCATGATCCCACTGCAATTCCCTGATGTTGTATAACTGCGTTCTGGAGGCGTTGGAATAATCAGTCTTAAAACTTCGTCCACCGGTAAGCTTGTATATAAGCCAGCTATCCATGGTTCCACAGGCCAGTTGACCCTTTTCGGATTTTGCTTTTGCTTCTGCCATATTTTCGAGAATCCAGGCGATCTTGGCAGCGGAGAAATATGGGGAAAGCGGCAGTCCCGTCCGGTTTTGTATCAATTCTCCATATTCCTTTATCCGTTTACAGATATCGTTCCCTCTGGTGCATTGCCATACGATTGCATTGTAAACAGGCAAACCTGTTTCCTTATCCCACGCAACTACGGTTTCTCTTTGATTGGTAATCCCGAGTCCCACGATATCGGATTTATGGATTGACGCTTTTTCGATCAGCTCTTTCACGATGTATATTACGTTCTCATAAATCTGAGCAGGATTATGTTCTACCCATCCAAGATCATTAACGATCTGCTCATGAGGGATATCACTTTTTGCGACGATCTTTCCTTCAGCATCAAATAATAACGCCTTGGTGCCCTGTGTACTCTGGTCGATCGCCAGTATATATTTACCCGACATCGCTCATTAGCTCCCTGGCAGTCTTTACGATACCGCCGGTATTTAAACCGTAATGGTCGAATACCTCTTGCGATTTACCGGTTATCACCGGAGAATCAGGCAGCGAAAGATTTATTACTTTTCGTGGGCACTCACTTGATACGATCTGGCATACCCTGGCGCCAAGGCCGCCGTAACCAGAATGTTCTTCTATGGTAATCAGTGCTTTAACATGACTTGCGGCCTTTATCACTGCTTCTTGATCAATAGGCTTGACACAATACATATCAATCAATGTCACAAATATGCCATCCTTTTTTAATATTTCTACCGCGCGCAGGGCAGGCGTCACCATTTCCCCGCACGCAACTATCGCGATATCGTCCCCCTGAGTTAATAGGGTCGCCTTATCCATAGTAAACGGAATACTCTCTTCTGTATAGATATCTTCAACAGGATTGCGTCCCACCCTGATATAGGCAGGTTTTTCGTCATCCAAAAGCGCACTGATCAGACGCTTGGTCTGATGCCGGTCGCTTGGCAGATACACTCTCATATTTGGTATGGACCCCATGGTAGCGATATCCTGATTGGAATGATGGGTCATCCCCAGGGAACCGTAACTGATTCCGCCGCTGATACCGACTAACTTTACATTGGTATTGGAATAGGCCACATCGACTCTGGCCTGTTCCATACTCCGGGTAGATAAAAAGCATGCAGGTGAAGCCACAAATGCCTTTTTACCTGTTTTAGCTATCCCTGCGGCGATACTGACCAGATTTTGCTCTGCAATACCGACTTCGATAAATTGATCGGGATGCTTATCTGCATATTGGGTGAGAGATGCCGATCCTCTAGAATCGCTGCATAATACGATAATGTCTTTATCTGTATACGCCCTTTCTGCCAATACGTCGCAGATAGCCTGACGGTTTGGAATGTTATTCATACGATGCCTCTTTCTTTATTTCCAATTCCTTACATGCGGCTTCATATTCCTCAGCCGTTGGTATTCTATGGTGCCATGCGGCCTTGTTTTCCATAAAAGACACGCCATATCCTTTCACCGTATGCGCAATCACCACAGTTGGCATTCCTCTGGTTGCTCTCGCTTCCTCAAAAGCCTGATTCAACGAATCGAACTCATGTCCCGGCGAATGTATCACGTGCCACCCAAAGCTTTTCCATCTATCCTCAATACTTTCCTGGCACATCACGGACTCCGTATTGCCTGAGATCTGTAAGCAATTGCGGTCAATGACTGCGCACAGGTTGTCCAGCCCGTAATTGCCGGCCGCCATTGCACCCTCCCACACCGAGCCCTCTGCCAATTCGCCGTCGCCCATGACCGTGTATACTCGATTATGCCTTCCACTGATCCTCGAACCCAGTGCCATGCCTACGCATACCGGAAGGCCATGGCCCAGGGAACCTGAATTCATCTCGATCCCATTGACCTTATTGGATGGATGACCAATCAATTTCGTATCGAATTGCCCATACTTCAACAGTTCCTCTTTCGGTAAAAAACCAAGATCAGATAAAACCGCATATAAAGCCTCAACAGAATGTCCCTTACTGAGCACAAACAAGTCACGCTCCGGGTCATGTATATTTTCCGGCGATATATGCATTTGATTATAATACAATGTGATCAAGATATCTATTACCGAGAAATCACCGCCGATATGACCTGATTTTGCGCTGTAGATCATGTCAAGAACGGTCTTTCTCAATGAAAAAGACTTTGCTTTTATATTTCTCATTTCTTACACCCTTACTATTAATTATTCTCCCCGGATAAACGCCTTGACTTTTTCCTCGATTGGGTCATATAAATCGGGTTTAAGCCCAATATATTTGCAGGCTTCATACAGGACCGGCACAATATCTTTATGTATGCCTACGCAATGATGTATATATGGGCCGCATACCAGTTTTTCTTCCAATCGTTTCAGGTTATCCACCTTGACCCATACGTAAGTTCCCTTTGTGAACGGCCCTTCAATGCCTTCCGCATTCCCCAATAATAGGGAGTATTCAGAGTTGTCCCCGTCAAATCTACAGAGAGTCATCTTTCCATGCTTTGCTTCCGCTT
This sequence comes from Bacillota bacterium, assembly GCA_023411715.1. Classification (GTDB taxonomy): domain Bacteria; phylum Bacillota; class Clostridia; order Acetivibrionales; family DTU013; genus JAEYOM01. Next base: position 27,713 of record JAEYOM010000051.1, on the reverse strand, counting down.
CAATAGCTCCAGGATAAGAAAAAGCCAAAGGATATCCTATCGAGGGCTTCTCCCTGGCAACGGATATTGGCCAGGGCCCGCAATGCTGCAGCAATTCACCGTTTTCGTCATCGGGGTGACGGACGGTCCAGTCCGCAAAAAAGCTCCTCGTATCATCAAGGACCGCAGCCTCTGCCATAACGGCTGTGATCGCGCCATGGATATCCGTTTCGCAGACGACAGGGATCCCTTCCTCATTCAATAGTGCATTTGCTGCGCAGGGCATGACGCCCAACTCATCCTGTAACGCGTTCCAGCATTGAATCGCAATTGCATTGCAGCCATATGTGCATGCCAGGTCCTTCATAGCGATCTTTAACGCCGCAATGTTTTCCAATGCATCTTCCTTGATTTTGATATTCATGGTATCTTGGCAGTATTTCATCACGGATTGTACTTCCGTAGCATGTTCTTTAGCCTTTTTGACTGCTTTCGCCAATTCAGGCAACGGTATGGGCGACAATTGAATATTAAATTTTTCCAAAAGCTCACCCTCATTACACATTGTGGACCAGAAATCAAAGGGCCTCGGTCCGATCTGAAGAATCCTGGTTTTACGGAATGTTTTTACAACATTACATACAGCCAGGAAATTGAAGATCCCCCTTTGAAACTCTGAATCGTCCAGCCTGCAATTGTTTAAATAAGTAAATGGAACCTGAAAACGCCGCAGCACTTTGCCTGTTGCAAACAAGCCGCACTGACTGTCCCGCAGTCGAATCCCATTTTCATCCGGCCTTTCATCTCTCGGTCCCCACAGCAGAACAGGGATGTGAAGTTCCTGCGCAAGCCTTGCGACAACATATTCCGTACCAAAATTGCAGTGAGGTATAAACAAGCCGTCTATTTTTTCCTTTTTGAATTTTTCGGCTACCCGTTCACGGTCTCTATCATCATACAGCAGCCCTTCATTGTTAATATCTGTAATATCAACGAAATCAATCTCAAGCTCTCTCAATTTTTCTCTCGTCAGGTTTGCATACCTGATTGCATCCGGAGCGCTGAAAATACTTCTCCTTGTAGGGGCGAATCCAATTTTAATATTTTTCATTGTGATTTACTCCCTATCGTCAGATCTCTTACGCTGTCTCTTTCTATAAATTCCGTACATACCTGTATCTTTGTGTGAATCGTATCATCATTTTCCATCATATCAATGATTCTTCTCACTGCAAGGCGGCCCATTTCCTGCTTTGGAACCCGCAGACTGGTAAGCCGCGGCATAGATATCTCGCAAAAGGGCAAATCGTCAAATCCAATCACAGAGATATCCTTCGGAATCTTGAATCCCGTTTCCTGCAGCGCTTTTATGGCACCCAGCGCAATCATATCGTTGTCCGCAAAAAAGGCGGTCGGCAGGTCAGGCTTCTTGGTCAAAAAATCAAGCATATCTGCATAGGCTCCGTTCATAGTAGTACCAAGATCAATGGTATATTTGGGATCAACCTCCAAGCCTAATTCCCTCATCACGGTATAATATCCTATTTCTCTTTGGTGAAATCCCAGTATTTTGAATTTTCCACTAAGGTGTCCTATCTTTGTATGCCCTTTAGCATAAAGATAGTTTATCGCCGTTCTGACAGAATCCGAGTTATTGATTATCACTCCGTTGAAATCCATGTCAAAACTCCAGTAATCCAATAAAAGAAACGGGCATTTGGCTTCCTTAAATATTTTAAGCTCTTCCGGTGACAATTCCGTGCCCAGAAGTATAATCGCAGTATCCGGCTCATTAATCATCTGTTTTGCTTGATCCGTATAGCCGGGACTTCTTGCATCCAGGTTGCTTATCAGCATTTCATATCCGGATGCGCTGCATTCCTGTTCAATACCGTTAATCAACAGCGTAAAAAATGGCGTATCGTCTATGATTAGTCCATTCTTCTTATAGATGACCAATTTTATTTTACTGATATTATTGTTATCCAGGTACCCTATTTCCCTTGCGACACGAAAAATTTTGTCAGACGTATCCCAACTGACTCCTTTTTTTCGATTTAGTGCATTGGATATGGTAGCAGGGGAAAAGCCCGTTATTTCGCTAATTTTTTTGATCCCTGTTTTCAATGCAAAGCCCCATTTCCTATTAACATAATTCTACTAACTTCCCCTAACTTTTCGGATTCGTATAGCCATGTACTCTTTACCGGGTAGGTCAATTCTGAATTTTCCGTTAAAGATGCCTTTTTCTTCAATAGTCATCTCCCACGTATCAATAACCTCAGCAACAAATCTACTTTCGTCATCAAAATGAAAATCTCTGAATGAAGGCCTCATAAAACTATAGTAATATAAATAATAACTATTTTCAACATCCTTGGCATTAGTTGGGCTCTCTGTTGTAGCCACCACTTCATCCCAAGCCGATACTGCCGGCATTAATCCCAATCCCGGTGTTTCCCGCAATATCGAAAACAGGAATTTCAACCGCTGTGCGCTCTCACCGTGAAGTTCTCCCCCATGAGACCACCAGATGATATTTTCAGGATGCATAAATGTTTCGCCATGCCCCGCATATCCGCCGCGGCAAGTCGCCTCCCAAAACCTGCGTACAAGCTCTTTGCCGCTAATATTACCCCATCCGTGCTGAAGATTCCCTTCATATGCTATTTCATCCAGTACGATTGGCTTTTTATACTGTTCTCTCCACTCGGCTACAAATTCGGCCGATTTGTACAGATCCTGCCGCTGTATACAGCAATGTGTGACCCATGGCTGCAAATAGTTGTAAAATGGCTTGCAGTTATGAATCGATCGCAAGTGTGAGTATGGATCGCACCGGCAAATTATTCCCGCATACCGTTCCCAATCCTGCAGGGATTTTTGAGGCATCAGATCATACTCATTAGCCAAAGACCACCATACATTGCGATACGCGGCAAACCTTGCGACGAGATACCTGAGATACAATTCGTCAGCTTCCGTACTCATCGCGCTGAAGCCCCATCTGTCGTACGGGTGCATAAGAATCAAATCTGCTTCGATGGATAGATCGCGCAGTTTCAGTATGCATTCTTCCAGATGGCGGAAATGTTCCGGGTTAAATCTTGTAAAGTCCCAAGCATTCCCCTCAAAAGAAGAATAATAATCCGCAAAATTCTCTTTGGTGATATGTGAACTATCGCACGGTGTCCCTATATATGGATAAGAAATCGGCTCTTTGAAGTTATAATCATAGTGCTTGGGGAATATGCAAAACCGAATCTTATTAAACACATTGTCCCGCAATGTACTTAGTGTCGTTTCCTGCAATTTTTCAGGCTGTAAGGCCCAGACATAACAGGTCGTCCCCACAGGGTAATAGGGGGTTCCATCCTCGTACGCAAAATGATATGTGTTTGCAGCCCGGACAGGGCCATGATTATCCGGAGCTGGAGACAGAACAGTAAAGCTGCCTTTGTATTGTTCATCCGAGAAATTCCCCGTTATTTCAAAAGCGTATTCTTCCTCAAATGAGGGCATAAACCGAACTTTATATATGCCGTTCCCATCATAAAATCCATTGACTTCAACGGTCTGGTTTTTGCTTTTAAATATGCCCCTGATCCCGAAATCAACAAAAGGATTCCCTTTAGAGTATCCCGGGCATATTACCTCCTGTAAACCCCATTTTTCTACTTGTTTTAAATACGTAAAATCTTCCATGGATAACCCTCTCTTCAATCACGCTTTAACCGCGCCGGCTACACCTTCCACAAAATAGCGCTGGAATATAAGATATACTATAACCACAGGTACTATGGACACCAGTACGCCAGCGCAAAGTAATCCATAATCCGTCCAGTGTTCACCTATAAATGTCATGATGCCTACTGGTACGGTTTTTTTAGCATTGTCAGTAATGATGACGCTTGCAAGCAGATATTCATTCCATGTCGCCAGAAAATCTGTAATGATCAATGTTGCAATAGCCGGCTTGGATATGGGAAGGATGATATTCCAGAATAACCGCAACTTGTTACAGCCATCTATGAGCGCCGCTTCATCAATATCTGCGGGTATGCTCCTGAAAAAGCCTCTGAAGATCAATATGCCAAATGAAAGTCCAAAACCAATGTACGCATAAAACAATCCAAAATAAGTGTTAGTCAGGTTGAGCTTGCTATACATAATATTTATAGGCACTAAGGTGATCTGCATGGGAATCATCATACCGATCAGGAAAAAGATAAATATTCCTGTTTTATGCTTAATATTCAGCCGGGTCAACGCAAATGCAGCCAATGCCTCAAAAAAGATGCCCAGAGGAATCTTAACCGTACAAATGAATAAATCATTTTTCATGTACGTCCAAAGCCTTCCTTCGAAGATGGCGCTTGTTATATTTTCCCACGCAATACGTGGTGGCAAAGCAAACAAACTGAAATTATTAAAAAAGTCTGTTTTACTCTTCAATGCCGTTGATATCAATGTGAAAATGGGTATGATCCATAAGATCGAAATAATAAAAAGCAAAGCATAAAAACAAATCATTTTTAGAATTTTTACTTGCTTTCCACCCATCACTAATCCTCCTTAACCGTAAACATGACATAGGGCACTATCACCACAAGCATCATCAACACCATGATAAAGGCAACCGCAGTACCCATACCAACATTACTATATTGGAATGTTTGCGAATACATATAGGTCGATAACATCTGTGTCGCGTTACTCGGTCCCCCGCCAGTTAAGCCGGCTACAATATCATAAACTCTCAACGCCGATACGGTCAGTGTGGCAATGACAATTACGAATACGTCTTTCATAAGCGGAACAGTAACGCGGAAAAACCTTCTAGCTCCGGAGGCACCATCAATCTTTGCGGCTTCCAATACATCCACCGGCACTACCTGCAGGCCTGCAAGAAACAGAATCATCGTCTGCCCGACTGTCTGCCAGAGAGAAGCTGCAAAAACACAATATAAGCTTATTTTCGCATCCGATATCCATGTTTGACTATAATTATAACCAATCAGCTTAAAAAACTCATTAATAAAACCTATGTTGGGATTGTAGATCCATCTCCAGATAATTGCGACGGCGATGGGGGCAATCACACAGGGAAAATAGAAAAACCCCCGAAAAAAAGTCCGCCCCCTGAATTGTTTGTTAAGTACCACAGCCAAAATTAATCCCACGGACATTGTTACAATAATTGTCAAAACAAGCCAGATCAAATTGTTCTTCAAAGAAATAATGAATACTTCATCTTTAGTAAATAAATTGATAAAATTGCCAAGCCCGACGTACTCCATCCTGCCGATGCCATTCCACTTGAAAAGGCTTATCACCATGGAGTACAGCATAGGAAGAACAATTACCGATAAATATATGATCCCCGCGGGTATCAAGAATAAATATGACCCCCAGCTGTTTTGACCTTTTTCTCTCATATTATTCACCCCATTAAAACTATGCTATGCCAACCCTTATTAATAAGGAAGCGGGCAAAATAGCTCGCTGCCCGCTTCCTACAACCGAGACCCGGGTGAAGTCGTTATTTGCTTTTACTTTTGTAAGCTTCAATAGCGGCCTCAATCTTAGCGGCCCCTTCCTTCGGCGTCATCTTGTGATTCGCAATCCCATCCTGTACATTAAACAGAGCATCTGCTACTTCAGCCGGGAAAGCCTGGTCAGTTATTGTAAACGTACCGTTTGTTTCGCTCGCGCCTATCAAATTAGCTACGTCAGGCTGCCCTTCGGGCATTTTGGCGCCCTGGACAGGGAGCGGCCGTGAATAATTCTGTGGGTATAGGTCCGCGCTCGCATCACTATAATAATAGTCAAAGAAGCTAGTGCAGGCATCCAATTCCTCAGGAGTGTTTTTCGCATTATACTGCGTCATATTTCCAAATGATGAGAGGCGACTAGTACTAGTGGGAAGAGCAAACGATCCATAATTTTTCAAGTCTTGCCCGTTCTGAGTCAGCACTCCATCAAGCCACTGTCCCTCAGTAATCATAGCTGCATCGCCTTTGAACAAGGGAATATTGACATCGTCAGGATTGATAGCCGTAAAGCCTTTAATGAAATATTCCTTGTCACAGAATTCCTGATATTTTGTCAGAGCCTGAACGACAGCGTCGCAGTCCCAGCTCGTTTGAAATGCATTTAGTTGATCGTGCAGCTGTGTACCTGCATAATTTTCAACAAAGAGCTCAACAAACCGCATGACATGCCATCCATTAATACCGGCAGTCGTGATAGGAATAACGCCGTTGCTTTTTAGTGTGGCGCACACTTTTTCAAATTCGTCAAATGTCTTGGGTACCTGGATGCCATATTTATCGAACAAATCCTTCTTATAGTATACACCAATTACATTAAAGGCTGTCGGATATCCATAAACCTTTTCGTTAAAGGTGCAAAGCCCCAGAGCGCTAGGATTGAATTTATTGCTCCAGCCTTTATCCTTTGCATACTGAGTTAAATCATATGCGCATCCATTATCAACATAGAAGCGGGCAAAACTTCCGCCAAAGTTCTGCCATGCATTGGGAAGAGATCCCGATGATGCCGCTACTTTGCACGCGTCTTTTAAAGCATCCGTTCCGTAATACGATACTTTAACCTCGTAGTTAGGGTTTTCCTCGGTGAATTTCTGTAAAAGCGGATCCATAGCAGGCTGTTCCGTGCTCAAGGTCCAGAAGGTTACCGGTACCTTTTCTGCGGTTTTGCTGGTGTCAGTGCTGCTGCTCGGCGATACTGCAGCGTCATTTCCGGTCGAGCTGTTTGAGTTTCCACATCCGGCCATCAGAGTTACCAGCATGATAAATGCCAACATCAGGGGTAAGGTTTTTTTCATTTTAACTCCTCCTAAAATGATTTGCCAGCTCATAAAATTAATATAAAATTTGGTTTCCATTTTTTATGTATAGTTTTATGAGCTGATGATGTTATCATAACATATGAGAATATAGATTTCAATATAATTTTAAGGAGTGTTAAAAATATAATAATGTTATCCGCAGCCCGAATTTAATGGTTTTACGCTACCTCCGCAATATAACTATTATAAAATTTATTGTGAATTTTTTAGTTTATATCATAAAATTTTTTACTTCTTAATATTAACCGCTACCCACACCAATTCTCATATTACAATTCTGGCGCGTTATTTTGTCCACAATGGATACTATTTATATCACGGTAAACGCATGAATTCGATTCCTTAACCAGAAATCCTTCTTGGGATTTTAAAAATATGCCATATATGCAGCCTCACCCTGCTTTTAAAATTAAAAAAATTGTCCTCCCCAGTATGGAGAAGACAATTTTCTAGCCTTTTATTTTTTTTCATGCGTTTGCCCTGCTATTTATATTAACAAATGCATCCCTTCAATAACTACCCTACTTCAGTTTCAGCATAAAAACCTCTCGTTTTGCCATCTACATGCATATCCGAAATTATCTCGAAACCGCCACGCAAACGAATATCTTCCGAAGAAGCCCCTACCATGATGTACATATCCCCGGCTTCCACCTTCCATTTCATCTCTGTGTCAAGGAAGGACAGCTGGCTTATTTTCATCCGGAATGTTATCGTTTTTTTCTCCCCCGGCTCCAGCGGAATACGCCTGAAGCCCGCTAATTCTTTTACGGGCCGCACCATACTCGAACATCTGTCGCATATATATAGCTGAACAACCTCGTCGCCGGCCACACTGCCAATATTTCTTATATCTGCGGAAACTTCAAGCATGTCTGAGGGTTCGAATTTTTCCTTGTTCAACTTCAGATTAGAGTATTCAAAAGTCGTATAGGATAAGCCATGTCCAAAATAGTACCTTGGTGTATGCGGCAGATCCACATAGCTGTCAAATGCGGTCAAGGTCCCTACATCATAACCTGCGCCGTTTTCATGGCTATAAAATACAGGGATTTGTCCTGTATGGTATGCGATAGAAACGGGTAGTTTCCCTCCCGGATTATAATCGCCGAAGATTACGGAAGTGATTGCCTTTGCGCCATATTCAGCCGGGCTCCACGCCTCTATGATGGCACCGAGATGACGGTCTACGGCATTACTGGAGATAGGTCTTCCGTCGAAATGTATGCCAATGGATGGCTTGCCAAGCCCGGCCAGTTTCTCAATAAACCTCTCCTGACATTCCGGCAGGTTGACACTTGCTGAATCGATTCCTTCTCCTGTTGTGCAGGATGTTCCCCAGCCATATTTCCCGCCAAGGGTCAAAATAACTACGTCTGCTTTTCCGGCAGCTTCCAAAGCCTCGTCATGCTTTGATTCATCATTCCCCGCATAGTGATATCCATAGGAATACTCGATTTCTGCCCCTGGACACTCTTCCTTCAACTGTTCCAGCAGATTCTTCATCTCCGGATAGTATTTCTTTACGATTTCTTCCATCCTTGGATTCTCTATATTTACGCTGCTTCCGGGATAGGTGGCACGTTGCCCGCCGTCAATGATACCACCATCCTCAGATTCGGAAACGCTGTCGATATCGACCCCTGCCATAGTGTTTACTGCCCCAGCCAGAACTTCCCCCATGCTCATGAAGGAGTATCCTCCGAACATCGAACGTGAAGAAGCCGCATGATGTCCTATTACTGCAATTCTCTTAATATCGCGTTTCAGGGGAAGAATACCATCGTTTTTTAAAAGCACAAGAGATTCCCTGGCGATTTTCAAGCTGAGCTCTTTATCTTCCGAACGTGAAAACACCTTGGCAATTTCCCTTGATTCTGCCGGATATGGGTTTTCGAAAAGGCCCAGGGCAAATTTGGCTGTCAGAATATGCATGACAGAACGATTTAATACAGCTTCATCCAACTCACCATTTTTAATCAGCTCCAAAAGGCCTTCGTTATAGCATTCCTTGGAAGGCAATTCCACATCCATACCTGCCTCCAATGCCCTTTTTCCGGCTTCCAGTTCGTTCCTGCATATTTTCTGCCGCTTCATCAATTCAGAAATCGAAGTGTAATCCGATACGGTGAGTCCATCAAAACCCATTTCGTTCCTCAACAGGTCAGTCAATATTTTTCTCGAACCCACAACAGGCTCTCCGTTCAGTGCGCTGTAGCAGTTCATTATCGACTTGAGTCCTCCCTGGGTAAAAGCTGCCTGGAACGGTTTGGCGAATATTTCCCTCAAGGGTCTGTCAGGTATGTCACAGGGCGCGGCGTGAATTCCTCCCTGAGAATTCATATAGCCCAAAAAGTGCTTGGCGGCAGCCATGACACCGCCCGCAAGGTCACCCTCATTCTGCATTCCCTGAACATATGCGGTCCCCATTGCCGATGCAAGAGTAGGATCTTCTCCGTAACTCTCCCCCTGGCGGCCGAACCGTGGATCGCGGGATATGTCCAAAACCGGCGCAAACGCATGTGTTATCCCTACAGCTTTAATTTGATTGCGTATAATACCGGCCATTTTTTTCTGTTGTTCCGGGTTCCATGTGGAAGCCTGACCGATACCGGACGGGAAACTTGTTGCCTGCGGCATTAACCCTCCACTAAGGGCTTCCATGTGAAATATTGCCGGAATATGGTGTTCGCTCAATGCCATTATTCCTTCCTGGACACTTCTCAAAAAATCGGCGATTCTATCACTTGAATCCATTGTACATGCTACAAGGCATGACACTTCACCCACACCGTGCGGGTAATCTTCCCTCAGTCTTTTCTTCGTATATTTGAGCAAGTCGAGTCCTTGTATCTGTCCAAGTTTTTCTTCCAGACTCATATGAGAGAGTAGATCCTCAGCCCGTTTTCCCGGCGAAAGGGTTGGATCTTCATATTGTAATAATGCTTTTGACATTTTCTTATCCCCGTTAAAAATCATTTTGGCTTTATACAAACTGTATTGTCCGTTATTTTAACCATTTAATGTTAACCTTTTACCGCACCTAAAGATATTCCCTTGACAAAGTACTTCTGAACAAAAGGGTATATGATTAAAATCGGAAGTATACCGATTACGGCAATGGCCATACGTACCGTAGCCTGGGGTATTCCGTTGGAGATACTGCTCAGATTGATATTAGTATTTGCATTTTTGGAAAGATATTCTATATTCCTCATCATATTCGTTAGCAATTGCTGTATACTGAATAAACTGGTATTGGTAACATAATACAGGCCATTCATCCAGTCGTTCCAATATGCAAGTCCGATAAAAAGTCCTATTGTGGCGATGATTGGCTTTGCCATCGGAAATACAATTTTCAAAACGATTTGATATTCGCTGGCGCCGTCGATGAAAGCCGCTTCGGTTAGCGCCTGAGGTATATTATTCTGCAGGTAGCTTCTGATAAGAATTACATTAAAAGCACCCATTAATAGGCTCGGTATGATAAGTGCGAGCACTGTATTCTTTATATGAAAAAACTGTGTATACATGATATAGGTCGGAACAAGCCCGCCATTAAAGAGCATGGTAAAGAACAGGAACAAGGAAAAAAATCTTTTGCCCGGAAAACGCGGTTTGGACAAAACATATGCATATAATATCGACATCAAAAGACCAATTGCTGTTCCAACCGCTGTTACAAGTATCGTTATCAGGTATGCATTGCTAATTTGTTTTTTCTCCCTGTAAATATAGGAATAGGCATCCAGACTCCAGTGCCTGGGTAAAAATGAATACCCGAATAAAGTAATATCCGTATCTCTCGTAAACGAAGAGATAATAAGCAGAATAAATGGCAAAACAGTTATAATAGTTCCAACCAGCATGATAATATTGGAAAAAACCTGGAACTTCCGGTCACTTTTTTGAACCAATTATATCGCCCCTTAAAATAATGTATTTTCACTGCTGTACCATTTTGTAATCTGGTTTGCAATAAGGACAAGAATAAACCCGACAAACGACTGATAAACGCCTGCAGCGGATGACATGCCGATATTCCCCAAAGTCATCAGTCCTCTGTAGACATAAGTATCAATGGTGTTTGTAACATCGATCAGAGCGCCTGAATACATCGGCACCTGGTAAAACAACCCGAAATCCGAATAAAATATTCTTCCTATACTTAAAAGTACCATTGTAATTATTGTCGGTTTGATCATAGGCAAGGTGATATACCATATCTCCTTCATCTTTGAGATACCGTCCATGGAAGCTGCTTCGTACATTTCGGAATCGATTCCCAAAATGGACGCCAGATAGATGACCGAACTATACCCGGCTCCTTTCCAGCAGCTGATAAAAATAAGAATGAAGGGCCAGTATTTCGGTTCGTTATACCATGATATTTTTTCCATGTGCAGAGTACTCAAAACCCCATTTATAAAACCGGTATCACCGGCAAGAAAAGCATAAGCGAGATAACTTACGATAACCATTGAAATCATAAAAGGAAGCATAATTACCGTTTGGTATATTCGTACGCATATTTTGTTACGAATCTCACTTAGCAGGATCGCAATGGTTACCGATACGATTAAGCCCACAATAATGAAAGCCATATTGTATCCGATTGTATTTCTGGTAATCCGGAAAGCATCAGGTGTCGTGAACAGATATTTAAAATTGGCAAAACCAACCCAATCACTTTTTAATATACCTTTGGCAAAGTTCACATTTTTAAAGGCAATAATCATGCCGAACATAGGGATATAATTGTTTACCAGCAGGTACAGGAACCCCGGTACAAGCATAACATAGAGCGGAATATACTTCTTTATTGTTTTCATATGATCAGGCATCCCATAATATCAGATTTTATTTACCGGATTGCAAAAACGCCAACAAATTTTTACGGAAGATACCGCCTTACAAGAGTGTTGACGGTATCTTCCGCAATGTCATCCCTGCCGCTTAATCAATACAACAGGATCTTTACGGATTGGAATGTTCTGTTACTTTTGGGCGGCAAGGAATTTATCAACCTGCTGCTGTCCATCATCTACGATCTTCTGGATCCCTGCATCTTTCAGCTCTTTGTTGAGCGCTGCAACGGATTCGTCGGGATCCGCATATCCGGATTCAATAACTGCGCGGTATTTGCTGATTACGTTTTTAACCGCCGCAATTTCGTTCTGCACATTTGTAGTATCATATACGAACCCATACAATGGCGATATGACAGCTTGGGAGTTGAAAGTGAGGTAATCCTGCCAGTGTGACGGAGAGTCTGTATCCTTGGTATAGGAAATGGAGGCGTTGCCTGTCAGCCAGGTTTCCATATTCCAGCCTACCGACGTACCGTCCTTACCATCCGGATATCCGATGATTCCCTTATCTTTGTCCTTTACAACATAGTCATTCCCTTCGATGCCGTACGAGTAAAGATTCTGCACGTTTTTGTCCGAATATAGCATATTGAGGAAAGCAACAGCCTTTTCAGGATTCTTGCAAGCCGTAGGAATCATATACTGTGCGAAATTGACATTACTTGTTGCTGAAACAGCTGCTGTGACTGGAATTGTCAGCATTTGCTTTCCGGAATTGTTCGTTTCCTGATTGACGATTCCAGGATGTATTTGTCCAACAAATCCAAATGTGTTGCCTGCCTTTATCATATCCTGCCTGGTAACGGAATTAGTTGTCACATCCGGAACAAAATATCCCTTTTTATTCCAGTCATAAGCCTTTTTGGCCATGTCTATGTATTCCGGCGTGGAATAAATGTTGAGAACCTGTAATTTATCACCTTGATTTTTGTTCGCATAAATTCCGACCCCTGAATCATTCTGAACAATATCGAAGATACCGGTATTCAGATACTGGAAAGGGCCCATTGTTGGCTCGGGATTTGTCAACAAGTTCATTTTCGGGTTCTGTTCACGGACTTTCTTCAAAACATTTTCTACGTCGTCCCATGTTTTTACCGTATTTGCATCGATACCCGTCTGATCAAATACGTCTTTTCTGCAAACAAGCCCGGAGCTATAAGCGAACTCATGAAAGGTAGGAAGACCATAAAGCTCCCCATTCACTTTGCAGGCATCCAGATACTTTTCAAACTGGCTGTAGGCATCAGGAGCATATTTCTGAACAAGCTGTGTGATGCCTTGTACCTGGCCGTTTTTTCCAAAAGTGGTGGTGCTGGAAAATGTGAAGGCAATATCGGCATTTTCACCGCTGGAAAGGATTAGATTGAGCTGATCGGCATAAGAGCCCCATTCGATGATATTGACCTTTATTGTCGCATCAATTTTATCTTTGATGAGGCTGTTCATAGAACTCTCTACTTCTGCCAGGCTTACCGGATTTGCGTTGGGCCCCGGCACATACAAATTCAATTCTACAGGCTTACCGTCTTTTAGAACAGGATCCGCGCCGTTTGCTGCAGCACTTGAACCTGAAGCATCTGTTGATCCCGTTGAACTCGCCGACGTACTGGACGAATCGGCGTTATCGGATGATGTACCGCACGCTGCAAAGAGCATTGCAAAGATAAGGAGAGCCGACAATACTGAAACAATTCTAAGTTTCTTCCTCATAACTTTCCTCCTATAATTTTTATTTCAACAAAAGAAAGACTCGGGTGGCGCCACCCGAGAAAAATATAACACTCTTTGCAATCATCCATCAACAATACAAACGACTGTTTCTATAACAAAACCGACATGTCAGGTATGTTTATCATTTCGATACTCCAATGGAGTGACGCCCGTAAATTTTTTGAACACCTTGGAGAAGTAGGCCGGAGAATCATAACCCATCCTGGCAGCTATTTCGCTGATGGAAATATTTGAATCGGTTAACATCTGTTTAGACATTGTAATCCTAAAATACTGGATGTATTCCAGCAAGGAATAACCTGTTGCTTTTTTATAGATCCTATTCAGGTAATCTTCATTCAAATGAACCAGAGACTCTATATCTTTTCTGCTAATGCTCTCGTTATAATGCTGCTCCAAATAATTCTTTACGATATTGACTGCGGTTCCTTCCTTTGTATTCTTCGCATCCGAATCTCTTAACCGGTTTACCATGCTATTCATTTGTTCCTGAATCAATTCTTCAGAGTCGATCCTGTTAACCAGATATTCTCCATATTGTCTGTATTTCTCCTTAACAGTATCCTTCTCAATTTTGGCAACAGCTTCGCGTACGACTTCTATAAGGTCGGAAAAAATAACCGGTTTCAGCAAAAACTTATACACACCAATCGAGATAGCGCTTTGCGCATAATTGAAATCCGGGTACCCGGTCAGAATGATATTGAGAATGTGCGGGCGTTTCGTTCTGACCCATTCCAGGAGATGCAGTCCATTTTCCAGTGGCATTTCAATGTCGCAGATGATCAGGTCTATTGGATTCCGGTCAATAATTTTTCTGGCTTCAAAAGCGTTATAAGCAGTGAAGACCTGATCGATTCCCACTGACTTCCAGTCTATGGTCTTTGCCAGAATATTAATAGCCACAATTTCATCATCCACAAGCAGTATGTTCATTTTTTCCTCTCTCATCCACATCATTTACCGGAATCAGTATTCTAACCGTTGTTTTTTCAGTACTGCTTGTTATCAAAACCTGAGCATCATTTTCGTAAATCATCTTGAGTCTCTGCTTTACATTTACGATACCGATATGCTTACCATCTTCTGAAATATTTTCATCAGCGTTCAGCCTATCCAGCAGTTCCTCCGAAAATCCAAGGCCGTTATCTGCAATGACTAAAACAAGTCTATCATTTTCTTGCATTATGTCAACCGAAACGTTCAGGACCGGCACATAGGTCACGTTATGCTTAATACTGTTCTCGACAAAAGTCTGCAAAATCAAGGGAGGAACCAATTTTTCATTTACGTCTATGGCAGATTTCATATGGAAATTCAGAAATTCCGGATACCTTATTTTTTGTATCTCAACATAATTTTTTACACAGTCTATTTCCCTGCCTAATGTGACAAATGTATTTTTATTACTTAAAAGATACCTGAAATAGTTTGACGTAAAAATACAAATCCGCTGTATGCTATTGAAATCTGCTACTTCCGCTAATCCGTAAACCAGATTTAGAATATTCGTATAAAAATGAGGCTGGATCTGCACCCTCAAAAAGCTTCTCTGAATTTCCTGCTTCTCTATTTCAGATTCGTATACATCGATTTTCAGGTTAGTAATCTGCTCAGCCATAAAATTGAATGTTCTATAAAGGGTATTTATCTCGTTACTGGACAAGTTCTCCTCCAGCCTTACATTCATTTCACCTTTGCTGAACTTCTCCATTGCTTTTTTTAGTCTGTTAAGAGGATTAAGAACAATTTTCAATTGAACCCGTATGTTTAGCAACACTACTATGAGTCCGACAATAAAAAGACCAAGCATAATTAAAATGAGCAGGGTCCGGTCACTGTAGATCGATTTTTCAGAAGCATTAATACCTATTTTGTAATTAGCCAGTTCCAAACCTTCTAAAAAGACAGAGGAAGAAGTATTATCAAAGTTCATGCCGGCATTCAACTGATACGCAATGTTATTGTTTTTATCAATTAATGCTGCCGCTCCAACGATTGACTTGTCCTGTATCAAATACTGCAGTATGCTTTTACATTCTATGGCGGCGCCAACGTAACCTTTCTGTATATGGAAAACTTTTATAAAATAATTCTTATTTTTAACTTTTAGCAAATTCCATTCTCTATTGTAACTTATATGATTATTTTTAATATACTTTTTCATCTCGTTGTCAAAATCAATATGGTCCATATAGCTGCCCAAATTATTGAATGATTCTATGTAAACGTTCTTATCGGGTACATAAACGAATGCCCCGAATTCATTATTAATACGGGCTATCTCGTCAAGCCTTTTTGCAAGTACTACTTTGCTGGTTTCAAAAGCTAATCCGTCATTGGAGTAGCAAATATTATTAAAATTATTATCAGAAGTAGAGCTTGCCAGTGTTATTAAAGAATTGTTAATAACACTAAACTTACCGTCCCAATATTCGCTATACAATTTCAGTGAATTCTGATATGTGCTTTTAGCCCTTTTTTGATAAACATCCAGAACATATAGATTTGAGATCTCCATAAAGAAAATGATTGCTAATAATGCAACCAGCATCGATGCCAAAACCTTAACATTTAATGATTTCCTGAAATCAAATTGTTTCAAGTACGGAAATTTCAAAGATAGTCACACCCCTATATGCAGATTAACGTTGCAGATCCGACGCCTGTTCCCCGAATTGTATTTCTCATTATAGCATACAACTAAGTTCCAGGGCGAAATTGCAATCGATGGAAGGCTAAAATTTCTTGCAGACCCTGGTGGTTGTCCATACAACTGAAACAGCAAAAGCAGCCTTGCGGCTGCTTTTGCTGTTTCTATCATGAGGGTGTATAACAATGTGTGATTGGAGCCGGCTTATTTAGTCGAGACGGAGTTGTTCTCTTCGTCCAATGTGACTGTCAGGTTAAGAGTCTTACCATCCCTGTAGACCTCCACAGATACCTTGTCGCCCGGTTTATGAGTGTTCTTCTGGTCCTCGAGCTGGCTAAAGGTCGTTACCGCCTTGCCGTCGAACTTGGTTATGATATCTCCTGCCTGTACGCCTGCTTTGTATGCTGCTGTCAGAGGCATTACCTCGTAAACGAGCAGACCGTTCGGCACGTTATACTGCTTGGCTACATCAGAGTTGAAGCGCTGGTCAACCGACAATCCGAGGTACGGCCTGCCTTTTACATATTTGAACTCCAAAAGACTCTTGGCTATATTGTTGGCTTCGTTTATCGGAATGGCGAACCCGATGCCTTCAACTTCCGTAGATGCTATTTTGACAGTATTTATTCCGACAACCTGGCCCTGCGAATTGACGAGTGCTCCGCCGCTGTTGCCGGGGTTGATCGCAGCGTCTGTCTGTATCAGTTTGTATTCCTGGCCATCTTCCGTCTGCACGATCCTGTTGATACCGCTTATGATACCAGCCGTTACCGAGTTCATGAAGTCGAAGCCCTCGGGATTGCCTATCGCGACTGCAAGTTCACCTGGTTTGACATTATCCGAGTTACCTAATTCCGCTGCAGGCAGGTTGGTGGCATCTATCTTAAGGACCGCGATATCCGTCTTCGAATCCCTGCCCACTACCTGGGCTGTGTACATTTTATCCTTATTGTTCGAAAGTACGACCTGTATCTTCGATCCGTTAGCCAATGTGTTTGAATTCTCGTTCAACGCGCTTTCTATAACGTGGTTGTTCGTCAGTATATAGCCGTCGCTTTTGATTATTATGCCTGAACCGTAACCGACGCCGCTCTGCCCGAGGTTAAAGAAGAAATCGCTGCCCTGTGCCTGGACCGTTACCTCGATGCCTACGATCGACGGGCTTACTTTTTCTACGATAGCTTCGACAGGCGAGGTGGATTGCGTGATCTCCACCTTCTTGTATACACCGTTATTGCCTGATGCCGCGGCTGTCTGATCCGTATTGCCGAACCATGAATTTACGGTCGGCTGTATTGTCGGAGCCAGGAATGTGCTTGCGGAAAACATCGCGCCAGCACCGAGTACCGCACTGAGCACCGAGACAAGGATCAACTGGCCTGTCCCTACCCTGCCCTGTTTCGATTTCTTAACGTTTTCCTTGTAATAGGCCTTATTTTCCGGCTGTGGAATGCTTGCCTGAGCATATTGCTGTGATGCGGCCGATTGAGTATAAGCCTGGCCGTTTTGCTGCGATGCCCCGGCCTGGCCGTACTGCTGGGAAGTTACCGCCGGGCTGTTCTGCTGGAAATCTATCACCGGGCTGTTCTGCCTGTACGTTTCCGCCTGCTCGAACCGCTGTTCGGATCCTGGCCGCACGTTTTGCTGAGGGGCCGCGTACTGGTAATTTTCCGGCTGAGCATTGGCAGCTGCCGCATCGCTGCTTTCATTACGTCCTATGTCCATGATATTCTCCTGATTAGCGTTTTCATTATTCACGCTGTTGATACCGTTGTTTATATTGCTATTATTATCTTTGTTTTCTTGATTGAAATCTTCCATAATAAAAACCTCCTGTACTGTATCTGTTACATTTATAGTTCCCAACCTACCTTATGGCTTAATTGTAAAGCGTGTATTTGAAAAAACTATGAATAATCTGTAAACAATACTTTAGTCCGGCAAATAATTTTTCACTTCGGGCTGCGGGTCGGATTCCCTGCTGACAGCGTCAAGGGTGAACATGAACGCAGTGCCTTCGCCGGGCTTGCTTTCGACCCATATATTCTGTCCATGCTCGTTTATGATATTCCTCACGATAGCCAAACCCAAGCCGGTGCCCGTCTTGTCCCTGCCCCTTGATTTGTCTGCTTTATAGAACCTGTCCCAGATCATATCCTGATCGTTCTGAGCTATACCTATACCCGTGTCTTTGACGATGATTTCAGCCTTGTCCTTGCGTTTGCGTGTTTTGATGCTTATCTTGCCCCCCGCAGGAGTAAACTTGATCGCATTGTGCATCAAATTGTAAACTACCCTTTCTATCGAATCTGAGTCCGCCTTAACAGGCAGATCCTCCTCTTCGAAGTCCGCATCGACTGTAAGCCCCTTCTCGAGCAAAAGCGTCTCGAGCTTTATAACGCATTTTCTAACAAGCTCGTTGATATCCCATACGGTAATATTGAGTTTGACCTCTCCGGCCTCCATTCTAGCCAGATCCAGAAGGTCGTTCACAAGGCGGTTGAGCCTTATGGTCTCGTCTCTTACTATAGTCAGGTAATGGTTTTGCTTTTCCGGAGGAATGGTTCCGTCCAGTATACCGTCGACAAAGCCCCTTATAGAAGTCATCGGCGTCCTGAGCTCGTGCGAAACATTGGCGACGAAGCCTCTGCGCATCTCTTCTATATTCTGAAGCGCCACGGCCATCTGGTTGAATGTCCTGGCCAGATCTCCGATCTCATCTTTTGTCTTGATATCCAGACGTTTTTCGAATTCGCCGCTGGCTATCCTTGAAGCCGCATTTTTTATCTGTTTCAGGGGATGGGATAACCTCAGCGAAAAAATGTAGATCAGAATGACTGCGATGAATATAGCAGCCCCCATTGAAATGAGAAAATACCGGAACACCTGCGTCCGTGCAACACCTACCTCCTTAACGGGGGTGCTCATGAACACGAGAACCATGACATCATTATTGTCAGAGCTCGTATATTTGAAGGATCTTCCTACCGTGAGCCATATATCGCCGTTAACCGCATATTTCGGATCTCCGGTAAGGATCGGATCTTTAAACAAGCCGTTGAAATTCCCCACTTCACGCACGGTCGTTTCACCCGCTGCCAACTTTGAAAACTGAGTATCCAACGGCAGCTTTATATTACCGTTTTTATCTTTATATTTATCGGCGAGCGACTGCGGCATGGACCAGCTTGACTGGAACACGACGCCATTCGAGTAAGTCATCCAGATGATCGATCTTAGTGAATTTCCCTGCAAAGCCAAATAATCCCTAAAAACCTTCTGGGCGTTCGCTGCACTTTGACTGTCAGTTTGATCGATATTGAGTAAAAAGTTCCTGAAAATCATATTGACATAACTGCTCGCATCCTCCAGCGCAGTTGCCTTCTCCTCGGTGAGATAATTATCAAGGAACACGTTCACCATCACGCTGGTGACCGCAAATGCAATGACCAGGATCAATATGAATATTACAATCATTTTGCTGAATATCGTTTTGAACATTACCTTACCTCAAACTTGTAGCCTACTCCCCAGACTGTTTTGAGCTGCCACACCTGATCGGGCAGGTCTATCTTCTCACGGAGCCTTTTTACGTGGACATCCACAGTTCGACTGTCGCCATAGAAATCAAAGCCCCAGACATGCTCAAGGAGCTGTTCCCTGGTAAAAACCTTATTGCTGTTGGAAGCAAGAAAATAAAGCAGTTCCAGTTCCTTCGGAGGAAGCTCGAGATCCTTGCCGTTGAGCTTGACAGTATAATTTGTCTTGTTTATGACCAGATTGGGATATACGATCTCCTGGGAATCGAAGTCCTTGCGCTCGTACCTTCTGAGCACCGCCTTGACTCTGGCGATCAACTCCTTGGGGTCGAAGGGCTTGACCATATAATCGTCCGCTCCGAGCTCAAGTCCCAATACCTTGTCGAAGGTTTCACCCTTTGCCGTGAGCATGATGATTGGTATATTGCTGACCTTCCTGATCTCCCTGCAGACCTGCCAGCCGTCCATTCCCGGAAGCATGATATCGAGAACCGCTATATTGGGCGTGAATTCACTGAACGCTTCAATGCCGCTCTTACCGTTGTACACTGTCCTGACTTCATATCCTTCCTTCTCCATATAAAGCCGGATTAGTTCGCAAATATTCATATCATCGTCAATAACCAGTACTTTTGTCTTGTTCATCTAATCACCTGCCGGTATATTTTATAGTCCAAAGAGTGTTTTTATTTATTAATTAATAATATCATTTACAAATTGTTGCAACAACAATATTAATGTAAACAAAATGAAAACAAAGTATTAATAAAAAATACTCATTAATACTAGAGAAGAAGGATTATCAAAACGTCGGCAATCTTTTAGGTGATTCACAAGGAACTACACGCAGACCGCGAAATGGGCTGCCGGCAACAAACGGCGATATGCTCCCGGAGATGGTATCATATCACCTGTTTTGTTGTCAGTGGTTTTCAAAGGGGCTTGTATTTTTACATAGCCTATTGGATCAGTCTTTTCAGCACACAATCAAGCGTGCTTTTCATAGAAAGTTTCGTAGAATTCTTCCGGATTTATCTCTGATGACGTAGCTTTGAAGGGATTGTCATTGGTGGTTTGTTAGCGTTCTTCTTGACCATTGACGGGCTCGGCTGTTCTTGCTATCTACTCAACGAATGGAATCTTGATTTACCTTGTTATTACAAAGTAAGAAGTATATTTTGTTCCGTCATGACCTATCAACTTTTCTTCCTTAGATTGAAAACCCAATTTTTTAAGGGCTTTGATTCTTTCAACCGCTTCTGGTTTTGCTTTTGTTGCTACTTTATTGCATTGGAACAAATTAAATGTTGGAGTGATAATCAATGAAATAATAGTCTCAATTTCATTTGCTTTTTCATAATCACTTCTAATGTCCAATCGCAATAGGCCACATTCCGTAAAATAATCATTAGCACTTCTATGGAACAACTCAATTGTACCGATTACGCTATTCTCAGGCTTATCTAAAATTGACCACCGCACAAAACCTTTTCTACCATATTCAAAAAACCAATAATCAATCGCTTCTTTCATACGTTCTTCGGTAGTATAATAAAAATCTTCCTCGCCGCAATTATCATTATTAAAAAAAGGAACTGCTTTCTTATCGGAGTACACTTTCAATAAATCATGACAATCATTCTCCGAAATAAATCTTATAAGATACTTTTCATTTTCAAATTGCGGACAATTTAAGTATACATCTTGCATTTCATTTACTGGGCATTCCTCATAAATATTTTTATTTACCATATTATTCCCTCCTGGTATGAAATTTGTAATATCATTATAGCTGATGAATTATGACAGCTATATGTCACAGTTATCATACAGTCGAGTAATTTCTTTAGCTTTCTCGTTTAACCGTTCTCGTAATTCTAGTGGTTCCAAGACTTCAACTTTATTTCCGAATCCAAGCAACAGCGAAAACCACATTCTTTCGTTTTCGGGCACGATAAATGAATAAATAAAATTTTTATTGGAATACTCTTCAATAATTGTTCCTTTTAGATACTCACTTACCGCAATACGAACTTCTCCACAGCATTTCAATTTTACGGAGTATGTTTTTCTATCATCATAGCCCCACTGTTTTTCTAAAAGGTTATCAATATTTGAATGGACTTTTTCAAATCTATCTTCCGATACCACTAAATTCTGAATACGACTTATTTTAAATATTCGATAATCTTTTTTAAATTTGCAATATGCAAATAAATACCACATATACCACTTATAGGATAACGCCAATGGTTCAACTATACGAGAATGACATGTATTATCTGATCCGGTATAATCAAATTTAACAACCTGTTCATTAGTGATGGCTTGCTCAAGAGTTCCCAAATATGCGTTAGTGTTTTCCCCCTCTCGACAAACACTCAAATCCAAAAATACTCTTTGCTTTTTTTGAACGTTTTCAGTTGCCATAATTTTTTCAAGAGTCGCTTCTATTTTTTTGTTATCATATGCAGAACACATACCTTTAAGGGAGCAAATAATATTAAAGTAGTCTTCTGTCGTCGTTATATTTCTATTGAGTTTATAGGTATCAAGAATAGTATAGCCACCATTTATCCCAACATCTGAAACAACTGGGATTCCTGCCAATCCTAAAGTATTAATGTCCCTGGCGATTGTGCGAGTAGATACCTCAAACTTTTCAGCCAGTTCATTCGCCGTCACTCTGTCCCGATTAAGAAGATACATGATAATTCCTATAAGGCGATCTATCTTCATACTGTTCAATACCCTTTAAAACTTTTCATACAATTCTATTTTGCACTTTGAAACACCTGTCATCTCCGCAAGCCGCTCCAAATTTAAGTCCCGGATTACACTCAAATCTTTTAGCTTCTCCCGCACTTTAAGGTCACATTCATGCATGCTCCCATTATAGCATAGATTCCCGAAAGTGTAACAACTCGCTTATCCGAGGATAACTCTACCGGTTATCCAATAGCAAAAAACACTTTGATTTTTTACTTGAACCCGCCCTAATCAAAACTAAATAAAAAAGAGAGGCCTATCTGCTCCCTTCTCTTACAGTTTCTATGAAATTTCTAACCTTTACCTCGTCTTTCATCCCGTCCCCTTCGACTCCGCTGCTCGTGTCCACCGCAAACGGCGAAACCTGTTCTATCGCCCGGCGTACGTTGCCCGGGTTAAGCCCTCCCGCCAGTATTATCGGAAGCGGGATATGCTTCCCGAGCTGCTGTGCCAGTCCCCAGTCGAAGGTCTTGCCCGTGCCGCCCGATCGATCGGCGATATAGGTATCGAGGATAAGCCTGTCAGCAGAGTATGATCCCAAGCTTTCATACACATGCCCAAGGTTGCTGCCCTTCGATCCGAGCACGAGAGCTTCGTCAGACTGCAGATGTCCGCCCGCCGTATCTGCACTGCCGCCTAGCTCACTACTTCTACCCGGGCTAATACCTCCGCCCATCCTGACCGCCTTCCATATCTCCGTCCCGGGCTTCAGCAGGCGGCGCAGCGCCACAATATAGCTGGCATCCTCCGAACCGTGCAGCTGTAACGCGTCCATCCCTACCAAAGCTGAGATCGCAGCCGCTTTTTCAAGCTCCATATCTACAAACACTCCTACTTTCCTTATGGCAGGCGAAAGACCGGCAGCAAGGTCTGCCGCTTTTTCTGCGGTGACCCGGCGCTTGCTTGCCGCAAATACAAAGCCTATATAATCAGGCAGATATTTATTGAGAAAGTCGATCTCTGTTATATTTGTAATACCGCAAATCTTGACCTTTGTCATAACAAGCCTCTCAAACCGAAACGCGGGGACGGTTCTTTTGTTCCATTCTTCGGAAACTTCTATGACATCCCGGCTTCGCAAAGATGCCCTAATATCATTTTGTGCTCTATCATACCGCTATCAATTCCCTGATCCTGTCAGACACGCATCCCGCACGCATGAGCGATTCCCCGATGAGTACCGCATCCGCTCCTGTCTGCCGGATATATTGCATATCTTCCGCGGTTTTGATACCGCTTTCACTAACTACAATTCTATCGTTGGGTATATTGTTGATCAGCTTTGCAGTCGTGCCGAGATCAACCTGGAATGTCCTCAGATCACGGTTATTTATGCCGATTATCCTGGCCCCCGCATTGAGCGCCCTCTCGAGTTCCCGCGCGTCATGCACCTCTGTAAGGCATTGCAGGCCCAGTATGCCGGCAACAATCAGCATCTTTTTAAGTAATTCGTCATCAAGCAACGCAACGATCAGCAAAATCGCGTCCGCTCCCATGCACCTCGACTGGTAAACCTGCCACAGATCTATTATGAAGTCCTTTCGAAGCACCGGTATGGGAACGTTTTGCCTGACTTTTGACAGATAGCTGTCATCGCCCAGGAAATAGTCCTTTTCAGTCAGTACGGAAATCGCCTGTACGCCGGACATAAGGTAACCCTTCGCAATTTTCACGGGATCGAAGTCTTCACATATTATACCTGCCGACGGAGAAGCTTTCTTTACCTCGGCGATTATCGAAAGCCCGCCCTCCCTTTTGAGTGCTTTCCCGAAATCCAGCGGCTTATGGAGCCCGGGCGCCTTGATCTTCTGCTTCCAGCCCTCGAGCGATATCTGCCCCATCTCGATTTTCAATCTTTCTCTCTTCTTTGCAGCTATATCATCCAATATCATGCCGGTACCTCTCTCGTTTCAGCGGCAGCTTCCATGAACTCGCGCAGCTCCTCCAGCTTTGCGGCTGCCAGACCGCTGTCTAGCATCTTTTCAGCTATGCTGAGTCCTTCCGTGAGGTCGTCGGCCAATTTTGCCACGTATATCGCTGCGGCGGCATTGACCAGCACAATATTTCTCCTTGCGCCTTTTTCACCTGAAAGTACGGATCTGATGACCCCTGCATTATATGCTGCGTCCCCGCCCGCCAGTTCTGCCTGCTCCGCCCTGGGGATGCCGAGTTCGGCTGTATCGATGTAATATTCTTTAACTATTCCGTCTTTCAGTTCGGCAACCTTTGTTGCGCCGGCTGTTGTTATTTCATCGAGGCCGTCGCAGCCGTGTACGACGAGCGCCCTTTCGGTCCCGAGCATTTTCAGTGCTTCAGCCATCGTGCACGTTATGTTGCCGTCAAATACGCCCAGAAGCTGCCCTTTTGCATTGGCCGGATTAGTCAGCGGACCGAGTATGTTGAATACTGTCCTAATTCCCAATTCCTTTCTTGCGCCGGCTGCGTGCTTCATTGACTGGTGGAACAGCTGGGCGAACATGAAACCTATCCCGGTCTCCTCTATACTTTTTCCTACCTGTTCGGGAGTCAGCCCGATGTTGACCCCCAAAGCCTCGAGTACATCTGCGCTGCCGCTTTTACTGGACATCGCCCGGTTGCCGTGCTTGGCTATTTTGGCGCCTGCCGCTGCCGCAACAAATGAAGCGGCCGTTGAAATATTGAATGTCCTTGCCCCGTCTCCCCCCGTGCCGCACGTATCTATGCAATACGGCAGGCTGTGAGGTACCTTTGCCGATTTCTCGCGCATTACTTTTGCAAATCCGACGATCTCCTCAACAGTTTCGCCTTTGAAGCGAAGCGCTGTCAAAAAGCCGCCTATCTGCGACTGGGTCGCATTTCCCTCCATGATGCAGTTCATTGCCTCGATCGCATCATGCTCCGTGAGGTTTTCCTTCATTGAAAGTTTTTGTAACGCTCTTCTGACCATAACTATTCTCCTCTCGTCTCAACTATCCGGAGCCCACCTGCTGAATGTTTCTGAAGCATATCAGGCTTTACGGCTTTAGACCGGCTCCCTGTCTCCTCAGTCAAACCTTCCTTTAATGGCAAGGAAATTTCTTAGTATTGCCTTCCCATCCGGTGTCAGTATGGACTCCGGGTGGAATTGTATACCGAAAACATCGTATTCCTTATGTTTTAGACCCATTATCTCACCGTCTGACGAAACAGCGGTGATTTCAAGTACCTCCGGCAGCGTATCGCGCTCGACTACAAGCGAATGATAGCGGCCTGCGGTTATCTTTCGCGGGAGGCCTTCAAACAGCCGGCAGCCCGGCGTTAATTCTATCTCGGAGGCTTTTCCATGCAGGAGCTCCGGCGCATGAACCACCTTGCCGCCGTAAGCTTCCCCGATGCCCTGATGTCCGAGGCAAACGCCCAGGATCGGTATACGTGGGCCCAGCATTTTTACTGTTTCGATGGATATGCCGGCGTCCGCTGGGTAACCCGGCCCGGGTGAGATAATGATATGGCCGGGCTTCAATTCCGCTGCCTGATCGACGCTTATCGCATCATTCCTCACGACCCTGACATCACTGCAGAGTTCGCCGATATACTGATAAAGATTGTATGTAAACGAATCATAATTATCTATGATCAAGATCATCTGAGCTTCTCCCCCTCCTCAACCGCCTTTATCAGCGCCATCGCCTTGTTCATCGACTCCTCGTATTCAAGCTCCGGCTTCGAGTCTGCGACTATTCCGCCGCCTGCCTGCACATATGCGAAACCGTTCTTGAAAAGCACTGTACGAATAGTTATACAGCTGTCGAGATTCCCGTCAAAGCTCAGATAACCGACTGCTCCGCCGTATTGACAGCGTTTTACGGTTTCAAGCTCATCTATTATTTCCATTGCGCGTATCTTCGGCGCTCCGGACAGCGTACCTGCCGGCAGTACGGCCGACAGCGCGTCAAAGGAAGTGACGCCGTCCCTGAGTATGCCGCTTACGTTGCTTACGATATGCATGACATGCGAGAACCGCTCGATATGCATTAGTGAATCCACCTTAACCGTACCGAATTCCGATATCTTCCCTATATCGTTCCTGCCGAGGTCGACGAGCATTATGTGTTCTGCGCGTTCCTTTTCGTCGGAGAGCAGCTCCTCTTCAAGCATTTCATCCTCCGCTTCCGTCCTGCCGCGCTTTCTGGTACCTGCGATGGGGCAGGTCTCGACCTTGCGCCTGTCCACTCTCACAAGCATTTCCGGTGATGAGCCCGCTAGAGTGTACCCGTCGAATTTCAGGTAATACATATACGGGCCCGGGTTGATGGTCCTGAGAGCCCGGTATACATTCAGCGGACTGCACGCAGTCCTGATGCGCAGCCTTTGTGAAAGCACCACCTGAAAGATGTCTCCGTTTTTAATATATTCCTTTGCTTTATTGACATTTTCACAGAATTGTTCGCGGCTGACATTGCTGTCTATTTTCCGTTCGCCGCCTGATGAACCGGATGCGTGCATTACCTCCCCCGTCAGCATACGCTCTGCTTCCCTGAGTTCCCCGCGGATCTCGTTTATCCTGCTGATCACGGTATTATACCCGCGTTCGATCGATCCGCCATCCGTATGCAGATTGACGATTATATGCAGCTTGTGCCTGAAATGGTCGAAAGCGATGACTTCATCCGCGAACATGAAATGTATTTCCGGCATTCCCAGATCGTCGGCCGGGATATCCGGCAGCCTTTCAAAATAACGCGCGGTATCATAACCGAAAAATCCGACTGCCCCGCCGTTGAACCTTGGCATGTTTTTTACCGGTGCCCCCTTGTATTTGGACATAAGTTCCTTCATGGCTTCAAAAGGGTTGCTGTCGATAACCTCGCGCCTGCCGCTCCTGTAGGTCAGTTCTGTTCGCCTGCCGCCGCCCTTTAATGTAAGGAACGGATTCCTGCCTATAAATGAAAATCTGCCCCACTTTTCTCCGCCCTCGACACTTTCGAGCAAAAAGCAGAAATCGCTCTTTTCAAAACGTCTGAAGATGCTTATAGGAGTCTCCATATCCGCATATATTTCACAGGATACCGGTATTATGTTGTAATTACGTGCTAATTCCTTGACGCTTTCAAGCTCGGGATAATACACTGGACGCCCTCCCCCGTTCATGGAAGGAGAGTATGAGAAATGAATACTCTTCTCTTCTCATCTCCGCTCTTCTCTTCTTTACTGACTTTCTCTTCTTTACTGACTTCTCTTCTCAGCTAGCTCTAATCAATTAAATGGTCTATGAAATTATAACATTTTTACAGGCCATAATGCAACAGGAATTTAACCCACATTTTGGGCGC
>JAEYOM010000014.1 GCA_023411715.1 Bacillota bacterium | reverse complement strand
GCTGGTTCGAACTGTCGGTATATTGAATGTTGAACGCCCTGGCGAAACCGTCCCCGAAATTATGCGAGGTCCCGGACTGCAGTGCGACCCCGTTATGCATAAGGCTTTCTATAGTGTAGGTGGCCTTGGCGCCTGCAAATTTCTCCTTCTCCGTCTTCTGCCCCTTTACTACCGGGATAGCAAGTACGTTTTGGCAGAATTCCGCGTATACGTTGAGCATCCTGATCGTCTCTTCCTGCGCTTCCTCCGCAGTGGCGTGGGCGGTGTGCCCTTCCTGCCACAGGAACTCCATGGTCCTCAGGAACGGCCTTGTGGTCTTCTCCCATCTGACGACCGAGCACCATTGATTGTATAGCTTCGGCAGATCCCTGTAGGAGTGTATTATGTTCGCATAATGATCACAGAACAGAGTCTCCGAGGTAGGCCTTACGCAAAGTTTCTCGGTCAGTTCCTCCGCGCCTCCGTGGGTGACCCAGGCCACCTCGGGCGCAAAACCCTCGACATGATCCTTCTCCTTCTGGAGCAGGCTTTCCGGAATGAACATGGGCATGTAGACATTTTCATGTCCGGTCTTTTTGAACCTGTCGTTGAGCTCCTTCTGTATATTCTCCCAGATCGCATAGCCGTAAGGCCTGATTATCATGCAGCCCCTTACGCTCGAATAGTCGACCAGGTCGGCCTTTTTGATAACATCCGTGTACCATTGTGTAAAGTCCTCGTTCATTGGAGTGATCTCTTCAACGAACTTCTTATCCTGTGCCATAACATCAACTCCTCTAAATTTATATAACCAAGTAAAGTAATCCGCCGCCCAATCCAGTTTGAATGCGTCAGAAGCAAGAAATTCTAGGAAGCCGAGGCGTAAAAGGCGCAGCATATTTTTATATGTGAGCACTTTTACGACCGAAGGCTGACACCGAATTTCGCAGCTTACACGCATTCAAAAAAATAAAAACGCCCCTGTAGAAACTATACAGGGACGAATCAATTCCGCGGTACCACCCAATTTGGATAACCCAACTCTAAAAGCCTTTATCGCGGCATCAAGCGGCAGCCTCGTCAGCTGCGTCTCAGGGGTGGGAAGAAAGCTTTCGGCTTTCGCATTCCCGTCATCGACTTCAACTGTTAAATTAAAAGTAGTATATTACAACCTGAAATGTCTGTCAATAGCCGTATTACTGACAAATCGTGTCAAGCTACCAATTTATCAGGCCTCGATTTATCAGATACTCTATAGCTCACAAGTATGAAAGCTTTAGTTTTTGAACGTGACTCATGCATTCTTTCACTTCCCGAAAGGCCGGCATTGCAGGAATAGCGCCTCTCTTTGCAGAACAAAGGGCTCCGACCGCATTGGAAAAGTCAATCATATCTGTTAACTCGGTTTTATTGAGCTCGGATATCGGAACCGTAACTTTGCTTAACTGATAAAGAAGTCCTCCGAGGAAGGCATCTCCCGCGCCGGTCGTATCAATTACGGCTGTATCATAGGTACCTAAATGGCCAAAGCCCTGAGAATACCTGTAAAAGCACCCTTTTGGCCCAAGCGTAACAAGCACCAGCTTTATCCCTCCGTCGAAAAGCGCTCTGCTCCCCTTTTCAGGATCATTTTCACCGGTCAGAAACTCCAGTTCTGTTTCAGAGATTTTCAGAATATCCGCAAATTTAAGCCCAGACAGCATACCTTCCTTTGCGGAAATATTATTTTCCCATAAAGGCGGTCTCCAGTTCGGATCATACGATATTATCTTCTTTTTCGCTTTAGCATATTCCACTGCTTTGAGCGTAGCGCTTCTTGCGGGCTCGCTGGTCATCGACAAGGAACCGAAATGAAATATTTTACAATTATCGATAACACCAAAATCCAGCTCATCCGGTGAAAGCATAATGTCCGCCCCTGGCTTCCTGTAAAAACTGAAGCTCCTGTCTCCGCTTTCGTCCAGATGAACAAAGGCCAGTGTTGTATTTACGTCTTTGGAAGACCTTAATCCCCCGACATCAATATGATTCTCCTCCAGCACTCCTTTCAAGAAACGGCCGAACTGATCATCCCCAACCTTTCCGATAAAGGCGCAATTCCCTCCCAGCCTGGAAGCCGCAGCAAGTAAATTTGCCGGCGCCCCGCCGGGATTTCTCTCAAATAGCATATTACCCGCCGGAGAATTGCCTGCCGGTGTAAAATCAATCAATAACTCTCCCAATGCAACAATGTCAAACATATAGTACCTTCACCTACTCTATATCGATAAGGACTTTCATTGCCTTATCTTCTGTTCGTCAAAAATTTTATAGGCTTTTTCATACTCGCGGTCCGTAATATCGAGAACCTTGGCAATAAAACCGATAAAACGAATAGTTTGTATAAACATATTAACATAAAAAATAGGGCTTATATCTATTCTTATTTATTTCTTGATCAAAATCACTGAACTTAATATAAAGCAGAATATTAATAGTTTTTTCATTTACAGTATATTATAGATTATGTGCAACTTATTCGCGGTAACACCAGGCAAGGTAGACATATCGATCTTATCAACGCATAGTTATCCGTTCGCCAGGGTTTTTGAAGTACGCCTGTACTATTAGTGCGAAAGCATCGGCCTTTGACAAATGGGAAGGCCGGGAATATAATGCAGATAGGCATCGCGCCTTCGGATACGGCGCTTGTATCCGGCAAATTAAGAACGGAATGAGAGTTAATTTATGAAAGTTGGTATAGGCCAGGACAGCCATGCATTCGATTTCGATGACAAAGATAAAAAGCTAGTGCTCGGCGGGATCGTATTCGAAGGCGAACCGTCGCTCAGGGGAAACAGCGATGCTGACGTTATACTACATTCGGTAACAAATGCCATATCCGGCGTCACCTGCGTCAATATACTCGGTGCGATAAGCGACGAAATGTGTCTGGATAACGGTATAAAAGACAGCAGCGCGTACGTTCTCGAAGCGCTGAAATATATGAACGACTACAGGATAGTCCATCTCTCCGTATCCATCGAGTGCGCTAGGCCGAAAATAACGCCCAGAATTCCTGATATCCGGCGCAGTCTGTCCATTCTCCTCAATATACCGGAAAACTGCATCGGGATCACCGCCACAACAGGCGAAGGCCTCACCGCATTCGGGCAAGGCCTCGGCATCCAGGTTTTCAGCATTGTTACGGTAATTTAAAAAGATTACGCTGCGTTTAAAATAATGTTGATTATAGCGTCTTATTCCTAAATAAAAAATTATATGTTATTTTTTTTGCTTTCGTAATATTTCAGCAAGTATATACCAAATAATATTTGGCATATAACAATGGCTAAAGAAATAGAGTCTATAACAATAATCTTATTTAAATTACCAATGTTATTAGAACTATTTCCCTTTAAAATTTCAAGTGACGATTTGATACTTAAAATAACAGGTAAAAAGCCTGATAGGTTTATCAATCCATCTATTATTACTAAAACACTTGATGTTTTTCGAATAGTTGTATCCCGTAACATAGTAAAAACATCCTGGCTTTGCTTGTGGTTTAGCCTATATAAAACCGCAATAATACCTAGTACAATAACAATCCATAGAGAACTTCTATTACAAAATACATATAGACCTTCTAGTAAATTATTAGATGTAAAAATTATAGTCAATTTACCTAATAATGAAAATACACAAATTATTGTTGTAAATAGGAAAGAAATGCCTAGAATTATCTTACTATCTTTTTCCACAAGTGACCTCCTATATGTAATGCTCATACTAGCAAAACATACCATTCATAATAAACATACAATACCATTATATCAATTTATATCCTATGAATCAAATTTATACATATATTGGTTGCCTTGACTTATAATCTTGTATCCTAATATTAGAATAGTCTGTACTACTTTGTACAACAAGGCTTTTTGACTTTATAGTATCTTACCAGCCAAAATCACGTCCTGTCCGAGTAACCGCGGCCCATAGGCGAGACACTTTTGTCAGCCGGCACAATCTGTCAGTCCTCCTCAATATTCCGGAAAACTGCATTGGAATAACCGCCACAACAGGCGAAGGCCTCACTGCATTCGGGCAAGGCCTGGGCATACAGGTTTTTAGCATAGTTACGGTAATTTAAAGTGATAAAGAGTTGCTCTGCCAGTATAACTGCTATATAAACCGGTGTACTGATTACATAATTAATTGCAAGTTTATGTTCAAAGAGCATATAGATTCAGCTTGGAGGCGAATTTAACTCGCTCCGCAACAGATAGAGCGCTTCGCTTAAACAGAAATTTGCCCTTAATAATGCTTCATCAATATTCCTAATTCGCAAAACTCACGTAATTTCCGCAACTGGTACACCGGCTCATACTTAAGTGTTGGCTGGCCTTATGGCAGAAGTCTTTGAAATTTAAAATATAATTGAGGACACTACCCCTCTTTAGAGGAAAGAGAAACGAATGTATTATGGATTTGCCCAATTGCAAAATAAGTCTATTACAAGTGCATAATATAATTCTGAATATCTTCATGACTTATATCAAAAGTATTTTCGATAACTCCTGGTAATAATGTATAAATAGAGCGACCCATTTTATTTTCAAAATGAGTTTTTAAAGAAAATATTCCTTTCCATTTCTCAACCATCTCTATAACGTTAAAATCCGCCGTTCCTTTCCGTATTGTTCCATCTACTAATCTTTTTTCAAGCAAACAAAAACCTGAAGGTAGTGATACAACATCACAAAGTTGAATTAATAAATCGTATTCATCAAATTGTAAATAATTAAAAAATTCAACCACGAAATCATATTCTTCCTTTGTACAATCCCAATTACCTTTAGCATCAACAGTATGAGTTAAGCAGATTTTGGCGGCATCAGTAAACCCTTTTTCGTTAAGGAAGTTATATCCGTCAATTGTATGTTTAAAGCGATTTATTCCAAATCTTCGTCCTATATCATGAAGTAGACCAAGTATATATGCCACTTCTGGGTCAATTGAATTATCATATTCCGCAATTAATTTAGCGGCTGTAGCAGTATTTAAAGAGTGATTAATCCAAGGTCCTGGATTTAATTTACCACCCTCCTCCAGTATTTCTCTTGCCATCGTTATTGTAGGTATTTTCATAATCCCCTCCTTTTTAGTGTGACAATGCATAAATAGATTTTTGGGGAGAAAGCAATAGACTTTTTCAAGTGCGAATTTTTTATAACATACTTATCGCTTATTTCGGTTAGCCCTTAAGTAGTTGAAGTAAATAATCCCTGGCAAATATAATATCATTATCTCCTGGATATATTTCAATAATAATATTACCTGTGTAATCTACAAGAATATTACGAAAAATGTAATCAAAGTCGATATTTCCTTCTCCGATTGGTACATGGTGATGAATCTCTTCCAATTTCCTATCTGTTATATGTAGTAGTTTAGGACGCTTTATAGTAACCATTTCTTGAAGGTGTACATAATTATCAATGTGGGCAATGTCTAAGACGAACTCAAGACTTGGATTTTCGGAGAATATTATTCTTACTTCTTCTGTAGTTGTAAAAACAGGGTCGAGTTTACTATTGTTCTCAAGGAATAATACAATACCTTTTTCTTCGAATTTCGGCAGCAAAAATTTTATTTTTTGGGATAATTTATAAATAGTGCTTGAGATAATTTTTTCACTTCTGCATATTGGATGTATGATTATCTGTTTATGCATTAAGTATGATGCAAGATCAACTAACCTTTCAGCATGCTCATCAATTTCATTAATATCAAGTATAGCGTGAATAATTCCAGGGAAATTCATATCCTTGATTTGCTTCGCTTGCTCATGTATATTTTCATGGAGAAGACCACTTCTATCATATTGAATTTGTAGAAAATCAAAACCATTCGCTATAGCAAAGTCAACTTCATGTATGTAAGGATAATATGAAAATCTTGCAAGACAACCAATTTTATTATTCAATTACAACCTGCCTTTCCCCGCATCCAGAAAGTATAATATGATTACTTACATTTTTTCAGTTGGGTATAGAGTTCCATTATATAGAAAACTGCACTCAATGCTTCAGTCATAATTCCCATGTTCTATTATTCAGGGCCTAAATCATACCCAAAATCTGCTTTTAAACTATCGGAAAATATATTACATCGCCAATCATCTGTATATCAGTTCCGTTAACTATTACTGCTCCCTTATCGCCAATGGCATAAACTGGCTTCTTCTTTTCTGTTCTAAATTTCTCTATACTTGTTTTTTGAATTTCATTATTTTCAAAATGAACTTCTATTCCAAAATCTTCAATTAACCCTATCCCATTGTTGTAAGTGAACAAAGGATAATCATTATCAGGTGAAATATGATACTCAGATAACTGAATCATTGCACCAGCACTATATCCCATAACAACTCCACTATGCTTTTTTATTTCATCAATTAAGTCAAACTCAATTAAACGGTCATACATTCTATCTGGTAAACCACCCAAAAAATAAAGAATATCTGCTTGATGAATCTTCTCTTTTGCAGCTTTTTTTGAATCGGAGAAATAGTTTATAAACTCAATATTATTTTCTTCTATCCCAAATGATTTAAATGAATTCACAATGCCGAAATAATAGGTTCCTAAACTCTTACTGTACAGGTTATCCCAATCTGATAAGGACCTAATCCTGCTATCACGAAATGAAAAAGCAACCACAGCAACTTTATGCTCAGGTAATATGTATTCTTTAAATTTTATGAAGCACCACTCATCATCTATTGTATATTGATTGTTTAATATGTTGACCAAAATAACACATCCTTTAAAAGAGATAAATTATTAATAATAATACCAATAATTCCCCATTTGGTCAAATGCAGGCCGATTATGTTACCTCATGAATTATGTCCATGCACAAAATAGACAATAAATACGTCAGAACTTGGGACATTTAATGTAATCAATTTAGGAATTTTATAGGGTAGCAAAAACAGGGAACGATGCTCCAAGCCAAAGAGCCTGTATATTCAATCCTCGTGCAAAATCAAACGTACCTCGCCCTTGGGCCGCGGTCACTCGGACAGGACGTGATTTTGCCTGGTACATGCTAGAATTAACAGGCTCTATTGTCTCTACGCATATGTTCTCTCCATAAAGCCAGCCGGCATTTAAGTATTAGCCGGTGTACCGGTTGCTTAATTGCGTGAGTTTTGTGAATTAGAGCATATTGATGAAGCACTAATAAGGGCAAATTCATGTTTGAGCGGAGCGTCAGCGACACAAGTTTGAATTTGCCCCCAAGCTGAATCAATATGCTCTTTGAACGAAACTCGCAATTGAGCAATCAGCACACCGGCTAACTAATCTTACACCGACTTACATTAAAATGCCGACTGGATTTATTAACCAGCCGGCACAATTTGCTTTTATCAGCTCCTGAACAGGTACTTCTCCTTTTTGAACATCGATGCCGCGAGCCACAGTGTCAGGGCGACAAATATCAGCGATGTTACCAGTGCTATGATCAGGCTGCCGTAGTTGATCACGCCTCCGAGGATCATCTTGAAGGCGGCTATCGTATTCAAAACAGGGATTACAAACATTACGGCCGACAGGTCGCCGGGCTGCAGGAACATGGTCGCATAGCCGGGTACCATTGCCAGGATCATAAGGAAGGACAAATATGTCTGCGCTTCCTTATAGGATTTGGCAAACGTACTTATCGCGATCTGTATACCTGCAAACGTCATTCCGAGCATTGCCGTGATCAAAAGAGCCAGTACCAGCGCCAGCGGCTGAATATTCAAGCCGCCGTATGTCGCAGCGTCTATCCCCATCGTAACTGCATTCGGATTGATCATATACCCTATTACAAGGCCTGTCAGTATCGCTGCGACACTTACGAAGGAGAACAGTGTTACCGCCATGTATTTACCGATCAGCAGCGATGCTCTGTCAGGCATGGTAGTCAGCAGAGGTTCGAAGGTGCTGCGCTCTTTTTCGCCTGCAACAAGGTCCGTAGCAGCCGGGATGCCGCCGATGGCTATCAGCATGCCGATCATGAACGGCAGGAGCATCTGCAGCATTATGTTGCTGCCTTGATTATTCTCAGCCGTATTCTGCCGTTCAATTTCAACAGGACTCAGTATCTCGTCGCTGATGCCGAGAGCTGCGAGCCGCTCCTTCACTATGGAGGTCTCAAGCTCGCCTACCGCCCCTGAAACTATTTCAACGCCCGTTTGTGACTTCGTTTTTGACTCGTCATACTGAAGCGTTATCTTAAAAGGTTTGCCCTGCTTCATTTTCTCGGCGTATCCGTTCTCAAAGCCAATGACGCATCTCACTTCTTCATTTTTCAGCGCCTGCACGGGATCGCTGGTTTCTACAAGTTTCAGGTTGGGATTTGCAGGCAGTATCCTGTCCTGAATAAACTTTCTGATCTCAGGAGTATCAGAATCCCGGGAAAGCGCTATGCTTACATTTTCGTTCATGGATTTTTGAAAACTCTGTACCCCGCCGCTCATAACGATATTCAGCAGGGGTATCAGCAGCATCGGAAGAAAAATACTAGATACGATCGTTCTTCTATCGCGTATCAAGTCCTTTACTTCCTTTTTAAACACTATCAAAGCATGCTTAAGTTTCATTTTGCGCCTGCCAGTCTGATAAAGATCTCTTCGAGGTCCTCGTCGCCGTATTTTTCCTTTATGCCTTCAATGGTTCCCGTCTCTATAAGTCTGCCTTTGTGAATAATGCCTATTCTGTCGCACAGCTTGTCTACCTCGCTCATGGCATGGCTCGAAAATATAATCGTCTTGCCCTCGGCCTTACAGTTCAGTATGAACTCCTGCACCTCCCTGGCGGCGCTGACGTCAAGACCGGAAGTCGGTTCGTCGAACAGCATTATATCCGGACTGTGGATAATTGATCTTGCAAAGGCGACCTTCTGCTTCATGCCCTTCGACAGCTTTGACGCCCTTCTGTTCAGGAAATCCTGCATCCCAAAAACATCGGAAAGATGTCTGGTCCTTTCTTTTATTTCAGCTTTGTCCATACCGTTCAGTTCGCCGAAATATGATATGTTTTCGGCAGTGGTCAGCCGGTCGTACAAACCTGTTTCGCCTCCGAACAATATCCCGATGTGCGCTCTCACCTTTTCCGGCTCCTTTACCGTATCGAAGCCGCCAAGGACCGCCTGTCCCGACGTAGGCCTCAGCATCGTCGCAAGCATCCTCAGCGTCGTAGTTTTACCTGCGCCGTTCTCGCCGAGCAGTCCGAATATTTCACCCTTATTTACCCGGAAGCTAATACTGTCGACTGCCGTAAAATTACCGAATTTTTTAACTAGGTCCTTAGCCTCTATCATCTCTTACCTCCACACTCTTATTGCTAAAACAATACCTGTCGATAGCAGACAGTATTATCAAAATAATTGAGCCGCGTTACTGCCGATGTGCCTGAAATCTGCCTATTGCCTCGGCTATAACCAAGTCCTCCCTTGTTGTTATCTTTATATTGAAATAATTGCACATGACAAGTCTGACTTTATTACCTGCCCTCTCCGCAAGCACGGCATCATCGGTCCCTTCAAAGCCTTCCGCCTCTGCCTTCCGATGGGCTTCCATGATAAGACCGTACCGGAACGCCTGCGGCGTCTGTATATACCACAATCCGTCCCTGTCGACCGTTTCAGTTACAAAATCCTCATCGTCCGACCTCTTGATCGTATCCTTGGCGGGCACCGCCGCAACTGCCGCGCCATACTTTACGGCCGCCTCTGTACATTCCCTCATACCTTTCTCATCGATAAACGGTCTTGCACCGTCGTGAATCAGGACGATCCCGCAGTCGGCGGATACACGTTTCAGCCCGTTGTAAACCGACTGCTGCCTGGTCCGCCCACCCGGCACTATTGCTTTTACTTTACTAAAACCAAACCGGTCCGTAATACTTCTGCAATGCCCGATCTCGTCTTCATGTGAAACGATGATGATTTCATCGATCAAATCACTGTCTTCAAACTTCTTCAGCGTTACTGCAAGGATCGGCTGCCCCAGTAGCTCCATGTAAAGCTTGTTGGTATCGAGCCCCATA
This sequence comes from Bacillota bacterium, assembly GCA_023411715.1. GTDB lineage: Bacteria > Bacillota > Clostridia > Acetivibrionales > DTU013 > JAEYOM01. Next base: position 70,749 of record JAEYOM010000014.1, on the reverse strand, counting down.
CGGGTGCCCTTTCCTGCGGCAGCGACAACAGCGCTTACTTTCCCCAAATCTTTTCCATACATACGGTCATACTCCTTCAAAAGTCTGGCATCCAATAATTCGTATAAAAAAACAGGGTCTTCGGCCCCGTTGATAACCCTGTATTATTTTAACTTGTATGGCAGTCGATTGCAATAGTTGCCTCAAGGCTGGTCGCGAGCAAGCTTGCTGCTTGCCTATGTATCCCGAGTAAGGGAATTTTTCTGCAACCTAAAAATTTCCTAATGAACCGCGTCGTTATATTACCCGCTCAATTGTATACTTGGGCTTTGCGAAGATCATCCGGCCGGCAGCCGTCTGGAGGATGCTCGTTACGGTTACATTCAGGCTTTCACCTATATGCCTTCTGCCTCCGTCTATTACTATCATCGTGCCGTCTTCAAGGTAACCGATCCCCTGTCCGTTCTCCTTGCCGTCCTTTATAACCTGCACTGTCATTTCTTCACCGGGAAGCGCGATAGGCTTCAGTGCATTTGCCAGTTCATTTATATTCAAAACGGGCACTCCCTGGAAGTTTGCGACCTTGCTTAAGTTGAAATCTATCGTAAGCACCTTCCCGCCAAGCTTCTGGGCCAATTTCAGAAGAGCGCCGTCCACTTCCGCGTCCGATCCGACCTCGGTATTTTCCGTCCTTACCGGATAATTCAGCTCCTTTTGAATCATATTTAACACATCGAGTCCACGCCTGCCGCGGTTGCGCTTGATTGAATCCTGCGAATCCGCGATATGCCTGAGTTCTTCAAGGACAAAGCCGGGGACTACAAGCTCTCCTTCGATAAAACCGCTTCTTATGATGTCTACTATCCTTCCGTCGATAATGACGCTCGTATCCAGCACCTTTGGCTCGGCGCGGCCTTCCGCCTGTTTCGACGACGCTTTTCCCTTCATCGAATCAAAAAAGTTTTCATTTCTTTTACCCGCAGCCACCGCTACTCCAAGGCAGCTGAAAAGTATATTCGCCACGATTGATATAGGAGTGCCTATGATTTCGATATCCTTTATCGGGATAGTTACCAGGTTTGCGATGACGAGACCCACGATCAGGCCGATCGAACTGAGTATCAGTTCATAAAGGGTCAGCTTCTGGACGAATGTCTCCAGTTTATCCAGAGCTTCGAGAACGATTTCGATAAGCTTGTTACCGGTCGAATAAAAAATGAACATCAGGGCAAATGCAACTACTATATACACCAGCGTTTTAAGCTCCGGCGACAAACCCGTCAGTTGATATGTAAAAAATGTTCTTGTCAGTGTTACGCCTGTTATACCGCCAACTGCTGCAAACGAGAATTTGATAACGTTGTTGAGCATTCTGTAACTCCCCGATAAATTATTCTGTATTCAGGTCGGTCAAATGCTATGGATCGGCTGAAATATTACTTACGATTCTTTTGTGGGGAATGGAGCGGGCTGGTCGCAAGCTTCGCTTGCTGCTCGCCCATGCAGCCTGTTTAGTGCATTTCCCCAGAAAAGATTATCGGAAGTTACATTTCAACGAGTCCTATATACTTAGAAAATCATTAATAACTGTTTCTACTTCCACCTGATCGCTGTCTTCCGCCAGTACGAGCTCGCTTACGAGTATCTGCCTGGCGCTGTTCAACATCTTTCGCTCTCCCGTCGAAAGGCCCTTTTCCCTTTCTCTTGTCATCAGGATCCTAACAACGTCGGCTACTTCATATATATTCCCGCTTTTTATTTTTGTCATATTTTCGCGGTATCGCTTGTTCCAATTGTTAGTGACATTTATACTGTGATCCTGGAGGATCTCATATACCTTGTCCACATCGTGGCTGCCGATAACCTCACGGATACCGATACCTTCAACATTATGAGTCGGTATCATCACCTTCATATCCCCAACAGGCATTTTCATCACGTAATAATCCTGCCTGCACCCGAGTATCTCTCTTTCCTCGATGGATTCTATCACGCCTGCGCCATGCATAGGATAAACGATCTTGTCGCCAACATTAAACATAACAAATCCTCCAAACGAACCGAAAAAAGTATGCATTTCACTAAATGTGATTTTTCTTTTGTCAGATATCGTTCGGCGAATGGTTCGACCTGTCTTTCGTCAGGAACGATCAAGTGAAAAATGAACTGAATTAAGGCTTACAAATAATAAAAATAAAGGGATTTTCTGATAATCTGCCACCGTTTACTAGTTTAGTATACTACAATTTGGTTCTCATGTCAAATTGCATGGGATTCGAGGATTCGCGGGATATCCTGATTTTTTGGGTCAAGCTTAGCAACCGTTTCGGAGGACAATAATTCAAGCTATCTTTCAAAATTGGAAAACATCTTCTTTGAAGCAATTCCAATTATGTACAGAATGATTGACGCGGGTATAAAAATTAAAAATACTCTATTGCGTAATATGTCAAACAGAATTCCATATGCCATTTGTCCCAACGGTTGTGCGCACAGCGTAATAGTTGCGGTATACGACATGACTTTTCCCAAAAGTTCATTTGGTGTCTTTTGTTGTATGATTGACAGCCCGAATACCGAAAAGATTGAGGCCGGAAACTGTGCTAATACAAAGGACAAGATAATAGAACCGTAAGAAACAATAGTGGGAGTATTGAACAAAAAGGCCAGTCCCGCAGGAAGAAAGCTGATTCCCAGAACGGCAAGCAGCAAATACAGCTTCTCAATCTTTAGTTTGCTAACGAGCAAGCCTGCCGCAATACTTCCTCCTATGGCAGCGGCTCCAAGCGCACTTTCAGCCGCCCCATAGAACGTTGCGCCCAATCCGAGAATATTTAGTATCATAAAGGGCATCCCTACTGTCGCAAGACCTGTAATAAAAAAGCTGATTACCGCAACTAACAGCAAAAGTTTTAAGATATTAGGCTGTTCTTTTGTTATGAATCGTACACTTACTGAAAAATCATTTTTGATAATAGCAAAAATACTGCTTTGCTTATTCAAGGGGGTATAATCCAACTTAATAAAGCATTCAAATAATGCGGTTATAAAGAAGCATATTACACTTACTATTAAAATTGGGTATAGTCCGAATATTGTATAAAAAATACTGCCCAAGATGGGGGCTATTAATCCAGCGATAGCCGACACCTGATAAACCGCTGCGTTTGCACGAATAACATTATCGCCTTCCTGCATTTGAGGAACGCAAGCCGTCACGGTAGGGGATTCAAAGGCTGCCAGGATGGAAAGGATGACTAGAATTACCCCTATTGCCGGAACAGCATTGCTTTCAGAAAGAATGCAAACAAATAACAGTACCGAAATCCCAGAGATTGAATCCAAAGCGACCATAATATTTCGTCGGTTAGCCCTGTCTGCCAATATGCCGCCAAAGGGAGAAAGCAAGATTGTCGGAACGATTGAAATTGCCAAAAGGCTTGCAAAAATTGCGGCAGATCCCGTTACCTCCAATACGTACATAGATAATGCAAATCGGAGAGTTGTATTGCCAAAAAGTGAGCTTATCTGTCCTAAGAGCAGCAGTGTGAAGTTGCGGTTAAATAGTTTTAAAGTCATTTCATTTCCTCTCTTTCATACGTTCGGTACGAATGTAAATATTTAAAATAAAATTGCCCTAAGGCAATTCCATTTTATTCTGGTAAGCTTTGCCGGCACAACTTAATTACGCGGTCATCTAAAACAGGTAATCCCATTTTATCAGTAATGTCTTTGACAACAAGAAGCCGCTCCCAGCTTTCCTCTGCTGTACAAGGGAATATAGTTGGTATCATCCAGAAATTAGTCAGCAATGTAAATAACTCGGCAAGCAGTTTTGCATGCCTTGATTTTATAGAACCATCCTGTATACCTTCCTCAATTAATTCTTGGTACATGGGTGCCACTGTATCGCGGTTATCGTCAATAAAAACCTTCAAAAAATTAGGGCTGCTGAGCAATTGCATTGCTTCTATACTAATTTGACGATGACCACTGTTGTCATCAAGAGATTGTACCAGCATTGATTTTATCTTTTCAAGTCCTGTTAAGTCCTTCTGCTTTTTTACCTTTTCAAATGGATTGTCGTCATAAAACAACTTTGTGGTCAAAGCATCCATTACTTCCTCTTTGGATTTGAAATGATGATAAAAAGCACCTTTGGTTAGACCACCCAGTTCGCTTACAATATCCTGTATGGTAGTTTGCTCGTATCCCTTCTCCAAAAAGAGCTTCATGGATGCCTCTAGTATTTTCGCTTCTGTTTCTTCCGGATATTTGTTACGAGCCATTCTCTGCCCGCCTCCCTAACAACATACATTCTTATGGTATCTATTATAGGAGGCTAAGGCGTATTTTGTCAAGCATACATTCGACACATGGGATACACGGCATATCCTGAAATTATGCTTTGAGGAACTCTGAATTCATATGGCAGACACCGGTGTAAATACGAATAGGGCAAAGCGTCCTTCGGCTACGTAGATCCACGTGCCCCGAACAAGGCTGTTTTATACGTCAAAACGGCCTTGCAGCGCATTATTTATTATAAACAACAGCATTGACAAGAAGTTGTCCAAACATCTATAATTAAAACATGCTAAAACATTTTCGACTGTTTGGTTCCAAAATATAGCGTACGATCGTTTACTAAATTTGGTTTTATTTGTATGGTCGAATGCCATAATGATGGAGAGATGATATGCATCAGGGGAGTGAAACGATGAAAGATATGCTGGTCGACGAATTCCAGTACACGGTACAGGAATTGCTTTTCAGGAACAAAAGCATCATAGATTCCATAACAAAGTACCAGGATTCCAATGCACGGGTAAACCGCGCTATCGTCAAAGCAGTGACTCAATGCGGCTGTATCAAGATAAACGCCAAAAAGCAGGAGCTGCCCGAGGACGGGGATTATGATGAAGTACGAAAAGCGATGAGTACCCATGTCAGCGGGGAGCTATGCGAGAGCTGCAGGGATCAGATAGAAAAGGAGCTGGGAAAGAACCTTTATTACATCGCATCGATCTGTAATACGCTTGACCTGAACCTTTACGATATAATTATCAAGGAGCAGGACCGCGTAAAAATGCTGGGGCAGTATAACCTGGAATAAAGGTATTGATTTCGATCCAGTTCAATGTTAATATTTGTTTATAACAGCATATTGATCGAAAGGTGGAATGTCATCCGGTGGGCTAAAAGATACTAAGGCTCACGCGGAGAGGTAAATTTTAAAATCACAGTTTTATACGGGTTATATGAATAGGCTAATTTGTTAGCCATGTTTGTTTTACCTGTTTAGTGATTTTAAAGTTTACTCAATCGGACATTCTTTTATTTTGCAGATAAAAGCCGTAGAGTGAATCTACGGCTTTTTTGATTTTCTTAATATGCTGTTATAAAGATTATAAAAAATAAACGAAGTTTAGGAGTGATTGTTATGGAATTCATGGATGTTATTCGCTCAAGAAGATCAGTAAGAAATTTTAAGTCCGACCCGATACCTGATAATGTTATAAAAGACATTATTGATGCAGGCAGATTATCACCTTCCCCCGGCAACAACCAAAACTGGTATTTTGGTGTGATTAAAGACAAATCTCAAAGAGAAAAACTTGCTTACGCCGCAGGAGAGCAGATGTGGGTATCTTCAGCACCTGCCATAATTGCCATCTGTACAAAGATAGATTGGGATATAAGCATCCTTCCGGAAGATGACTTTGCACTTCAAGTAAACAGGACAAGGTTCAGCTCTGAATTTGTTGATTACTTAAGAAAATATCCAAATCAAAGAGTAGTGACTACTCTTTTTGATAATGGAGGGTCTGGCATACCTGGTGAACAAATGTTTCTGACTGCCGTTAATCATGGGCTGGGAGCATGTTGGATCGGGTTTCTGGATATTGAAAAAGCCAATAAAGTACTTGGATTACCTGAAGATATAATATGCCTTAATATTATACCAATAGGCTATCCCGACGAAAAACCTTCAGAGATTGAAAGAAAAAATGTTGAAGAAGTCCTATTTATGGATAAGTGGTGATTAATTCTTTTTAGTGCACAGCACTAATAATTGGAACTGAAAATGATCTCGAGCGCTTCCTGTATGTTCGACACCGGGGCGATTGAAACTCCCCCGGTGTTTTTGACCTGCTCCGCGAGCTTTTTATTGCCCTCCGGTATTATTATGCTCCTGAACCCCAGGCGTACCGCTTCCGAGATCCTCTTGTCGATCTGTCCGACTGCACGCACTTCTCCTGTCAGGCCTACTTCGCCTATTAATACGGTCCCGGCATCCACAGCGATATTTCTGAAGCTTGAAGCGACCGCGGCCGCGATACCCAGGTCGCAAGCGGGCTCGTCCAGCCTTATGCCGCCGACTACGTTGACATATGCGTCAAAATTGTACAATTGAAGTCCTACGCGTTTCTCCAGTACGGCCATCAGCATAGTGAGCCTGTTGTAATCAAGGCCGGTGGCCATCCTCCTGGGAACGCCGAAGTTGGTTGCACAGACGAGCGACTGTATTTCTATAAGCATCGGCCTTGTGCCTTCGAGGCTCGAAACCACAACGGAACCCGGGACATTGCCTGGCCGGCCGGAAAGCATCATCTCTGATGGATTCGATATCTCGGCAAGCCCCGTATCGCGCATTTCGAACACGCCTATCTCATTCGTCGACCCGAAACGGTTCTTTACCGCACGCAGTATCCTGAAGCTGAGATGCCTGTCGCCCTCGAAGTACAGCACCGTATCGACCATGTGCTCGAGGACCCGGGGGCCTGCTATGGCGCCTTCCTTTGTAACGTGGCCCACGATCATGACCGTTATGCCGCTGCCCTTCGCAAGCTTCATGAGTGCCGCGGTCACTTCCCTTACCTGGCTGACACTGCCGGGCGCAGAGGTTATGGTATCGGTGTACATGGTCTGGATTGAGTCTATGATAACGAGCCCCGGCTTCTCTTCGGCTACAAGCGCAGAAATGGCCTCGTAGTTCGAGGCCGATACGATAAACAGGTCGGCACGTTTTACATTAAGCCTGTCCGCCCTGAGTTTGATCTGCCCTGTGGATTCCTCACCCGATATATACAGTATCTTTGAGCCGGTGCGGACCGTATTGCATAATTGCAGCAACAGTGTGGACTTACCTATACCGGGATCGCCGCCAACCAGGATCAGCGAGCCCTTTACCACTCCTCCGCCCAGCACCCTGTCAAGCTCCTTCATGCCGGTCAGGCTGCGTTCTTCGTTGCCCGTGCTTATATCTCCGAGGCTCACAGGCTTAAGTGCGGCCTCCTGCCCGGAGGAAGCCTTTGCAGCACTTTCCTGCCGTTCTTCGATGAAAGTGTTCCACTGCATACAGGCCGGGCATTTGCCGAGCCATCCCGAAGATTCGTACCCACATTCCTGACAGATAAAAATAGTCCTGCTTTTAGACATAACTCCCCCTATAACTCTCCTGCCTTGACCAACCCGTCAAGCACAAGTATAAACATGGCATGCGACCATGTAAGCGGTACGACCCAGGCGGGCCTTCCGTTCTCCCTGTCGATCTGTTCGGGGAGGAGCCCCTGCCCGGTTGCACCCTTTACAGCCCATTCCAGATATTCCTTAGCTTTGCCGTAGGACCCTGTTTCGATATGATAAAGCGCCGCCCACAGTGTCGTCAGTATCCATGGGTTGCCTCCTATATAGCCGTCGTATTCGTAACGCATCAGTCCGCCTGTTTTTCCAACGGTGAGCTGTCTTTCCACGGCTTCGGCTGTCGACGTCATATGCGGGTCATCCGGAGCGTATATGCCGAATGGTACCGAGAGCCCCAGAAGACTGATGTCTATTATGCCATCTATAAGAGAGTAATCTCTGGTGATACCGAGTTCGTTCAATTTGAGCCAGACTTTTGCATCCGTATGTTCTTCGCCCCAGCCGTTGAGCTTTACACGGACGCTTCTGACAAACCTGTTCCATTCCGGCTTCCAAAAGTTATTCAATATTGCGCTGCGCAGTTTTGAAGCCGACTCACGCCACCTTTCCGAAAGCAGGGGGAATTCGCCAAGTATGTCCGCTATCCCGGCGCCAGCCTCGATCCCGGCGCATACCGCGGCGCTTGAATAGGCATGCTCGCCTAGACGCTCCTCCCAGAGATCGAAACTCAGCCACGGCAATCCAGTCTCAGCATCCATATAGCTCAGCAGGAATTCCACGCCTTTTCTGACCGCAGGCCACATATCCCTGAGGAACTCCTTGTCCCCGGCTGCCTTATAATGCTGCAGTATGCCCCATATCACCGAGCTCCCCTCATCTATCTGAAGACCCCATGAAGGCGCAAGGCTGCCATCGGTATAATAACGCTGCTGCCAGCCGCCGTTTTCGTCCTGTACTGTTGCGGCCCAGCGATAGAAAGCTTCTGCCTGCCCGGACAGTCCGCATTTGTCAAGCGCTCCCGTGATAAAGGCGGCGTCCCTTCCCCAGCAGTACGCATAACGGCCGCAGCGCGTGAAGCCCTCGTCAATCTCGGGAGCTGCAAGCAGCGCGCCTGTCCTCTTATTTCCCATCAAGGCGAATACAAGAAGTGAACGCTTGTACAATTCATCTATTTCGGTTCGTCCGGTATGGATCTGCCTTGCGCTTTTGACATAGGCAGTCCAATAAGATTCCGTATTTTTAAGATCAATCAGCGGGTCCGAATCCAAAGTCATACGGAGCAGCTTTTTCAATTCCTTCAAAGCATGCGCAAAGCATATACGCAATGCAAAACATGCCGTTCCACCGGCTTCAAGCTTCTGAGGCTGCCATGACAAAGCGCCGTCCTTCATCATGCCTATGGTATCGTTGCCGCGGAGGCTTCCCTGCCGCGCATTTTCCAGCGAATTGCCGCCAAGCTGGTATTGTGCGGTCTGCGTACCGGAAGTAAGTCCATAATAATACCCGTGCCTGTAATGTATGAGCGCCGGCGGATCCTGGGCGAATATGATACCGGCCGTGTCGGACTCGGTGGATACGGAAGCCGAATATACCGTCAAGCCTATGGTGAGAGGCGAAGCGTTCGTGTTCTCGATCTCGTAGTACCTCGTAAAAACATCCGCCTCCGACAGTGCGAAATCAAACTGGCGTATTTTCAAGCCGGCGTTTTCATTGAAGAATTCAGTCACCGCAACATTTGTATCCTGGACATAATATTGCCCGATATGCCACTCAACGGGATTCGGAGCGGGGATAGCTTTCTGACCCTCGGCCACGAAAGCGGGACAATGTCCCTGTCCTTCCGTCCCATCCTCGCCGCAAAGCCAGGAAGCGCCTTGCCAGAGTTCCGGACATGCGATTCCGACAAGCAATCTGTCAATATGCTGCTGAAAGTCGATATCTGGCCAGTAAAGCCTGACCAGTTCGCCGTTTTGGTCTATACATGCCAGCATGCCGGAATTCCCGGCAACCAGTTTATTTATGTATGGTTTTTCCATATATTCCCTCCGGATACAACCGCCTCTCCTATTTTAACATAATGTATGAAATGCCATCAATGGTACAAAATAATATGGAATGCGTTAGGGAGGTTCTTCATGGATAGTATTCTTCAAAGCCTGATACTGCATATCACGCAGTTGATTCAGGTTGTTGTTTTTGTGTTCGGATGCTACTTATTCGGCGTTTCCATTTTCGGCTGGATAAAAAAGAAGGATAACAGGGCGGAAGTAGAACCGGTCAAAAGATTTGCGTTAGTGATAGCCGCGCATAACGAGGAACTGGTCATCGGCCACGTGATCGACAGTCTGCGAGCACAAAATTACCCGCGAAACCTTTTCGACATCTTCGTGGTGGCTGACAACTGCAAGGACAGGACGGCCAATGTCGCCAGGAAGCACGGAGCGAAAGTATACAAGCGGTTCGACACTGTCAATACCGGAAAAGGGCATGCTCTTGAATGGATGTTCACGAAGATATACGAAATGAGCGACAAGTATGACGTCATCAGTGTTTTCGACGCGGACAACCTTGTTTCGTCGAATTACCTGTATGAGATGAACAAGCAGCTATGTAAGGGACATACGGTCGTTCAGGGCTACATAGACAGCAAGAATCCCTTCGATTCCTGGATAACCTGTTCCTACTCGATCGCCTTCTGGCTTTCGAACCGGATCTTCCAGCTTCCGCGCTTTAATCTTGGTTTGAGCTGCGGGCTTTGCGGCACGGGTTTCTGCGTTGATATCTCCGTATTGAAAAAAATCGGATGGGGCGCGACCTGTCTGACGGAGGACCTCGAATTTACGATGAAGCTGGCGCTTAACGGAATGAAGGTAGCATGGGCGCACGAAGCCGTAGTTTACGATGAAAAGCCTCTGACGCTAATGCAATCATGGCGTCAGCGCAAGAGGTGGATGCAGGGCCATGCCGACTGCGCCTCCAGGTATCTGGGACCACTTTTCAAAAAGTCTTTACGGGAAGGCGACCTTGCCGCATTCGACTGTGCAGTCTATCTGTTCCAGCCTATAAGATTCATTTTTGTAGGTCTGATCTCTGTCATGCTGTGGGTGCAGTCCTTCTACCCGCAGGCTCCGTTTTATACGCTGCAGTATGTTTTCCCGACCGCGGTCTGGTACGTTTTCGTCGTTCTCCAGTTCCTCTACGGGCCGCTTGTGATATTAGCGGAAAACAAGTTCGACATCAGGGTGTTGCTGGCATTTATAATCTACCCATTCTACTGCCTTACCTGGGTACCGATCACCATACAGGGCTTTCTGAGTAGGGACAACAAGGTCTGGAACCATACGGAGCATACACGCGAGATAACTATACAGGAGCTGGAAAAGGTGCAGAACCCGCTCAAGACCACCGAGGCGTCAAGATACCAGTAAGGGTAAGCTCAAAATATGTAACTGAATATGGAGTACTTGTCAAATCACGCCCACGTACGACAGCAACTTTATCAGCGGGAGGTCATTATTTATCAGCTTCGAATATATTTGACAGCACTTCTTTCCTGATGTTTCGGTATATATGGAAATCCGAATCTATTGTTATGATCTCATTTATTTTTTCAATTTCCGATATTACGACCAATGTAGCGTCCGCAAAGTCCATCGGCACATCTGAGTACTTCTGCGAAAGCTCTATTATCCTTGAGATTTGGCCGGTGCTTAGTTCGGGGACATCCAAAGCGCCCCTCTCGATCCATTTAAGGAAGTCGATCTGTACCTGCACATTGAATGCAAGCATATATAATACTTCAGTAATCACCGCCCACGAAGTCACGAGCCTGCCGTCAAACTTTTTCATAAACTTTAGAATATGTCCATGATAATTATCGCTCCTGTCGAACAAAGCTATCAATGGGCCTGCATCAATGAGACATTTTTTCATGGACTTTTTCCCTGACTTTCTTTTTATAATCTTGGGACAGGGTACCGTCCTCGCTTCCATATTTGCCAAAAAGGTCTTCGCCCAGCTTATACGGCTGCTTAGTCTTCTCAATATTGACGATATATTCTTCGAGAGCTTCTTTGATAATATCGGTCTTTGTCAGGTTTTCACTTTTTGAAACGGACTCAAGCTTTTCCTCGAGTTCTTTCGGCAATCTCACGCTTATCATATCATCACCGCCTGTAATACATATTGTATTACAAAAGAGTACATTTGTCAAACCTCGCATATGGGCAAGCTCGGAGAGCTCGCTTGTTCAGATCATATTATTAAGCGCTGGCTTCATAAAATCAATCCAACTATAAAAGTAAATCCAGCTAAGGAAGTCCTGTCCCACGGGCTGTTCGTTAGCTTCGCTAACTACAGGATATTTAAAGCGTGTAAGATTAGGATGTTGTTTTAATGTAGTCCTTAACACACCAATACTTTTCCCCCTTAATAATTGTAAGTATGTTATAAGTGGGTTCTTCTTCTCCTAATGATGAAGCCCAGTAGAATTTGATTTTAACGATATAGGTATTTTCATTAATCTTTTCATTTTTCACTATTTCATATTTGTCTATCGAAGGGCTTGAGCCGCCAATAATCCAAAAATTTTCTTCTGCCTTTCCCCATTTTTCAATTATCCTTTGTTTTAGTTCATCACATGAAACTGCATATTGATAAACACCATTTCTTCTACTTTCGCTTTTTGCCCATAATTCAACTACTTCATTAGGACTTGTGGCTCCAAATTCGTCTAATACCTGTTTAAACAGATAAACTTGTGCTTTTATTTGCTGGAATTTTACTCGGTTAATTTCAGGTTCTATATTATTTGGGCTAATTGCATATGAGTCTTTTGGAACTATGAGATATAGTAAGATTAAAATACACAAATAGTATTTGTATAAGCTTTTCATTCTTTTTCACTCCCCTGTAATTTATATTGCCCAATTACTTTTCTTGATAAATAGGATATTAGAGGTTGTATTATAAAGAATCATTATTATCAAATAGATAAAAAACAGCAGACAATCGATCGATCATCTGCCGTTTACAACCTGTTACCTGCCAATAACCGTTATTTTATTACTTCGCTGTACTGCCCGCCTTTACCGGGACTTTCCTGGGTTTCTTCACGCTGAACTCCAACTTATCCTCGACAAGCTCTACCTTTACCGAATCACCCGGTTTCACTGAACCGTCGAGCATCTTCTCGGCAAGCTGGTCTTCCACCATGCTCTGGATGGATCGTCTGAGCGGTCTTGCTCCAAATACCGGGTCGTAGCCCTTCTTCGCAAGATGACTCTTGGCTTCGTCGCTGACCTCGAGCTTTATATCGTTCTGGGCAAGCCGCTTTATCAGTACCTGCAGCATGATGCCGACGATACTCCTGATATTCTCTTCATCGAGAGGATGGAACACGATGATGTCGTCCACCCTGTTCAGGAATTCAGGCCTGAAGGATTTCTTGAGCTCGCCCATGACATTGTTCTTCATTTCCTCGTAGTTCTTTGACGAGTCCTCATTGACTATGAATCCAAGCCGCTTCGGTTCCGTGATCATCCTTCCGCCTATATTGGAGGTCATGATAATGACTGTGTTCCTGAAATCGACAACGCGTCCCTGCGAATCAGTCAGACGCCCGTCGTCGAGTATCTGCAGCAGGATGTTGAACACATCCGGGTGCGCTTTCTCTATTTCATCAAACAGCAGTACCGAATACGGTTTTCTCCTCACCTTCTCGGTAAGCTGGCCGCCCTCTTCGTAACCGACATAGCCCGGAGGCGAACCGACCAGCCTCGATACGGCGAATTTCTCCATATACTCCGACATATCGATCCTGATCATCGAATTTTCATTGCCGAAAAGCGCTTCAGCCAGCGCTTTGCTGAGTTCTGTCTTACCTACCCCCGTAGGCCCGAGGAATATGAACGAACCGATCGGACGCTTCGGGTCCTTCAGGCCGACACGGCCCCTTCTGATCGCCTTGGCTACGGCCTTTACAGCCTCGTCCTGGCCGATCACCCTTTCATGCAGTACGCTTTCCATATTCATAAGCCTCTCCGATTCTTCCTCAGCAAGGCGTTTTACAGGTATCCCGGTCCAGCTGGACACGACGTCCGCAACCTCATCCTCGGTAACGGTATCTGTCCTTGTCTGGTTTTTCTGGTGCCAGTCACCCTTTATTTTGTCGTATTCCGCCTTCAGGTTCTGTTCCTGATCCCTGATACCCGCCGCCTTCTCGAACTCCTGCGACCTGATCGCATCTTCCTTTTCCTTGGCGAGCTTTTCGATCCTCTCCTCCAGCTTCTTAATGTCCGGAGGCGCAGTGAATGCTTTGAGCCTGACTTTTGAGGCCGCCTCGTCTATAAGGTCTATGGCCTTGTCGGGAAGGAACCTGTCGGAAATATACCTGGAGGACAGCTTCGCCGCCGCTTCCAGCGCGTCGTCCGTGATTTTCACACCGTGGTGCGCCTCATACTTGTCACGAATACCCTTCAATATCTCGATGGTCTCCTCCTGTGACGGCTCGCCCACGGTGATCGGCTGGAACCTGCGTTCAAGCGCCGCATCCTTCTCGACGTATTTCCTGTATTCGTTAATGGTCGTTGCGCCGATCACCTGTATCTCGCCCCTGGAGAGAGCGGGCTTCAGTATGTTGGACGCGTCTATCGCGCCTTCGGCAGCTCCGGCGCCAATGATCGTATGCATTTCATCTATGAAAAGAATTACGTTTCCTGCCTTGCGCACTTCATCCATGGCCTTTTTCAGCCTTTCCTCGAATTCGCCGCGGTATTTCGCCCCCGCCACCATCGAGGAAAGATCCAGTGAAAACACCCTTTTATCCTTCAGCATTTCGGGTATGTTGGCCTCTACGATCTTTTGGGCAAGCCCTTCGGCGATAGCAGTCTTGCCTACGCCGGGTTCGCCTATCAGGCAGGGATTGTTTTTGGTCCTCCTGCTTAATATCTGTATAACCCGTTCGATTTCCTTGTCACGCCCGACTATCGGGTCGAACTTCGCCTCCCTTGCCATTTCGGTAAGGTCCCTGCCGAATTGATTGAGGGTGGGCGTGTTGCTCTGTGTCGAGGTGTTTTTCGGTTCCCCGCCCGCAGCAGGCGTCTCTTCGTTCAGCATCCTCACTATGTCGTTGAACAGCTTCTGCGGATCCACGCCCAGATCCATCAGTATCCGGACGGCGACGCTCTCGCCCTCGCGCATGATGCCGAGAAGGAGGTGCTCGGTGCCTATATAGTTATGGCCGAGCCTTCTGGCTTCCACCAGGCCCAGTTCAAGAACCCTCTTTGTCCTGGGGGTGAAATCGAGCGGCTGGTTTGCGTTATTATCTCCGCGGCCTATCAACTCGTCGATCTCCTTCAATATCTTTTCCTCTGTTATCCCCTGCCCCTGCAGAACCCTGGCGGCAACACCCGTGCCCTCCTTGACGAGTCCGAGCAGAAGATGCTCCGTTCCCACATAACTGTGTCCAAGCAGCATCGCGCCCTCCTGGGACAGGTTGATCGCTTTTTCAGCTTTTTCAGTAAATCTTCCGTACATTATCCATCACTCCATTCCTTGCTGTTCGCTGTCCTTAAGTTTCATACGGACGAGTTCGGCCCTTCTCTGGTCCCTCTCATCCGGTTTCAGCTGCCCTCCCGACAGTTTCTGCAGGTAGGCGGGCTGTATCATAAGCATTATTTCATTCAGATCTTCCAGTTCCAATCCCCTGATAAATCCCATTATTATTCCGAGTCTCACATCCGACAGCAGCTTCAGGCTTTCTTCCGATGAAATTATCCTGGCATTCCTGAGTACTCCGTATGACCTGAATATCCTGTCTTCGAGCCTCAGCGGGTTTTGTCCGTAAAGCTCCGACCTCAATAACCTTTCCTGCTCCGAGATCTGCGAGGTTATATTCCCGATTCCGGCGATTATCTCTTCTTCTGTCTGCCCAAGCGTGACCTGGTTCGATATCTGGAACATATTTCCCGACGCTTCGCTGTTCTCGCCGTACGCCCCTCTCACCGCAACACCTATCTTGCTGCAGTTCTCGAGGATCTCTTTTATATATCCCGTCATTGAAAGGGCGGGCAGGTGGAGCATTACGGAAGCCCTTATGCCCGTGCCGACATTCGTCGGGCAGCAGGTAAGATAACCGAAGTTTTTATCGAAAGCGTATTCCAGCTTGCGCTCAAGCTTCGCATCAATATCGCTGCAAAGCTTCCAGGCTTCGTCAGTCTGCATGCCCGGGAAAATACACTGCAGCCTGAGGTGATCCTCTTCATTGACCATTATGCTGATCTTCCCGTCCTTGCTGATGATAGCCGCCCTGCTGATATCGCCTTCCGCAAACTCCGGGCTGATCAGGTGTTTTTCGACAAGGAACTGGCGATCCAGCGCATTCATCGATTGAAGCTCAAGGAAGGAAAATTCGCGATTTTTCGCTTCCTCCCCGTCAAACACCGCATCCTTGACCTTGCTGAGAAGCTCGGCGCTTTGCGCCTTCGTCATCCTTGTTGTGAAGGGGTATGCCTCGATATTACGGGCCAGTCTGATCCTGCTGCTTATTGCAACATCGCCCTCAGGCGCTGTTTTGACCGGTTTTTTACTCATATCAGACACCTCCGCACTTGTTCCCGGAGCTTTCCAGTTTCCGGATACTATCCCTGAGTTCGGCAGCTTTCTCGTATTCCTCCCTGCCGATCGCCGCTGTCAGCTCTTCCTTAAGCTTTTCTATTTCATTCCCGGTTTTGATGCATTCAGTCAGTGTACCCGGTATTTTCCCCTTATGCTCGGTATTTCCATGCAACCTTCTCAGTATAGGACTGAGGTTGTCCCTGAAGGTCCTGTAACAGTTGGCGCAGCCTACCTTGCCTGTTTTCCTGAAATCGTCGAAGCTCATGCCACAAAGATCACAGCGGACTTCACGCGGCCGCTCAGTCTCCGCAAACCCTTCGCTTTCGCCGAAGCCCGGGAAACCCCATAGGAAATCGCCCAGATTCAGCTGCGGGCTGAAGTTGAATTTGCCCTTGTCATTAGCGCATTGACTGCAAAGATAAGACTCTATCTTTGTTCCGTTCAACACCTGTGTAAAATGTACATTGGCTTCCCTTTTCTGACACTGCTGGCACAACATTTGCCTCACTCCCTGTCATCCATATCTTTATAACACTCGTTATAACGCCTACATTCAAGGGAATTTTTCCGATTGTAGGAAAAATTCCTTACATCAGCGGCATTTCAATGAGGCGGAAGATATGTCGCCTCATTATTATTGTTACCCTGCGACGTTTTCTATAAACGCATCCGCCCTATTACCAGCATATGCGTGCCGCCGCGCCATGCCGCATATTGTTTGCGGCCCGCCGTCATATTATCTAAACAGCCAAACTCATCAGCATATTTTTCAGTATGGCCGCCCTCAAGGCGTCCCTATCCGGCACATGTATACCGCCCAGTATCTTGTCGCTAGTGGCGGCTTTTAGCAATAATCCCTCTCTCCGGTTGATAACGTCATAGTCTACGAAATTATTGATGAAAACCTCGGCGGACTGCTGCGTTATGCTTTCGCCCATGGAACTTATGATATGCATCAGATAATTTCCGGGTATGTTTATATTTACCCTTCTGATGCTTATATGCCCTCCGCCGCCGCGCCTGCTTTCGACATAATAGCCTCTCTCGGTGGTGAACCTGGTATCGATGACATAGTTTATCTGCGAGGGTACGCAATTAAAATAATTCGCCAGTTCGTTCCTCTGGATCTCAATGGAACCGTCGGTCTCATTGATAAGCTGCTTTAAAAAGGCTTCGATTATATCGCTCATTCTGGCCATATGCGTTCTCTCCTCCCGTACAATTTTCACAGCTCATTATTACTTTATACTGTTATAATATTTAGTAATTATTACTTCGCCCTGGCTCTTAATTGATTTTGACTATCTTTGACTTTCGAGTATATTATAAAACAACTAATATGGATATTCAAGTATTTTTGTATCAAATTTACTTGGCATCGGCACCGCTTTTTTATTTTTATCCCCTGCAGATTTTTATATTCATTTATCAAAAACACTGGCGCATCGAGCGGCATTGGTCTTTGGACAAGACATCGCTATTTTCCATAAAAAACCCGGCAGTATTCAGCTGCCGGGGGCCACAAATCCATATCTCTGTATAAATTTTCAAATACTACCGATTACTCTTTTATATACGATAACCGGCATAATACTCTGCTAAACCTGGTTCTCATCCTTACGCCCCTGCGCGGACGGGTTAGCGTCCTGACTGCCGGATGCAGGCGGCATCGGCGGCGTATAGTGTATCTGTTCGGGATACGGTGCCTTGTGCTTTTTGGGGATGCGCCGGTAGATAAATATACCAAGCAGTACAAACAGCCCGATCACAACAAGCACCGGCACCGCTGCGACAATGAATATCAGGAAATCGCCCAGGAACTCTACAACGCTTTTCAGGCTATCCTTCAGGCTGTTCATGAGTTCTCCGCCGTAGGTGACGGGTTTCTTTTCAGACCCGGGATATTTCTCGTCCATGGTGATATTTATGGTAGCGAGCTCGACAAGATTGCTCAACTTGTTCAGATTACCCGTCAGGCTTTCTATTTCATAGCGTATGTCAGTGATCCTGGTCTCGAGTTTGAAAATGGTATCGAGATCATTTGTTTTTGCGAGGTATGTCTCAAGCTTTTCCTGCTCAAGCTTCAGCAGCCTCAGTCTGGATTCGATATCTACAAACTGGTCTGTTACATCCTGCCCGTTGGTCGTTTCATTGGAGACGTCACCAATGCCGTACAATTTATTGATGACCGAACTGAATTGGTTTTTATCAACCCGGAGTACAAGAGTACCGTTTTTAACTGTCTTTGGCTTACCGTCGACATAGACATTGCTCGAATTGATGTTGGTATTGGAAATAAAGCCGATGCCTGTAAGGATGGATTCTATGTTGTTCCTGGCTTTGTCAAAATTTTCGACCTCGAGGTCCAGGCTTGCCGTCCAGATCATTTTCCTCTCGGCTAGCACCGCATTGGTCATATTGATCGTCGAAGCCGAGCCGCCTGCCAGCGAATCCGCCTCCACCAGGGCTTCTGCCGACGCTGGAGCTTCCGCCTCCTTCGGCGTTTCAGCCGCAGATGCCGGCCCCTCTTCCGAAGCGGCAGCATTGTTATTCCCCCGATCTTCGCCCTCTGCACCGCCTACCCTCGAATAGTCCAAAAGTGAGCTTTTCGACATTGAGCCCGAAGCAGCTTGCGGCGCCGTCGCCGAAGTATTTGCGGACTTGCCGCCGCATGCCGTAAACAGCGTGGCGAGGAGCACAATCGCTGTCAGAACGCCAATCACCTTTCTATACATTTTTATTTCCTCCTTTGGATGTTTTAGATGAAATTCGCGCCATTGGCGCTAAACATCCTCCTTTACCCCTTCTATATTTATTTGGGTTTTGCATATATAGACGCACAACATTTGGCAAGGTTCCATCAGCACTCTTATGACATCCCGCCATTTGTGCTATAATATTCCATAACATACATTCAAAAATCTAACCGTTGCGGAGGCAGGCAAGTATGGAGATCAGGTCTATAAAGCCGGAAGAAAAGATACTGACGGAAAAAATCGAATCCATAGCATTTCTATTCAAAAGGGATTTCAGTGTTGCCGGGGAAACAGGCAATGGATCCGAGGAAGCTGCCGAGGCTTACAAAACAGGCAGGGCAGCCTTCGATGAAGGCGGAAAAATGTGTTCATGTTTTCAACTCATGCCGTTCGACGTGAGTTTCGACGGCGGCAGCGTACCGATGGGCGGGATCGGCGGAGTCGCCTCGCTTCCGGAAGAACGTGAGAAGAGCAGCATCAGGGGTATATTTGAATATTCCATGAAGGAGATGTACGAAAAAGGGTACGTATTTTCTTACCTGTATCCGTTCTCGCATTTCTTCTACCGGAAATTCGGATATGAACTGAACATGACCGTTATCAATTACAGTATCCCATTATCGGATTTCAAGCAATCCATCCAGACCGGCAAACTGAAAATGTACACGAAGGACATGGACGCTTGCGAAATCAAGTCTGTCTACGAGGAATACATAAAGGACAAGAACCTTGCAGTGAAGCGCACGGATAAGCTCTGGAAGAGGTTTCTGGAAAAGGACCCATACAAGGATGGAGTCTACCTGTATATCTGGTATGATGCGAATAATAGGGCAAGAGGCTACATACAATTCAGCTCTTGCGCGATACCGGGCAGCAAGAGCAATATGCAGGTCAGCGAGCTCGTATGGCTGGACCGCGGAGCATTTGAAGGCATATTCTCTTTCGTCGGAAGGCTGACGGCTCAGATGGAAAGGATGATATGGAAGGCTCCTTCCTTCGTGAACCTGCTGCCGCTGTTCCCCGAACCATATGACGTCAAACAGGAGATAATGACCTGTGGCATGAACCGTATCGTAAACGTAGAAAAAGCTTTGAGGCTCATGTACGTACCTAAAGACGCCGGAGAGGTAGTTATAGGAGTCGAAGACAACTTTTTCCCGGTAAATTCGGGCAACTACCGCATAGCTTGGGAAAATGGCGTCCATTCGGTCGGGAGGAGCGGCAAGTCTCCCGATATGTCATGCGACGTACAGACGCTTTCACAGCTGGTAACCGGTTTCCTGACAGTCGAAGAACTCAAGCTTGCAGGCAGGCTGGATATTAAGGAGAATGAAAAACTGCTTTCGAAGGTATTCACCAGGAAGAAGCTCTTCATCAATAATTACTTTTAGAGACATTATTATATTACAGATCGATGGCTGAAAAGCGATATACCCGTAATTTAATGGTTTCCGGACAAAAAGGGCGGTACAAAACCGCCCTTGAAAATAAAGTTAAACAGTATTTACTTTCGAACCGGAATCATGATCTCTACATTGCAGATGTCAGTTTTTTCGTTCCACTCGATATACTTTTCGATGGTAGGCAAGTCTTGCTGATGGTATTCGCTTTGCGGCAAAAATTCGCCATAAATACGCTTCCACATTTGGCCAAGGACACCGCTGGAAATTAAACCTTTTGCAGTGAAGACCAACCAGGTAACGTCGGGGTATTAACCTAAAACAGATTTATCACGACTGCACAAGCAACACTCCGCGATTGTGCGGATGAAAAATTATTGTAGCTCGCTCACGCTATAACGATATAAATAGTGAATTAGAAAAACTATCAAAGACGGCATTTTTATAGACCCCCGCGAAAAGAGAGGCATTTCCTTTGTGGGACAACGCCTCTCTCTTGCTTTTCCGTATCGGTCTGGGGTATGATTCAACAAGTTTTCCTAATAAACCGTGCTTCTAGGCAGCTCGGCTTTTACACTCAATATTGCGCTCGGCTTCGGAGCAATTATTCCTCTTCTTCCTCTTCGGCCATATCCTTCTTGGCTTCTTCGATGACCTTCTGCGCTACATTGGCGGGAGCTTCCTCGTATCTGTCAAAGTGCTGGTGGAAGGAACCCCTGCCCTGCGTCATTGATCTCAGGTCATTGGCATATTTGAACATTTCAGCCGTAGGAACATCTGCGACTACCTGCTGTAGTCCGCCCTCCTGCGGGTTCATGCCAAGAATCCTGCCCCTTCTCTTGTTGAGGTCGCCTATGATATCGCCCATGTAGCTGTCTGGTATATATACTTCAACATGGCTTATAGGTTCAAGCAGTACCGGGTTCGCCAACGGCAGGCCTTTCTTGTATGCGAGGCGAGCCGCGATCTTGAACGCCATTTCCGAAGAGTCGACATCGTGGTACGATCCATCGACCAGCGTTGCCTTCAGATTAACGACGGGATAGCCCGCCAGGATGCCGTGCGGTATAGCTTCGCGCAGGCCCTTTTCAACTGCGGGATGATACTGCTTCGGTACGGATCCGCCGAATATCTTTTCTTCAAATTGCAAATCTTCGGTATCGCCGTGTTCGAATTCAACCCAGACATGCCCGTACTGGCCATGGCCGCCGGATTGTTTCTTGTGCTTGCCTTCGACCTTGACTTTCTTCTTGATGGTTTCCCTGTAGGGAACCTTCGGGTCTATGAGATTTACTGAAACTCCGAATTTCGCCTTCAGCTTGCTGACGATAACGTCGAGATGCTGTTCGCCTACGCCCGAAATGATCGTCTGATGCGTCTCCGTATTGAGAGATACCTTAAAGGTCGGATCTTCATCCTGAAGCCTCGTAAGGCCTGTACCGATCTTTTCCTCGTCGCCCTTTGCCTTCGGCTCAACGGCCAGTGAAAGCGCGGGTTCCGGGAACTCTATCTTTTCGAGCATTACCGGTTTTGCCTGGTCGCACAGGGTATCGTTGGTATTGGTGAACTGGAGCTTAGCAACCGCTCCGATATCACCTGCTATCAGCTTGTCTACCGGTATCTGCTTCTTTCCTCTCAGCATGAACACCTGCGCGGTTTTTTCAGTTTTTTCGGCAGTCGTGTTGAGAACTACGGAATCGGATTTGAGTGTTCCGGAG
Source organism: Bacillota bacterium (assembly GCA_023411715.1). GTDB lineage: Bacteria > Bacillota > Clostridia > Acetivibrionales > DTU013 > JAEYOM01. The sequence continues at coordinate 48,852 of JAEYOM010000014.1, read as the reverse complement.
TAAACTCTGAATATTGAGATCTTGCCGACGAACGGGTCTGCAATGGTTTTGAACACCAATGCCGACATGCTTTCCTGAGGAGTAGCCTTCAGTTCGATAACCGTGTCGGTGCCGGGCTTGACAGCTTTGGTGACCGGCTTGTAAGCAGGAGACGGCAGGTATTCTATCAACGTATCCATCAGTGTCTGTATGCCGAGGTTCAGGTATGCCGAACCGCAGAGCACCGGTACGATTGAACCGTCAGCAATACCTAGAGATAAGCCCTTTTTAACATCCTCGGGAGTGAATTCTTCTCCTCCGAAGAATTTTTCCATGAGGTCTTCGCTGGTTTCAGCGATAGCCTCGTTCATTGCGTCTTTGATTGCAGATATCTTATCGTTTAAACCGGCAGGGATCGCTGTATCTATCAGTTTATCCTTGTCGAATTTTTTCGCCGTCATACCAAGAACATCAACAAAACCTGTAAATTTCTCACCCTCAACTATAGGAAGCTGAAAAGCTATAACGCTTTTGCCGAATGTATTGGTCAACTGACCGAGAACTTCGAAGAAGTTTGCATTTTCTTCGTCCATTCTATTTACAAAAAACATTTTGGGGATTCCCTGTTCTTTTGCATAAGCCCAGGATTTTTCAGTTCCGACCGCTACGCCGCCCTTAGCCGGAACAAGGATAACTGCTGCGTCCGACACCCTTATACCCTGTTTCACTTCGCCGACGAAGTCGAAATAGCCGGGAGTGTCGATAATATTAATTTTGTAGTCCTTCCACTCGCATGGGGCAATAGATGTGCTGATTGAGATCTTTCTTTTGATTTCTTCCGGGTCGTAATCTGAAGTGGTGTTTCCGTCATTTACCTTGCCGAATCTGTCAAGTACTCCGGTGTTGAACAACATGGCCTCTGCAAGTGTTGTCTTACCCGCCCCGCCGTGCGACATCAGGCACACGTTACGGAGCTTATCCACAGTATAGTCCTTCATGTGAATTCCCCCTTGTTTTTACGAACTTATATTAATTTTCCAAATTAATAGCAAATTCATTCAAGAATAACGGGTATTATGACACAATGTATATTATAACACACAATCAGACCAGTTCAAGGATTTTCTGTTATGGCCGACGTGCCGTTTACCTTGACATTTCAGCCATATCATTGTAAATTTATATCAAACCTGGGCCTTGCATATAGGGTAAGAATTGCATGTTACAAGGGCCCGGAGCGTGATGTTATAACCTGCCGGGCCGACGGTTTTCTATTGCTCTGCCGCATCGGCGGTTGTACATTATGGAACTACAGAACTATGTTGGCAGTAGAAATGGTAGCTGAAATTAACCTGCCGGGCCGGCGGTTTGGCATTGCATGAGTTTTGTGAATTAGAGCATATTGATGAAGCTTTGCATAAGGCAAATTCATTGTTTGAGCGAGGCTTTAGCCGAGCGAGTTTGAATTTGCCGCAAAGCGAATCTTATATGCTCTTTGAACAAAACTCCGCAATAGAAAACCGCCGGTACGGCAGGTTCGGCACAAACCGCATGTATGGTTCGGCAGGTTCGGCACAAACCGCATGTATGGTACGGCAGGTTCGGCAGGTTTGGCAAAGCATCACGCAACAGTAACGTAGAATGGCAAAACGGTAGGATGGTAAAACTAATTGATTCCAGAGAATAACGGTAGAAAGGAAGGATCCCATGATTATTGTAATGAAACCCGGGACACAGGAGCCCGAAGTGCGTGAAGTCGCAAGAGTACTTGAAAAAGTGGGGCTCGGCGTACATATTTCAAAAGGAACGGAAAGGACCATCATCGGCGTAATCGGCGACAAAAGGCTGCTGAGCGATATCCCGCTCGAACTGATGCCCGGCGTCGACAAGCTGGTACCGATAATGGAGAGCTACAAGCTGGCCGGGAGGACCTTCAGACCTGAGCCAAGCGTAATAGACGTCAACGGAGTCAAAATAGGCGGCAAGGAGCTTGTCATAATCGCAGGCCCCTGCGCGGTCGAAAGCCGTGAACAGGTAATGGAAGCTGCAGCTGCGGTAAAGAAATCGGGAGCCAAAATACTGAGGGGCGGCGCTTTCAAGCCCAGGACGTCGCCATATTCCTTCCAGGGTCTTGAGGAAGACGGCCTTAAGATGCTGAAGGAAGCAAGCGAGGCAACGGGCCTCGTTACGGTGACTGAAGTAATAAGCGAGCATTCCGTAGAAATAGCGGCGGATTATGTCGATATGTTCCAGATAGGCGCGCGCAATTCGCAGAATTTCCATCTGCTAAGAGAGGTTGGCCGCTCCGGAAAGCCTGTGCTTTTCAAGAGGGGCTCCGCAACCACGATAGACGAATGGCTCAATGCCGCAGAATATATAATGAGTGAAGGAAATTACAACGTAGTTCTGTGCGAACGCGGTATCAGGACGTTTGAGACTGCCACAAGAAATACGCTGGACGTAAGTGCTATCCCGGTGGTAAAAGCAAACAGCCACCTTCCGATAATTGTCGACCCAAGCCACGCCGCAGGCAAGTCGCAGTACATCCTGCCTCTATCTCGCGCGGCCATAGCTGCCGGTGCTGACGGACTGATAATCGAAGTACATCCCAATCCCAGATGTGCGTTGTCCGACGCGGCGCAACAGCTATCTCCAGAAGCGTTCGATAATTTGTGTAAAGATATCGGAAGGATTGCCGAAATAGTAGGCAGAGAATTCAAATATGAAGCTGAATAAAGTAACGATAATCGGCCTTGGACTGATCGGCGGTTCACTTGCGAAAGCGCTGCACGACAAGCTCGGCATCCGCGGCATAACTGCCGTGGACAACGACGCCGGCGCACTTGAACTGGCCCTTCGACAGGGTATCATTAAAAAGGGAGTCACCTTACCCGACAGCAGCGTTTATACCTCCGATATAATATTTATCTGTACACCTGTAAAACAGGCTGTAAGATATGTCGCCGAAATTGCTCCCCTTTTAAGTGACACCTGTATCGTAACCGACACATGCAGCACCAAAGAAGAGATAGCGAAGGCTGTCGGCGGGCTCCCGCACAGGCCGTGCTTTATCGGGGGACACCCGATGGCGGGTACGGAGAGGTCCGGCTACGTGAACAGCTATGCTCATATATTTGAAAACGCGTATTACGCGTTGGCTCCCGATGCTTCTGCAAAGCCTGAAGCAGTAAGCGCCCTCACAGAACTGATCAAGGGTATCGGAGCCATCCCAATCGTTATGACCGCAGAAGAGCATGATCGCGCGGCAGCCGGCATAAGCCACATGCCGCATATAATAGCAGCAGCTTTAGTCAATATGGTCAGGAACCTTGATAAGGACGACGGCAGAATGAAGACTCTTGCGGCAGGGGGGTTCCGCGATATAACGAGGATCGCTTCCTCCAATCCTGCAATGTGGGAAAATATCGTAACGAGCAACAAGGCTCAGGTGCTGGCCCTTACAGCGCAGTTCAAGGAACAGCTGGATCACTTTGCGGCAGCTCTCAGGAGCGATGATTCAGCAGAGGTCCGCGAATTTTTTGCGAGTGCGGGACGCTACAGGGATTCGATCTCGGAAAATCAGGCGGCCGGCCTGATACAACCTCTCTGCAAGCTCATTGTTGATGTTCAGGACAGGCCTGGAATTATCGGCGAAATAGCAACAATCCTCGGTCTGAATAATATAAATATAAAAAATATAAATGTTGCAAACAGTAGGGAATTCGAACAGGGTTGTCTGATAATCTCACTATCCGACCCCGACAGTGTAAATTTTGCCTTTGACTTGCTAGTTAATACAGGATATAAAGTATATAAAAATAAATGAGCAAACGTATTCCGACGGTGGGCAAAATATACGGATGATTTGAATTTACTTTATCAGGGGGGGACGAACGTGTTAATTGAAAACAGAAATACGCTTAGAGGAGAGATCACAGTTCCGGGAGACAAATCCATATCCCACAGGGCTGTCGTAACAGGAGCTCTGGCAAGAGGCACAACTGAAATCGATAATTTTCTGCTTGGTGAAGACTGCATCAGCACAATCGAATGCTTCAGGAAAATGCAGGTCGGCATTGAAATACTCCAGGATAACAAGGTCAGGATACAGGGACGCGGCCTGTACGGACTGAAACCTCCCGCCGCGGTCCTTAACGCAGGACGTTCCGGCACCGCTATAAGGCTTCTGCTCGGTGTACTAATCGGCCAGCCCTTTAACTCGAACGTGATCCGAAACGAAGCTGCTATGAAGAAACCGGTAGGCAAGGTAGTCAGCTGCCTTAAGCAGATGGGTGCAAACATCTCCGGCAGAGAGGACGGGAACCTCTGTCCCCTGGTGATATCTCCTTCTTCCCTGAAAGGTACGATATTCGAATTGTCTGAACTCGAAACACATATCAAATCGCCTCTTCTCTTTGCGGGACTTTATGCCGAAGGCGCCACAGTCGTGAGAGAGGCCGTCAGATCCAGAGATCATACGGAGCTGATGCTCAATTATTTCGGCGCCGATATTAAAACCGAGGGTCTTGAGGTAATCAGCCATGCCGTGGAAAATTTGTACGCACGGCATGTATCTATACCTGGCGACATATCCATGGCTTCATATTTTATAACGGCCGCGCTGCTTGTTCCCAAATCCGACATAGTTATCAAAAACGTCGGAGTAAACCCGACAAGAACGGGTATCATCGATGTTTACAGGTCGATGGGTGCGGATATAGAATTTATAAACCTGCGGACCGAAAGCAACGAGCCGGTTGCGGACATACACGTCGTAACATCGCCTCTGAAAGGTATAAAAATAGATCCTCAGCTCATACCCACCCTGATAGACGAACTGCCTGTAATAATAGTAGCGGCGTCGCTTGCAAAAGGAACGACCGAGATAACCGGCCTTTCAGGCTTCAAAGTCATGGAATCCGGTAAAATGAGGGAAATCTCATTCGAGCTCTCCAAAATGGGAGCCAAAATCACGGAAACCGGTAACGGCATCGTGATAGAAGGAAGAGAAATACTGCGGGGCACAGTCGTTGAGAGCAACAACAACCACGCACTCGCGATGGCGCTGTCGATAGCGGGACTCGCTGCCGACGGGGAAACCATGATAAGAAAGACGCAGGCCGTCGATATAGTCTACCCCGGCTTCTTTGAAACACTCAACAAGCTCTGATTAACAAGTGGGTTGGTTATTTAAAACATAGGGACGGTAATGAAGTCCCTCTGTTTCCCGGCATATTTTATTTGCCGCTGAATTTATCCCTGATCTTGAAACCGAGGACCATAAGACTGTCGCTGAGATGGACGTTCTCGATCACCATTTCGTAGGGCAGTTTAAGATCCATAGGAGAGAAGTTCCACAGACCTCTGATGCCAAGGCGGGCCACTCTTTCAGCCACTTCCCTGGCCTGTTCATAAGGCACGGTCAGCATCGCGATATCCACTTTATATTTCTTTATAAATTCGTCGAGCTTGTCCATATGGAAGATCTCTATATCTTTGATCCTGGTTCCGATGACCTTCGGATTTATGTCGAAAATGCCAATTATTTCAAAGCCTCTTTTTTCAAAATTGCCGTAATGGGCCAGCGCCTGCCCCATATTACCTGCGCCGATGATTATGGTCTTGAATTTATTGTTGGCGCCGAGGATGTTACCTATTTCGTTGAAAAGCAATTCCACATTGTAGCCGTAGCCCTGCTGTCCAAATCCTCCGAAGCAGTTCAGGTCCTGTCGTATCTGGGAAGCGGTGATACCCATCCTCGTACTCAGTTCCTTTGATGAGATCCTTGTTATATCCATCGCCAGCAAGTCGGACAGATATCTGTAGTACCTGGGCAGTCTTCTGATAACAGCTACAGAAACTTTTTTCTTAGAAGCCATTGACTACCTCCTCCAGAATTCGCTTAATACTGGAATTATACAACTTTGATATTTTTTTGTCAATATTGCCCGATACCCGCTTTTTTGCTAGAATGATTTTATGATTATTCTGGCATGCAATGAAATCAGCCTGTCCTACGGGACAGATGTCATATTGAACAAGGTCAGCTGCAGCTTGCAGCAGGGGGAAAAGGCGGGTCTGGTCGGCGTCAACGGCGCAGGCAAGTCTACACTTTTCAAAATAATCACCGGAAGGCTCCCGCAGGACTCAGGCGATGTATTCATATCAAAGGGGCTTCAGTTGGGCTGCCTGGACCAGAATTCAGGTCTGGATACCGATCGTACCGTCTGGGCTGAGATGCTCGCAACCTATGCCGTGCTTATCTCGATGGAAGAGAAACTCAAACTTTTGGAAAAAAATATAAGCCATGAAAAAGATGACGAGCGGCTGCATTCCATGATGAAGGAATATGATACGCTGCTGGAGCGCTTCTCACGCGAAGGCGGCTATGAATACAACAGCAGGATCAGGGGCGTCCTCCGGGGTCTCGGCTTCCCAGATGAGCAGTTCGAACTGCCTGTAAGAGCGCTCAGCGGCGGGCAGAAAACCCGCCTTGCACTGGCAAAGCTGCTGCTTGAGGAGCCGGATCTGCTGCTTCTAGACGAACCTACGAACCATCTGGACATTTCGGCGGCAGAATGGCTCGAGGATTTCATCAAAAGCTACAAAAAAGCCGTGCTTGTCATATCCCATGACCGTTACTTTCTCGATGCCGTAACTACTAAAACCATAGAGCTCGAAAATTGCGAAAGCACCACCTATAATGGCGGCTACTCCGTCTACGCCCAAAAAAAGGCGGTTGACAGGGAGATCCAACGCAGGCATTATGAACAGCAGCAGAAGGAGATTGCCCGGATGGAGGCGTTCATCGAACAGCAAAGGCGCTGGAACCGCGAGAAAAACATAGTTGCGGCTGAAAGCCGCCAGAAGGCGATCGACAGGATGGAAAAGCTGGACGCGCCGAAAAACCTGCCCAATGGTATCAAAATAGATTTCAGGAGCAGCATCATCAGCGGAAACGATGTCCTGTTTGTGGAGAATCTGTCAAAGAGCTTTCCCGGGAAACCGCTGTTCAAGGATATAAACCTCAATATAAAACGCAATGAAAGGATATTCCTGCTCGGACCCAATGGCTGCGGCAAGTCTACTCTGCTTAAGATACTGGCGGGAAAAATCGAACAGTCGGACGGCAGCTTCGAGTATGGGCACAAGATCGTCCTCGGCTATTACGACCAGGAGCTCGAAGGTCTGAACGACGATAATACGGTGCTTGAAGAAGTATGGGACGATAACGAGAAGCTTACTCACACGCAGATACGAAACGCTCTGGCACAGTTTCTCTTTACGGGCGAAGAGGTGTACAAGGCCGTAGGCATACTTAGCGGGGGTGAAAAAAGCAGGGTCGCGCTTACGAAGCTAATGCTGTCGGGCGCGAATCTGCTATTGCTCGACGAACCTACCAACCATCTGGACATCAACTCGAGAGAAGCGCTGGAAGAAGCGCTGTTGGCCTTTGACGGGACTCTGCTGGCAGTATCTCACGACAGGTACTTTATCAGGAAGCTGGCCTCAAGAGTAATTGAAATGTCAGGAAACAGCCTGGAAGACTATAGGGGCGACTATACCTTCTATCTTGAACATCGCAGGCAGCCGCAGGATCAGTCCGCAGGTAAAGGTCAGAATCTTACGGCTTCGAAACAGGAGAGACGGGAGAACAAGGAGGAAAAAGCCCGCAGAAGGAAGCTGGAAAAGCAGCTTGCCGCCTGCGAGGACGATATCGGCAGGGCGGAAGCGAGACTTTCCGAGATAGCGGCCGAGATGTCCCTTGATACGGCCCTCAGCGACCATGTGCTGCTCTCCACTCTTAGCAGCGAGCAGCTCGAACTCGAAACTAAACTTGAGAAGCTGTATGAGGATTGGGAGACTTTTTCGGTATCGGTGCAGGAGCTGACTGAGGCTCAGACGTCATCCTGAAATACCGCTGGCTCTCTGGCCGCCGACAAATCAATCTTATTTGAAATAATTGTCTATTCCCTTCTTTATGGCTGCCGCTACCTGCGACTGATAATCGTCGCTGCCAAGCTTGCGCTCCTCTTCGGAATTTGATAAAAAGCCGCATTCAACTATGGTGGTAGGTGTCTTGAGATCAGTGAGGATAACTATCTGGTCCTTTTTCTCCTCGGGCATTCTCTTGTTGTTCTTATCCAGATTCTCCCTGAGTGCATCCTGGATGGATTTCGCCAGCTTCAGGCTTTCGGTCGAATAGGGCGGGTAGAATGTCTGCGCTCCGTAATACTGGGACTGCTGGAAACTGTTCATATGGATGCTGACCACTATCTGGGCGCCGCTGTTATCCATTATCTCCTTCCTTCTCGTCAGGTCCTGCTTTCTCTTGTTATATATGTTTGTTGTGCCTTCACTGTATACAAGCTTATCTTCCTCACGTGTCATGATAACCTTGTAATTGTCGCTTTCAAGCAGCTCCTTGACTTTGAAGGCAACCTTAAGGTTGAGATCCTTTTCCTTCAGATCGCTGTAACTGCTTATTTTACCGGGATCCTCTCCGCCATGGCCGGCATCGATCACGACAGTTTTCTGTCCCTCCTGGTCCCGTCCGGCGGCAGTCTGGGTATCAGAACTCATATTAAGGCTGTATATCGCAAGAAGAAGCGCGAAAATAAGTCCTATCAAGATAACGTTGGACTTTCTCATTACAATAATCATAAAACCCCGTCCCCCAACACTAATTCATTATAAGGATATTCGCAGACGGGTTGGCCATATTACAATGACTTCCTGATAAGCTGCAGAAATAAAAAACGCAAGTGCACCAAGTCATTGCGTTTTTTGAATAAGCTTCATACGCTGCGCAGCAGCCCCGCTATATTCCATAGATATAAAGGTACGGTTCACATCCTGAACTTAAGATCGTCGGTATTGCCTCCGAGATGACGGACTGCGGCTGCCAGATCGTAGAAGGTATCCTTGTCCAATTGGGCGGCGTTCTTTCTGAGGAATCCACGGATCGCCGCCACAGCCCTGCCGTCGCCGTATTTTGCAAGGCTGTCGGCAGCTACCGTTTTTTGAGGCATTTTCAGAAATGCGTTTTTCAAGCAATTATAAACTTTATCGGACCTGCTGCTCCGCCCCACTTCGGAAAGAGCCATCAACAGATATTCGCCGGCAGTGCCGCAGTCATGAGCCTGCTCCAGAGAAGCAATGATCATATCGACCGACGGGGCGCCGATATTTATCAGCGCATCCCTCACAGCCTCAAAAATCAATTCACAGTCATCGCAATTTGAATAAATGACATCGATCAGCGGTCCGACCGAGCCTGCGACCTTCCAGCGGCCCAGCACGCCGATAGCCATGACCCGTGCCATCAGGCTTTCTTCACCGCCTTCGTGCGGTTTCCCGCAAGCGATTTCCATCAGCAGCTTTTCGGCTTCTTCCCCAAAGCTCCTGAGTTTGTTCAAAAAAACTTCCGGGAGTTCGTCATCACAGACGACCGCGCCATAAACGAACATTTCCCTGAACTCGTTCAGGCTACCGACCGTTTTCAAAAACTCTTCCGGGGTTTTTCCGTCCAGTTTTTCAACAGGTGTTGCCAACCAATTTTCATATTCGTTCCTGAGGCATGTCGCGAGCTTTTCATCTTCGGCGTCAAAGCCTCCGGCCATATCGCGTTCGCTGTTACACAGGCAAGCATCGTATGCCGCTTCCATGACATGTTTGTAGCTATCGAAAAATATTTTATACATTAGTTTTCTTCTTCTTTTTTCCTGGGCTTTTTTTAGTGTTGTTTGTGGGATTCCAAGGACTCTTGGTAAATCCCCGCTCCTGTGCCGCGTCCTTCTTCCTGAAAATTTTCCTGAATATATCGATCCTATAAAAACCGGCAAGATATCCGAGCATTGCTGTCAATGGCAACAGCAGCATCGAAGCTGTATAACCAATCAACGATTCATTCAGCGGGCGATATAAGAAATAAAACGGCCCAAGTATGATATTGACCAACAAATGACGGATCCTGTCAGCCGAAAAGTTGTCGAAATGCAGCAGCGAACCGACAAGCACAAGCGCAGCGACCGGCACTATGCCCACAAGGCCGTAGACCGCTCCCTTGAGGGGGTAAGGATGCAGCTCGTTCTGGGGCCTTTTCTCCTTTTTGGCAATATCCTTCATGTCCGCATATATCACGGCGAACGCGAAAATAAAAAATACGGCGCTGTATAACGGCAGCCATGTATAGAGGCTGTCCTTCGTTAGTCCCATGAACGGGTACAGAAATATGATGTATACTATCAGCGCCATGCCGTAGTCGGCCAATATCTTCGTACCGTTCCTTATATACATTTTCATGATAAGCATCTCCTATTGTTTCTGTCTTCTCATATCCTTCAGGTAAACACTGCCCGTCAAGGATTTTGCTTTTATCTTGAGTTCCGCGGCGATTTCCCCGACCTGCAGGTGATTTGTCAGTATCCTGTACTCATTTGAAACGATGGCTATAGATATAGTCATGATCGGGTACTGGGTAATATATCCCTTCCTGTTTGTCGTAGTGATGAAACCGGCCTTCTTGTCGGTGTCCGAATATAACTCGGGGACACTTTCGTCAAAGGCTTTTATTATGTTTTCGCACAGCATATCGGCAATATCCGGCGTCGTTACCACAACAAAATCATCGCCGCCAATATGTCCGATAAAATCGTACTGGGATCCGAAAGACCTGACAACATCGGTCAGCAGATCTGCAATGAGCTTTATTGCAGTATCGCCGCACGCGAAACCATAAGCGTCGTTATATGCCTTGAAATTATCGACGTCGAGATACAGTATTGAAAATTGCATTTCCTTTGCTATCCTGCGATTTATCTCAGACTGTATCTCCGTATTTCCGGGAAGACCCGTCAGAGGGTTCGCCCACCTATTCCTGTCGATCCTGAGCAGGGTATTTTTGACTCTGCTTATAAGCTCGCGGGGGTTGAACGGCTTGGTTATATAATCGTCGGCTCCCAGCTCTAGCCCGGTAAGCTTGTCCTCTTCATTCCCCTGCGCGGTGAGCATGATGATGGGCATAAGGTTGTTACTCTCGTCCTGCCTCAGCAATTTGCAGACTTCGAACCCATCTAAGCCCGGCATTACTATATCGAGCAGCACCAGATCCGGTTTCTCGGCCATGACCATCTTGATGCCGTCGAGCCCATTGCTTGCAGATACCACCTCGTAGCCCTTGTCGGACAGGATATCTGTAGTCAGCTTGACCATCAGTTCCGTATCGTCGATAATCAGTATCTTTTTTTTAAACATACGCGCTCTCCGGCAAAAGTTATGTCAACGCTATTTTTTATATTTTACGAAAATTATATAATACTTTTATCTTTTTGAACAGGTTGTTATTTTTCAAGTCGCAACATTATTTTGTAATAATAGTGATATAATATGATATAAAGGAGTGATCAATTATTGGCTGAATTTTGTGAATGCGGCTCGCTCGTTGTAGACGGCCGCTGTACGAATAAGAGCTGCGCTCTGAGAGCCGCCGCAAACCCGACCGCACCAAAAAAACCCGCCGTCAGGGCTAAGACTTCATTGAAGGGCACTACCGCTGCAAAGCCTGCTGCTAAGGCTGCAAACCCTAGAAGAGCTTCAAAATGCATAACGTACAACCTATACGATTTGAAGGATAATGAACCCGAGACCTGACGGCAATCAGGTCTTTTGTATGTATGGGTTCAGACTTCAAATGTGGTATTCCTGAGCCCATGGTAATAATTGCCCCACTCTGCTGTAAAGCGGAACACGGAATAATCTGGGTCGTCAACGCCCAGAGGGTAATAGATCTCGCATCCGTCCTCCCAAAGGCGGGCCTTGGACGCATGGTCCGAAAGTATCTCCATTTTCCCGACAAGCATCAGACCTTTATACTGCTCCTGATCGACAAAGTAGATGCATGCCTTTTCATTCCGTCTGAATTGGTCGACACGTTTTGAAGATGTGTTGGTACTGAACCAGAAGGTCTTAAGGCCTTCAGCCTCACACTTGATCATCGCTTTGATGTTGGGATACCCGTCAGCCCCATTCGAACCGACCATTGCATTGCCGCAGCTCTCCACCAGTTTCAATGACTCGGCGACCGCTTCTTCGACTGCTCCTTTGGCTGCTTTTTCGGCAACTCCTTTCTCCATAAGATCTTTTGCCACTTTTAGTGCATTGTCCATACCGTTTCCATTCAGCATGCAGATCCTCCTTTAATAATACATTTTTGCGTATGCAAATACAGGCAATCTTGAGCCTTTCAGCCGGAAAGGTTCGAATAAATACGTTTCAGGTAGTCTTCGAAATCATCGATCTCTTCTTCCGTAAACCCTTCGTAATAAAGCCTGACCATATCGTCAGAGACCTCTTCGTAAGCAGCTTTCATCCTTTTGTTTTCGTCGGTCAGACGGATCAATACCTTGCGGCGGTCATCACCGGGAAATATCCTTTGTATATGGCCGGTTTTCTGAAGCCTGTCCAGCATCCGTGTTAGCGTTGATTTGCTGAGGGCAGTTCTCTGGGCGAGCTGCTGGATAGGTATGTTGTCTTCCTGCCACAATGCGAACAGTATCCTGCCCTGCGCGGGATTTATGTCAGTTATGCCGAAATCCCTGAGCTTCCTGCCAAAAATCCTTTGGGAAAGCTGATGTATCTTCGACATCAGGTATCCTCCCGAGCGTATCTGCGCCATATACCCACCCCGTATTCCATAAGAAGGTTTTATGTTGTATATAGTATAATTGTATATACAACTAATTGTCAACAAAAATTTTAGCACTTAAAAAGAAGCCGGCATATACGGTATGTATCTGCCGGTCCCGCTTAATCAACGCAAACTCCCCATTTGTCGCAATTTCTGGCCTGTCCATTTTTTTAGATATTATATGAGCTTCATGGCAGCTTACCCGGGCTTACGCCTCGCGGATCGCTCCCATCGGGCAGAACATAACACATTTCCTGCATTTCAGGCATTTGACCTGATCGATTTCAGGCAGGCCGTAACCGATTTGTCTTATGGCGCCTGCAGGACATACCCTTACCGCGGGGCACGAATGATTCTGCGGGCATCTTTTCTTATCTACTGTAATGCTCATTGTTAGTCAGCTTCCTCCCAGTAAAGTTTATTTGCATTGATTATATACCCCATGGGGGTATATTGCAACTAAAATTTTTTGCAGTGTTACCAGGAGGAGCTATCGCCTAACGCGGATTTGCCGGTCAATATATCCCAGCCTATTGCCTAAGTTATAATGTAATACTAAAATATTATGATATGAAAAGAAACGGGGATCTTCCAATGATATGGTTACAAAAGAATTATCAGGGCTTACTGCTGTCTCTTGCCGTCGCACTTGCCGCATCATGGCTCGGCGACCTCCTGCCGGTCGTCGGAGGGCCGGTATTCGGCATCGTGATAGGAATAATCATCAACAATGTATTCGGCAAACCTGCCGGAACGGAACCGGGTGTAAAATTTACGTCCAAAAAAATACTACAGTGGGCCATAGTATTGCTCGGTACAGGCTTGAGCCTGACACAGGTCTGGAAAACAGGAGTCGAGTCGCTTTCGGTAATGGTGTTCACATTATCCGCTGCATTCATAGCAGCCTATGCCTTCGGGCGTGCAATGGGCGTACCGTTCAAGCTTACCAGCCTCATCGGCGTAGGAACTGCGATTTGCGGAGGATCGGCCATAGCCGCCGTTTCACCGATCATCGAGGCCGATGATTCAGAAGTGGCTTACTCCATTTCTACGATTTTCTTTTTCAATATACTGGCCGTTTTAATATTTCCGCCTCTCGGGCATCTGTTCGGCTTCTCCGACAAGGCCTTCGGCCTGCTGGCCGGAACAGCCGTAAACGATACCTCGTCCGTTGTTGCGGCAGGCTATGCGTTCAGCGATATTGCTGGAAGTTATGCCACAATAGTCAAGCTGACGCGAACCACAATGATAATCCCCGTATCTCTCATCTATGCAGTGATAACGGTAATAGGCAAAAAGCGCAGAGCTGCAGGCAGTGCTGCCATCAATTACAGGTTCGGCAAAATATTCCCCTGGTTCATAGCCGGTTTTATTGCTGCGTCGCTGCTCAATACACTGGGCATATTCAATGCTTCAGCCGTCACTTTCCTTTCGGGCACTGGTAAATTCCTGATAATCCTGGCCCTGTCCGCCGTCGGTCTGAGCGCCGATTTCAGGGTGATGATGAAAACGGGGCTCAAGCCGCTGTTCCTCGGCCTGATAGTATGGTTTTGCGTAACGGCGGTAAGCGTGGGCGTACAGTTTATGACAGGGCAGGTTTGATGCGGTGTAGACACGCGGCAATTTTACCGGTATAATATACCCTATAGGGGTATATTATATATTATAACACTTGAAAGCAGGTGATACATTGGCTTCGTATATACTTACCTTTACAGAAGGCATTTTGACATTTATCTCACCATGTATCCTGCCAATGCTGCCGATCTACTTCCTGTACCTCGCCGGTACAGCCGTTTCGACGGGTTCGGCGGGTTCATCCGATTCGACTGACAAGTCATCCGCCGGCAAAAGCCGGGTACTGATAAACGCAATAGGCTTCGTAGCGGGCTTTACCATTGTTTTCGTGGCGCTTGGGGCCGCCGCTTCCGCACTGGGGCAATTTCTCGGAAGCAACAGGCTGCTTGTTCAAAGGCTCAGCGGCCTGGTAATGATAATTTTCGGGCTGAATTTTACCGGCTTATTCAAATTAGGTTTTTTGAATATTGAGAAGAGGTTCAGCTATAGAACGGAAAATCTGAAATTCCTTAGCTCAATGGTTTTCGGTATGGTCTTCAGCTTCGGCTGGACGCCTTGTCTTGGCGCGTTTTTAGGCTCAGCACTGCTCCTGGCCGGTAATTCCGAGACGATGCTTGAGGGAACATCACTGCTGTTGGTCTATTCGATCGGGCTCGGCATACCCTTCATCCTGTCTTCGATGATTTTGGAGCAATTGAAGGGGGCATTCAGATGGCTGCAAAAACATGGCAGGATAATCGGTATAATATCAGGCATACTGCTAATTGCAGCAGGGCTGCTGGTATTCTTCGGGATCCTGAAATATTTGAATTAGGGACTAAGGGGAGGAACAATCGATGAGAAGATCGTCCAATATAATTATCTGGGTCGCTGCACTTGCTTTGGTGATAGCGGCAGCATATACCTATTATACGAAGAATAATACAGAAGACATCGGCTTGCCCACTCAGCAGAATTCAGGCCAATCGGGCACAGCAGGATTACCTGGGACTTTGCAGCCGTCAACGGCCCAAAGCAGCGTCCCGCAGGGCGAAACCACACAGACCGGGACGGACGGGAATGAAACTTCACAAGGCGAATACTCTCAGGTAGGTGCAGACGGAAGCGGAACCTCCCGGGATGATAAAGTAATGGCGCCCGATTTTACCCTGAAGGACCTTGAGGGCAATTCAGCCAAGCTTTCGGACTATCGGGGGAAGATCGTAATAGTCAACTTCTGGGCGGTCTGGTGCAAATACTGCAAGCTTGAAATGCCCGACCTGAATGAACTGGACAAAGAGCTGAAAAAAGGCGATGAAGCTGTGATACTGGCTATAGACGTGCAGGAACCAGCCGACACAGTCAAAAAGTATCTGACCTCCAACGATTTCGGCTTGAAAGCGCTTTTGGACGAGGACGGTTCCATAGCACAAAGCTACGGTATTTCGGGGTATCCCACCACTTTTGTAATCAATCCCGACGGTTCCGTTTACACATATAAAACGGGACAGACGGATAAGGCAACCTTGCTGAAGGTAATCGGTATGATAAAAAACGGAGAACCCCTTAAGTAAACGGTATTCCTTAAATAATACGATGTTCCTTGCTCCGACATATACTCACAGCAACGTCAATCCATGAATCTCATGAAGCTCTGCATCGTTTTCGCAAGTTCGGTTAGGGCTTTGTCCTTGTCCTCGCAAGTCGCGGCATTCCGGATGCAGGTCATCGAATGCTTTTCCAGTATCAGGCTGCCGGTTTTATTTATGGCCGCGCGTACCGCAGCTACCTGGGTCAAAATATCGGCGCAGTTTTTGTCCTCTTCAATCATTCTCTGTATCCCTTTGACCTGGCCTTCGATACGCCTCAGCCTCTTCAGGATATCTTCCTTAGTTTCCTTTTCCACTTCCACGTTATCCATAACGGGTGCCTCCAATACTGTACAGGGGTATAGCGATATTATACAGTAAAGGAAAATCCATTTCAATTCCGGATGATGTGCTATGACTGCAGCTTGACGTATCACTGCAATTTGACGTATCACTGCAGCTTGACGTATCACTCAGTTTGACGTATCACTGCCTTATGAACACAGCATGCACGTTCCGAAGGAGATGCAGATCTTCAGCTGCTCACATATACCATTGTATTCCTTTGCTGTGATCCCGTATTTTTTAAGCACCTCGCCTGTATGACATTTTGGTTCAAACGCCATGTTCCCGCAGCAGTTAGGCTTATTCCTGTCAGGCGAGCAGTCGGATTTCCGGCCGAAATCCTTGTAGGTTGCCTTGATCCCATTAATATTAAAAGTCTTTGTTTCACATATATTGCTGTAAGTGTCCAGTTCGATTTTCATAGCAATTGCCTCCTGCTCCAAAAAGTTATCTCGAAATTTATTCTCAATAAAATACTAGAGTAAATGGCAGTGTTCAACAACTTAATGCCGATTAACTTATTTTGGAAAGCTCTCTTGCTATGATAATTAGATATGGTCTGTTCCGATTTATAAAAGCCGGAGGTGAATCGAGCACCTCCGGTTTTTAAACAAGTCTGCGCTATGTTCCATATATTAAAATGCCCCATGATGTACATCCATGGGGCATTCAAGATAGCTGTGCTTTTACGTCCGCAAAGGACGCCTTACTCGGTAAGATGACTCCGAACCGGTCATAGTGTGACAGCAAATAACGTAATCCATTATACTATATAAATTCGATCAAATCCATACAATCGGCTGAGCGCCCGAATTTCTTCAGCAAGCTGCTCCGTCTTTTATATTCATTGCCGCGGAGCATCTCCCCAGCCTTCCTGCTTTGCCTCATGTCTTCAATGAGCCTTTGTATCTCCTGTCTCAGCACTTCAGGCTGATTTTCATTATGAGGAATGAAACAGTCAAGTCCTATCAGCTTGCTTGTAAATCTGGTCCCTCCGGGTGTTACAGCTGCCGTGACCCTGATCCTGGATTTGCCGTACCTGATCAACTTCCTTGCAAGATTAAGGCTGCCAAGTTCTTCGATCCCCATTGTCGCGCCGCATTTGGTGCATATGAACATATCTCTGCCGAACCTGTTCTTTTTGGAGTAAAAACCGCAATCGAAGCATCTGTAGAAAATATCCGAGGAACTTACCCTGACCGGAGAGGGCAAACCCATGCCTTCCAGTTTGTAGTCCAGGAGCTCCGCGAGCCGTATATAGGTCCGGCGGTCATAGACAGGACGGCATTCATTCCCGCTGATGCCGGACCAGCGTATCTCATCGCCCATTTTTACAAGGTTCTGCACTATTACCTGGGATCTGTTTTTTTGCGCGATTTCAGTAATATAGTTCGCCGCCTTGTGCAATTCGTGAAGTGATGCCGCCTTGTGCAATTCGTGAAGCGACGCCGCCTTTCCATCCGGACCGACTGAGCCGGGTATGGGCCCGGATCCGATAATATCGCCGTTTTTATCCACGGTTGTATAGACCAGACCGTTATCAAGTCCTCTGACGACCCCTATATAGGTTTCGGCCGCCAACGCTTCCTCTTTGCCCGAATCTATACTAACGGCAAGATAATAGTCCTTACCTCGCTTCATAAGACGGGCTGTTCTAAGTATTTTCGGGTCAATGAGCGCATCCCTCAAAAAACGCTCCTGATATTTTCCGAAGGACAGCGGCACTATAATGTAGTTTACTTTACGTCTGTTGGATTTGAAAGTCCCTGACCCCTCGCATACATACTCCAGCCTGTTTCCGCCATATGTCTTAATATCCGTGGTTCTGGCTGCGTCCTTGTTCATAAGGTAAAGCTTTGCCCAATACCTGTTTTTCTCTCTGTCATAAAGCAGGCAGTAGCTCCTTCGCGTATCATACCGGCAAAAGTATACCGGTCTTTCAGCACTGCCTCCCGCCCTCGGGATCCTTGCATCAGCACCTGTTTCCTTAAGGTTCAGGTAACCCGCCAGGACCATTCCCAGTTCGAATTTCAGTGAATCCTTGAAGGGTTGGACCTTGAAACGATCCAGTTCTTCACTCAGATCCCTGTCCACCCATTTCATGAGCGCGCCCGCCCTGTAAGGACCGCTCGCAAGCCGGTAGTTCCCGCCGATTACGTCTATCTCGCGGCGTGCTCTGTCCATAAGGAATCTGAATGCCTCGCTGTAATTGTATATGGCCTCGTCGAGGATCCTTTTTTTTTCTCTTCCGGGCTTATAAATTTTTAAGACAATTGTCCTGAGACCCATAGTTACCTTTCCGGTTAAGCTATATCCAGCAATGCCAAATTATTAGTTATATTCTATATTTACCTGTTTTCCCATGCTTCTGATGCATTCCGCCATATCCTCCACAAGTTTCAGCTTTAGTCCCAGATTGAACGGGAAATCTGGATCCTGATGCGCGGGATTGATGGCTCTTCCAACGAAAAAGTTTATATTCGTGCCCTCTTCGATCAAAAATTTTGCCAGCCTGGAGGCGCCATCCTTCTTATCAAGGTGAATGAAATCCTTCATTGTGCTTTCATTTGAAATGCAGATTTTAATAAGATTCAGAGCTTCCCTCAAAGTCAGCACACCTTCCGTAGTCAGATCGATCCCTTCGATTTCAGCCATCGGAGGTATTTCCGGATTGTAGTATTTGAAATTGGCCACCATTTCCTTCCCCAATTCCCTTGCAACGATCTGGGATGTGGTTCCGCCACATACTACCTTCCTTCCTTCTTCCGAAACGAAGCGGTCCACTACTGCTTTATCCATCCGCGCATCCACCGGCGGCCCCACCATTATGTTGACATTGGCCATTCTTTTGATTTTTACCGCCGCAATCGTAGTATCATCTCCCGGTTCATGGCAGTAAAGGTTGTCGCAGGCCGAAAGAATCAGCTTTGCCAACGCTTTTGACGTCATTTCGCTCCTGAATGTCCTCTGAATATATTCATTGATGTTTTCCCACTGCCAGCCGAGATTCAGTGCGTGGCCTATACCCGCATGTACTGCTCCGTCGCTGGCCAGGACGAAAAGGTCGTCCTGATTGACTTCAAATCTTGCCTCTCTTATGATTTTCCCGCATATTTCCCTGCTGTCCGTTTCTATCGGCATCGACTTTCCCTTTCTGAACCTGAAAACCGAAGGGTTGTCGAACTCCGCCAGGTAGCCGTCTCCGGAAACAAATATCTGCAGAATTGTAAAGGTCGAATATGCTATGTTCCTCTCCCTGCAGACGGGCAGAGTATTGGCTATGGTATCGACGGCTTCCTCGATCTCGAGACCGTTTGCCAGGATGGTCCCGATGATCTTTGACGTAAGCGTCGACAGTATGTTGGCTTTAACGCCGCTTCCCAGACCGTCAGCCAAAACAAGGATCACCGAATCCCTGTTTCTGATGACTTCGAGCTTGTCCCCGCAAAGCTCTTCGCCGTATTTATTCAGATTTTCGTATCCCACGTCTATATAAAGGCTCATCTGCCGTCATTCACCTCAGACATAATCGATTTCTTCAGTTTGGTGAGCGCGACTTTGGTTTCTGCCGTCGTCTCGCCCAGGAGACTCGCTATTTCCTGCGCCACCCTCATCTGTTTTTCAATTACCTTCTGTGCCAATTCCACATTTTCGGCCCTTATTTCGTGCGCTAAACGTCGCCGTTCTTCTTCTTCCGTAATATCCCTGACAATAACTACGGTTACATTCTGCTCCGGTATGAAAATGACCGACTGCTCGACAGTTATACCATACTTGTCGTAATAGTATTTTTTATCGTAAATGTTCGAGCGCTCTTCCAGAACAGTCTGAAAATCCCCACATTCAAGCAGTTCGTAAATGTGCTTTCCGGTAACGTCCTCCGGCCCCAGGCCGAACATTTTGCGAGCGGCCGTGTTAGCCTCCTGTATGTGCAGTTCGCTGTCAAGAGCGAAAATAGCGTTGGGAGTAGTGTTAATAATGAGGTTCGAAATCGATTCCGCCCGCTCCCTCATGTACGGAAGGCACATATAAAGCTGAGCCTTGCCGTTATATACCGCAATCGCCTTGTCTCTGCAGGTCTGGTAACCGCATGCTCCGCAGTTCAGTTCCTTGTCTTTGGTATATTTTCCAATGCTGTTGAGGATCGCCTGTATGGCATTCTCCGAGGGCAGGTTGTTTCTCTTCGATCTGTCTATAAATTTCTTTCCGAAATCGATCCTGTCGCTCATGTCCATTACAAGGCCGGGACTCCCTGCATTTGTCCTGTAGTACTCGATCAGTTTCTCCCTCGCCTTAAGGAACCCGCCGTCGTTGGTTTTCATGCACGGGCCTCCGATACAGCCTTCCCTGCAGCTGTTCATTTCAATAAAATATTTCTCGATCGAGCCCGCTTTAATGGATTCCAGCACGTCGATACAGCTGTCTACACCGCCGATGCTGATGCATTTGTACATTTTTTTGTATCTGCCGCCTATCGTTTTAAGGATCCCGCCCGGAGCCGGGTAAATTCTTGCCGTCATTTCGTCCCGAGCTTTTATTTCACCGTCAAAATCATCATTCTCGCTGATGCCCTCCGATTCCAGCCATTCCTCAAGCTCTTCAAAAGTGAGCACCGCATCGACTTCACCAGTATTTCGAAAATCATTGCATTCATCTTTTTTTGACAGGCACGGTCCTATGAAGACCACCCTTATCCTCTGGCCGTATGTCTGCCTGAGCATTTTTGCATGGGCTATCATAGGGGAAACGACGGGAGCAAGCTGGTTGATCAACTCCGGATAGTGCTTTTCTATAAGGAATATAATAGATGCGCATGCCGAAGTTATGATATTTTTCATTTTTCCGGCTTCCATCAGCTTTTCATATTGTCTTGAAACCTCCGCCGCCCCTATCGCAGTTTCTTCGACATATGTGCAGCCGAGCTTTTTTAATGCGGAAAACAGCCATTTACCGTCATTTTTCCCGTAAACGGAAATAAAGGAGGGCGCAAGACTTACATACACCTTCTCCTTTTTCCTTATAAACGATCTTACTGTATCTATGTCATTTTTTACTGTTTTGGCGTTTTGTGGGCATACCTTAAGGCAATTGCCGCAGAGCATGCAATCCCCTTCTACGATCTCGGCCTGATCGTTACTGAAGGCAATTGCTTTGACAGGACAGCTTCTTATACACTTGTAGCAGTTTTTACAGTTTGCTTTCTTGAATTGGATAGTACCCATTACTCCAACCTTCTAACTATATGCTCCTCAAACATTTCCCTTGCGTTTGAAACCGTCAGTCCTTCCAGGAACTCGTCCCCTACCTTTACCGACACTCCTTTGGTGCAGCGGCCAAGGCAGAATGAAGCCTTCAGTTCTGCCTTATCCTCAAGCTTGTATTCTTTAATGAGTTCTTCAAAAACTTTGATGATCTGATACGAGCCTTTCAAGTGGCATGAGCTTCCAACACAAATATATATTTGAAGCATTTATATTCCTCCAACCTTATTGCCGAACGTTAAATAAGTTCAAAATAATTATACATATGTCTAAATTGGTTGTCAATTATGACTTTATGTTAACTAATAAATTAGGAATCAACGCGTCCCTGACTTTACGTTCCGTAGCCTGTCTCCCGTATTTATCCACTTCGGCCCTGTTTTTGAGCCCGTGGTGAAGGCATGCCGCTCCGTTGATACATCCGCCCTCACATGCCATCCCTTCGATAAAATTCTTGTCGAGCCTGCCTTTTGATGCTTTCAGCAGCGCTATTCTGCACTGCTCCATTCCATCACAGACCTCGGCATTTACCCTAATACCGAGGTTTTCTTCCTTTATGACATTGTCGACAGCCTCGGACAAGCCTCCGCTTCTTGCAAAAATACGGCCATAGTATGAAGCGTTGTCCAGGCTTTCTCCCTCGAGCTTTTCGACATCTATACCCATGCCGTCGAACAATGCCTGCAGTTCCTCAAAGGTTACGACGCAGTCAACAGCGCCCTTGTTTTCCTTTTTTCTGTATTCCGATTTCTTGCTGACACAGGGGCCGATGAAAATGACTTTTGCAGTTTCATCCGTGAGCTTTATGAATCTGGCGAGTTCGATCATGGGAGAAGCGTTATGCGATATATACTGCCTGAGTTCCGGGAAATTGATCTCGATGTATTTTACGAACGACGGGCAGCAGGAGCTTGTCAAAAAACCTTTTTCAGCAAGCTCTTTAGCTTCCTTCATGACAACCATATCCGCTCCCAGGGCAACCTCAACCACCGCATGAAAGCCCATTTTTTTCAAGCCCGCAACGATCTGTTCTATTTTCGCATAGCTGAACTGGCTTACAATGGAAGGCGCGATCGCCGCGTAAACATTGTACTTTCTTCCGTTTTCGGAACCTTCAAGTATCCGTACCGCATCAAGCACAAAGGACTTGTCTACAATGGCTCCAAACGGACAATTATAAACGCATGCCCCGCATTCCGTACATTTTTCACCGCTTATTACCGCTTTTTTGTCTTTATCGATAGAGATAGCGTTGGATATACAGCCTCTTATACATGGGCGAATATTCTCTGAAATAGCCTTATATGGGCAAGCGCTCATGCATTTGCCGCATTCGATACATTTTTCCGTATTGATGCTTGCCTTTTTGTTTTCAAAACTGATGGCTCCTACCGGGCATGCCATAAGACACCTGTGAGCTATACAGCCTCTGCAGGTTTCCGTAACCTTGAAACGCTCTATGGGGCATTCGTCGCAGGCGATATCTATGACCTGCACAACATTTCCGCCGGCGCTGCCGTCTTCCATGGCATACTTCAGGCGTTCCTGGACTATGGCCCTCTCCTTGTAGATGCAGCACCGCATTGTTGCATCAGGCCCCGGAGCTATTTTACGGGGTATTTCATAGAAAGCCCCGTCCACTTTTTTCTGCAGCGCCAGGCGGACCAGTTCGTATATGATTTTATATTTCAGTTCCTGAACCTCAGTATCAAATAACCTCATACATTTCACACCCATCTATTGTCCGGACAAACCTTAGAAATTTATATCGATCCCATACATTGTGCATTCGAGTATCTTCTTAAGGTCCGAAGGGCTGGTCTGCCTGGGATTCGATCCTGTGCACGGATCTTTGAAAGCATTCTCTGCGATAAAGTCGGCCTCCGACGCAAAAGTTTCTTCTTTAACGCCATGTTCCTTAAAGGTTTTCGCAATACCAAGCCTCGCGTTGAGTTTGTCTATTTCCTCGATCAAAGCATCCGTAAGCTGCTTGTCCGACTCGCCTTTTAATCCGAGTCGTCTTGCGATCCCGGCATATCTGTCCATACATGCCTTTGAATTGTACTTTATGACATACGGCAGAAGAATGGCGTTGCAGCAGCCGTGCGGTACGTCAAACTGGGCGCCGATCTTGTGTGCCAGGCTGTGTGCAATTCCCAGCAAAGCATTGCTGAAGGCCATGCCTGCAAGGCACTGTGCGATGTGCATTTCATCTCTTGCCTTTTTGTCACCGTTATATGAGTCAACAAGGTTTTCAAACACCATCTGGATGGCTTCCATTGCAAGAGGATCTGAAAAGCTTGACCTTGCCGACGCGACATATGCCTCAATAGCGTGAGTAAGCGCATCCATTCCGGTATGTGCAGTCAGTGTCTTCGGCATCGTATATGCCAGCGATGAATCTATTATGGCAATGTCGGGCGTTATTTCGAAGTCAGCGAGAGGATATTTGATTTTTGTGGAGTAATCCGTTATAACAGAGAACGCAGTGACCTCGGTAGCCGTTCCGCTTGTTGACGGCACTGCTACAAATATCGCCTTCTGCCTTAGTTTGGGCATTGAAAAAGGAGTCTTTATATCTTCGAATGTCAATTCCGGGTATTCATAAAAGACCCACATGGCCTTGGCGGCGTCAATCGGCGAACCTCCGCCTATCGAGACGATAACATCAGGCTGGAATTCCAGCATCGCCTTTGCTCCGTTCATGACAGTTTCGATCGACGGATCGGGCTCGACGCCCTCGAACCTTTTGGTTTCAAGTCCGGCTTCCCTCAATATACTCTCAAGCTTGTCCAGAAAACCATACTTCTGCATTGAAGAGCCACCCGTAACTATTATTGCTTTCCTGCGGCCTTTGAGGCATTTAAGCTCCTCCATGGCATCAGGCCCCCAGTATATATCCCTTGGTAACGTAAATCTTGGCATTACTTTGTCCTCCTTTTATTTTTTATTGTTTATTTAATATCTACCGCAATAATGATCCTGTTCTTTAGAAGCTGTAGATATTGTTTCATCCGGCTATTGGCAGCCTTCTCCCGGCCGGAATCCTGCCCTTCTTTATATGCAGGTTCCTCCTGTCCCGATTAAAGGCTGATTTGATTGTATGAGCCTCGCTCCTGTTCAGGTAATCCTGATATGAAATATCCCTGCAGGGATATTCCGTTTCACTTTCCATCTCACCCTCGATAAAAATATGCTCCGAAAGTTTGCAGGAAGCATTATTTTTCATGCCCGATCCATAGCATCCCTCGCTTGCATTTTCTAAATAATCGCAATATTCACAATTTAACATGAACTTCCTCCGCCTTTTGCTCCTAAACTTTCCCGACGTCGAATCAGTCAATTTCGACACCTCAATTCTAGCCCGGATGTTTGCAGCTATCAAAACAAACATTTTCAGAATTTTATCCGGCATTTGTGGCCTTCATAATTAGATATGGTATGGATCGAGGCATCCTGGTCGATGCAAAACGGATAAAAAAAGGCCCTGGCGGGCCTTAGTCCGAGTCCTTCATGTTCTTCTCGGCAAATTTGATCATCTTTCTGACCATGTTGCCCCCTATCTTGCCTGCGTCCCTGGCAGTTATATCGCCGTTATCGCCATGTTTGAGCCCGACACCTTCCTCGGAGGCAACTTCATATTTCAGCTTATCCAGTGCGTCCTCTGCTTTTGGTACCAGTTTTTCGTTGTTTGCCATAAAGCACCGCCCCTCCTGAAATATTTTATCCTTTCGGACACTAATATTCTTTACATTATGAAAAACAATATCCTAAAAAATAATTCTATATTTTGATTGCAATTACAGCACCTTCGCTAATAAATATCCTGCGATAAGCCAAAATATGATTGCACTGCAAAAAGTCGATTTCAGCTTATAGGTGACTTGTTGCAGCAAAATGAAATATCAATATGTACAGTAAAGTAAAACGTGTTAAGAGGCGAAACATATGAAACCGGGCTTCACGCCGGTATTATGGCCGGAGGACACGGCCCCGGCCGAGGTGCTGAATTGCCGGAAATGCGGATTATGCCGGCATAGGACAAGAATAATATGGGGCGAAGGCAATCCGGAGGCTCCGATCGCTGTGATCCTGGACAACCCCGGCGCCAGGGAGGACAAAGAAGGAAACTCCTTTGTCTGCGGGGCAAGGCAGAAATTGCAGGAAGCAGCGTATGAAGCGGGCTTGGGAGCGGAGGATATGTATGTGACCTATATTTTGAAATGCCGCCCTGTCCGACGTTATGACAAGGAAAGTGCACGCAGCACCTGCATTGCTTACCTGGCACAGCAATTGGACCGGCAAAAGCCGGTATTGGTCTTTTGCCTCGGCAACACTGCCGTGCAGTGGTATTTCGGGGATATGGAGGCAGAGGTAAAGAATCTTAGAGGCGTTTGGCATGATGTAAAAGGTTTGCCCACAGCCGTTACGTATCATCCGCTCGCCATCAAACGAAGGCCGAACCTGAAGGCTCAATTCCTGAAGGATTGGCAAATGGTCGCCGGGCGCTATTCCAGCACAGTGAGCAGAAATTTGCAATAGAGGAGAGGAAAGAAAAGAAAAGGAAAGGAAAGGAAAGGAAAGGAGCAGGCAGAAATAATAGCTTTTGAAGGCTGGAGGTGAAATGATTGTCCGAACAGTATTTTTTAAAAAAATGCATAATATCGTCGGAGGATGCAAAAGGCAGCTATTCTGTAATGGCGAATCTGGATGTGGATCAGAAGACCAAGGAGCAATACGATAAAATGGTCGCCGATGCGGGAAGGCATTTGACTTTCCTGAACGGCAGGCTCAAATACCTGAAACAGCTCAATGATCCGGAGGGATAATATCGTACCTCATTATGCCGAACTCTTTCAAGACACTGTTGATGCAGCTTTTTCTGATCACAGCGTAGATTTCGTTTTTTGTGCGGAGGAGCATTGATAAAATATCACAAAGGCCTTGTTTCTGGAGTTCCAAAGGTCCGATCTCATCTATGAATACAGGGTCGGTCCCCTTTGCGATGATACCGGATGTAATATTGCGGGCAAATGCCTGCCCCTTTCCTGAAAAGCTGAAATTGCCGTATTTATATATTTCGTCCCAGTCCGGAGGGGTAAATTCACATATTGCAGAAAAAATTTCACTTTCACCTGTGGAAAGCCGTATTATCCTTTGGCCGATAAAATGGTCATCCCTGTATATCTTTGCATTTATAAAGCCATCTCCGGAGCCGAGTTCCCTGTATATTGACAAAAGACGGGCGGTTTTCCCCGAATCCACTTCCCCCGTCACAATGTGAACGTATGCCTGCCCGCCATCCTCAGACAAAACTAATCACCCCTGAACAGCAAATACTGCTCACCCCTGAACAGCCAAAACTGTTCACCCCTGAGCAGCCAAAACTGTTCACCCCTAAACAGCCAAAACTGCTCACCCCTGAATAACCAAAACTGCTCACCCACGAATAACCAATACTGCTCACCCCTGAGCAGCCAAAACTGTTCACCCCTGGACAGCCAAAACTAATCACCCCTGAACAGTGCCTGTGACAGGTTTCGCAAATTTACCGCAGATACTAAAATAGTCCTGCATCGTATCGACATCTGCAAGTATGCCTTCATCCTCAACCTCGATTTTTTTAAAGCCCCTGGATTCAATGAAGTCCCTCAGGCTGCAGTATCCGGGGTCAGAAAGAATCTCACCGATGAGGCTGCTCTTCATTAGCACAGGATGACCGGTTTCACCTTTGCAGCAAGGGATGACGATGTCTCCTACGATATTCAGCATGCTTTTATATACTTCGCGGCTTATCAAAGGATAATCGCCGGGAGTCAGAAAAAAGCGTCCGGCTCTGACATGCTCGAGGCCTTTCCTGACAGAGCCGAACATTCCGTCCCCGAATCTTTCGTTCAGAACTAATTCAGCCCTGGAATATCCCGCTACCACCGGCAGAATGGCAGAAACCCCGTAACCGCCGACAATTATGAGTCTTGTGCATACATCGTACATAGCTTCGATACATCTCTCAAGCATCGTCTTGCCGCCTATGTCCAGGGTCATTTTGTAAGCCCCCGCCCTGCTCGAGAAGCCCGCGGCCAGGATGATACCATCGACGCCGGGAAGCGACGCTTTATTATTGTTCGAATATCCATCCGCTTGTGCCTGTATCACTTTACAAAGCCCATTGAGCCAGTAAGGCGGCTGCAAGCATCAGACAGGAGATTGCGATCTCCAGTACGCTGTTCAATGCAATGTTTACCTTCAAGCGCTTCACAATGCTGACAACCGGTCGCCCTATATTTCTCACAGCCCCTATTCGCTCTGTCCCTTGTTCTGCTGCTTGCCCCACCGATGGCTCTGTTCCTTGTTCTGCTGCTTGCCCCGCCGATCGTTCTGCCCTTTGCTCCGCCGGTCGCCCTATATTTCTCACAACCCCTATTCGCTCTGTCCCTTGCTCTGCTGCTTGCCCCGCCGATCGCTCTGTCTTTTTACCGGCCAATTCAGATACTCTCATAAACACGTAAATAATCAGGGAGTTCGCCAAGCTTCCAACGAGCAAAAAGTTCAACAGGGCTGATGCTGACCGCAATGGCGATATAGCGGCATAGCTCGCCGGCATCAGCAGCATATATGCTACGTACAGCAGCCTCCAGCCTGCACTGACGGATAATATTCGCAGATATCCGGGCCGGTGGGCGTCTTGCCTCCCGGACCTCCCGGAGACCAGTCTGAACAGGACGAATACCGCAAAACCTTCGAGAATTATTGAAACTGCCGGGTTGATAATCTTGTCCGGGCTCGTGGGCATTATGAAATCAATCGTTTTTACTGCGGCTGCCAGAAAGGAGGTAAATATGACTGAAGAAAGGCTGTTTGTCCTCCTGTAAACGCTGCTGATAAAATAGAATGCGAGCGGGAACCAGAGAACCCAGCCAATGCCCAGTGAGAGCGAGTGCAAGACGTACCCGAGAGTAGCCTCGGTCAGGCCCCAGAAGGCGCCCCAGAAAATAATGCAGCTCAAATACTTCTTCATAAATGGCCCTGCCTTTTCATACAGATAAAAACTATACTATTCTATGCGCGCGGAACCGGCAATATTTCAACTGACACACTGTACAGCGTCAGATCCTTCCCAAAACCGACTTAACCGCTTCACATATCTCCTGGTAGCCCGTACACCTGCAGATATTAGATTCGAGCCATTCTTCAATTACCTCGTCGGTCGCATCCGGATAGATGCTAATCAGAGCATGGCTGTTCATTATCATTCCGGGAGTACAGTAGCCGCACTGTATGGCAAATCTGTCGATAAACTCCTTCTGAATGGGTGTGTCAACCAACCCCTCTATTGTAGTTATATTCGTCCCTATAGCTTCGACGGCGAGCACCAGGCAGGCCTTCACCGGCCATCCGTCCATCAGCACCGTACACGCGTCGCAGTCACCGTTTCCGCAGCCATTTTTAGCGCCGGTCAGTCCGAGCTGCTCGCGCAATACATATAAAAGCGTGTCGGCGGGCCTGACGGTAACGCTCTTTTTACTGCCGTTGACATTGATATCGATAATACCTCTGCCCTTTAACTCAAGCATCGCCCCTTACTCCTTTCTACAGGCCCCGAGTATAGTCATCGCCTCTTCAACGGCATTCCTCGCCACGAATTCGCGATACCCGGACGAACCGAGAATATCGTCAAGCACCGGCGCGGGTAAACTGCTGAAAACCCTATCGATCCTATCCTTGAGAGCAGTCGAGCTGTTATTGAGATGATCCTCTATCGTCGGAAGTCTGAAGGGATATTGGCACAATCCGCTGAAAGCAGCCCTTATACGTTCGTCCTTCCTGATCATCGTTACTGTAAAAAGCGGGTAGTCGACCTTGTCCTGTCCGGTCTTTTTAATACTTGCATACGGTAACCCGGTATAGCTCCTGTCGATTTTTACCTGGACCAGAAATTCACCGTCATCGAGCTTCAGTTCCTTATCGAAGACCGTTGTGAGAGGCCTGGTCTTCACGCCTCTGCTGCCTGCGGTCACCGCTTCGCAATCGCACAGCAATAAAGGCAGCAATGCCTCTTTATACGGCATACTGCTGCAGATATTACCTCCGAGGGTGATCCTGTCGCGCGCCGTATGATCGGCCGATCTGCGGCAGCACTCGCCCAGGAGCGGGAATAACCCTGAATCGGATATTTTTGTTAGAGTTACAGCGGCGCCTATGACCAGCTTATCGCCCTGGTATCCGCATTGGCGGCATTCGGAAATACTCTTTATGTCGATCACCGAGTCGAAGCGCATCCGGTTAGTCCTCGCGCGGCTTATGATCTCCGTCCCGCCGGCGTAATATATAGCTTTACTGCCCTGTCCAGCCAGTGTGCTGTAAATATCTGCAGCCTCTTTGACCGAATCGGGCCTGTAATAATCAAAGTCGAAAGATATCATGCCTGCCCCCCCGTCTTTGTCCTCCACAATAATTCAGGAGTAAGCGGAAGCCTGTCCAGATCGGCATCTATTGCAGCCGAAAGGCAGTTTGCAAGGGCGCCCGGCATTCCAATCAACCCATGCTCGCCCAGACCACGCGCGCCATACGGTCCGTCTATCTCAGGCGTTTCGAGAAAATCAACGAGATATTCCGGGTTCTGCCCAAAGCGTATCGTCCTGTACATCCGCAGATTCGGGTTCAGCATGATCCCATTGTTGTCGTATAAAAAGGCTTCTCTGCTTGCAAGGCTCAATCCCATGGACATTCCGCCCATCGTTACCGATTTTGCCGCCATTGGATTTATCACCTTTCCGGCATCGATCACGCATGCCGCCCTAAGAAGCCTGTAAGTATAGTCTTTCATGTCAAGCTCCACCTCCACGGCTTCGGCGCCCACCGTCCAGAGCGGTCCCGGATCACCCTTGCCGGTTTCCCTGTCCATGCCGCCCAAATGCTTCATTATAAAGCTGCCGCGCCCGATGACCTGTCCGCCTATGGAATTGCCGTTGGGATATTTGTAGCCATGGATTACTTCAGTTATATCGATGTATTTATGCATATCGCTTTTGATAAATACCTTGCCGTCCTCAATTTCAAGGTCTTCGGGGGAACATCTCAAAACTATCGCGGCGGTTCCCTTTATCTGCCGGATAACGTCGTCCGCGGCTGCAACGACTGCGTTCCCGACCATATAGGTCGTGCTGCTCGCAACCGTTTTCCAGTGCTCCGGGTTATCACGTGTATTTACCTCCATTGAAACGTTTATCCTGTTCGGATCGAGTTTCAATTTTTCAGCCAATATTTGAGCGAGAACTGTCTTTGATCCCTGTCCGATTTCGACGGCGCCGATACTGAGATTCGCATAACCGTCGGGTGAAAATGTGATAACAGCGCCTGAAGCAGCATCGGGAGGAGTTGTGGAAGTCTTCCAGAAGCAGGTTGCTCCTTTTGCCCTGATCCTGGTACCACTTATTGTGATTCTTCGGCCTTCGTCCCAGTTTATCAATGCTTTGAGCCTGTTTATACATTCCGGGAGGTTGCCAATATTGCTTTTTGTCAGTTCGGATTGAGTAGGTGTGGTATCTCCCGGCATTATCGCGTTATTGTATCTTAGCACCAGAGGGTCCATTCCAAGGGCATCCGCCAGCTTGTCCATCGTCCTTTCTATCGCGGCGGTGTACTCGGCGTGGCCGAAACCTCTGAAGGACGTTACATAGGTATGGTTAGTATAAACGCACATTGAATCGCATGATACATTTTCAATGTCATAGGGACCCGTGCAGTCGGATGCGATCGATTTCGTCATCACAGCCCCCATATCGGAATACGCCCCGCAGTTGACCAGGTAAGTGATTTCGGCAGCCTTGAGCATACCATCCCTGGCGGCCCCGAGTTTGACCCTGGCCTCCAGCCCGATACGACAGGGGGAACTGATCATATCCTCTTCTCTTGTATTCGTAATGATCACTTCTCTTCCGTCCACAGCCCGCGACGCAAGGTAGGCAATAAGCTCAAGCTGCACCGCGGCTTTACCGCCGAAGGAACCGCCGACCATCGGAGTGTGTACCGTGATCTTTCCGTTATCGATGCCAAAGTGGCGGGCCAACTTCTTCCTGATTATATATGGCGCCTGTGAAGGCGTATGTATTATCACCTGCCCGTCAGCCTTAATCTCTGCCCTGACTGACCTTGTCTCCAGCGCGATATGGTCCGACTGTGGAATAAAAAAGCTTTCTTCGGCTGTGACCTCACTCTCGGCCCAGCCCTTTGCCATATCCCCTTTTCTGATCTTTACATGATTTGCAATATTGGTGTTCGGTTCCGGAAAGCACTGTTTGACCCGCCTGTAATCGCCTAGGCCTTCGTGTATCAATACCACCCCCGGCTTTACCGATTCGCCCGGCGAGTTCAGAACAGGCAGCGGTTCGTATTCAAGCTTGATGAGCTCAGCGGCCCTGCGGGCCTCAAGTTCGCTGTCGGCGACAACGACTGCGACAGGCTCCCCGAAATATCTTACCTTGCCGATCGCTATAGGAGGCCGGTCTTCAACGAATGTACCGGTAAGGATGCCCTTTATGTCGTCTCCTGTAACAACTGCGCGTACTCCGGGCGAGTTTGCCGCTTCAAAAACGTCGATCCTGCTGATAACGGCATGGGCATATTTACTTGTGACCATTTTTGCGTGCAGGATCCCCGGCACAATGACATCGTTCGTAAATTTGACCCTGCCCGAGGCCTTATCCACCGCATCTTTCCTGATAATGCTTTTCCCGACCGCAATTGATGTCTCCATTGATATTCCTCCATCCGTGTGATATATTTCCCCCGCGGGCAGCTAATTATTCCAGATTTTGTGGTACTCTGCCTCAGGTGGGATCTATACCATCCTTGCTACTCTTGCCATCCTTGCCGCCCGTGCTGCCCATGTTATCCTTGCTGCCCCTGCCATCCTTGCCGCCCTTGCTGCCCCTGCTATCCTTGACATCCTTGCCATCCTTGCTATCCTTGTCCTTTCCGCCGGAGGGCACGGCATAGTCCACAGCCACCGCTACCACTATTCCCGCAAAAGTATTAAGGATCCTGTTGATGCTGTACTGCAAAGGATCCTTGATATCCTTGCCCAGCATTATCGCCATGAATATGACGCCCGCAATCGGAATGGCCCTGTCCAACTTAAGCATGCTGCAGATACAGCTGATAACCATAATTCCAAATCCGCATAAAAAAACATTGCCTGGCTTTACGAGCACAAGCACGACGCCGACGCATGCGCCGACCAGCGAACCGAGCATCCTTATCCCGCCTGCTTTCATCGGCGTTTCCCTGGAGCTTTCGATCGTAAATATAGTCGATATAGCTGTAAAAAAGGGAAACTCGAGTTGCAGTAGGTAGGATATCCCCACGCTAAGAAATACCGCCAGCGAGGTCTTGATGTTTTTCATGCCGATACCGTATTTCGTATGATCACTCCAAATCCCTGTTTGTAGGCTATATACCATCTTATTATTTCATACAGAAACGCCGGATATGAATATGATAAAGCGAACGGCTATTTTGTAACGATGCCGAATGTATAGTATTATCCACAGCAACGTCAAAGGGGTCAGGAGGATAAATCCCGCAGATATTGCCGTACCGCCGGGCTTCAAAGCAGATGTGTTCGCGGAGGGCCTGACAACTCCCATCAATATTACAATGACGGATGAAGGCGATATGCTCGCAGGAGACGCGGGCGCCGCGTCATATACAGGCGGAGGCGGCTCCGAACGCCTTATCGGTGTTCTGTATTCGGGCGGCGACGAGATGTTCGCAGCAGATTTCGGTCTGACACTTGAAGAAGATGGCGGATCTGTCCCTGGTACGGGCGTCATTTGGAGGATAACCAGAGCGTTGTGCATATATCGCTATGACCGGATACGATTCATATAGCGGCTGAGTCCAGCCTGGTATGCAGTCCTGAGATGCAGTCCTGGGCCATAGGCAGATCGTTGCTTAGTCAAAGCTGTTGCAGCTTCCGCGATAATATGATATATTTTCTTACAATTTATTATATTAAATGCCGGAGGATCGGTAATTGATCGAAGTATTTCTGCAATCCATGCTGATAGGCTATTCGGGCGCTGTGATGCCGGGTTCGCTTCTCACGTACACTTTGGATAAAAGCATAAAAACCGGCGCCAGGGCAGGTTTTTTGATTTCGGTCGGCCACGCGCTTCTCGAACTCGTGCTTGTGATACTGATATTTTTAGGCGTCGGCAAATACCTCGGCACAACAGTCGCGCAAATGGTCATAGGGATACTGGGCGGCCTGGTTCTGATATTTTTTGGAACCGGCATGGTCAAAGATATCGTTAAGGGCAATATTAACATTGACTTCAATAAGCCGGCAGACGGCAAATATGGGAACATAATAGTCGGCGGCGCGCTGATAAGCGCCTCCAACCCATATTTCATTATTTGGTGGGCGGCAATTGGCCTTGGTCTTATAATGAACGCATACAATTCATTCGGCATAGCGGGCGTCATACTGTTTTATTTCGGGCACATCATCTCCGATTTCACCTGGTATTGCTTCATTTCGGCTTTGATAAGCAAGACAAGGACCTTCATCAACCGGAAGGCCTATAAGATAGTAATCGCCTTACTTGGCATCTGTCTGGTCGGCTTCGGGCTCAGCTTCCTGATCAAATCTGTGAAAATAGCATACGGTTTTCTGGCGTAACAGGTAAATGCCGCGGTTCGATCAAACGATAGCATCGCGGGCAAGCATTGCCACATCCGCCTTTTCATAGACATTACGCACGATCTCTTCTATCTCGGGTTCCTTTATTCTTATATCGTTGATATCGTAGTTTCTTGTAAGAAACGTGACCGCCTCCCCGATACTTATAGCTTCCTTATCGCAAATGAATTTTTTGCTTGGCCCTTCTTCCCCGGCAATATCGAACCTCTCATCCGTGACATAAATGTTATCGCCGGCAAATTCCACCTGTATCATGAACCTTCGGTTATGGGACTCCTTGAAGCCTGTTAGGGTACCATCGTATATTTTTGTTCCTTTATCAATCATAATCAGCCGATTACAGGTTTGTTCGATGTCATCCATATCATGTGTTGTCAAAATCACGGTCGTTTTCTTTTCCCTGTTGATCTCCTTTATGAAATGCCTTATCCTGCTCTTTGCCACGACGTCCAGGCCAATTGTAGGTTCGTCGAGATAGACGATTTCAGGATCATGCAGTAGTGCGACCGTTATGTTCGCACGCATTTTCTGGCCAAGACTCAGCTGTCTTACCGGCTTCTGCAAAAATTCCTGCAACCCAAGCAGCTCAACATAAAACTCAACATTCCTTTTGAACTGCGAGTCGCCGATCTTATACATCTTTCTGTACAATTCAAAAGTGTCTTCTACGGGAAGGTCCCAATACAGCTGCGATCTCTGCCCAAACACTACGCCTATGTGCATTGCATTTTCCTTCCTGTCGGCATAGGGAAACGCGCCGTTCACCATAATGCTCCCGGAGGTCGGAAGCAGTATGCCTGTAAGCATCTTGATCGTAGTCGATTTGCCTGCGCCGTTTGGCCCTACATATCCTACCAGATCTCCCCGTTCAATATTGAAGGATATGTTGTCAACTGCCTTCCTGACTTCGTATTGTCTTTTGAACAGCGATTTTACCGTATTAACGAAGCCCTTTTCCCTTTTATATATTCTGAATTCCTTGGTAACGTTTTCTACCTGTATCAAAGACATCCCGACCCCTCCTTACGAACCCGTGCTCTTGTAATTGTTGACTCCCAGTATCCAAAACCTGTACGCGAGGATAAAAAGCAAAATTCCGACGGCGGGAGTCAGGTATTGAAAAACAGGGTTGAAAATCAAAAAATCGTTTTTATTCAAAAAATACTGTGCAGGGTAAAAGTTTATGAACGCATAGGGGACAACCAGCGTCAGCAGCACCTGGACAGCCCTGTTATACAAAGAGACCGGGTACTGAATGAAAGATTTGAGATTAGTAAAAAAGGTATGTTTCAGGCTGTTGTTTTGTATCAGCCAGAACGACGGCACCGTAGTGATCAGTAACGCGGCGCCCTGTATAAGCGCCCCGCCCAGTATGACTGTCAGCAATACCAGGAGCTTCAAAGCAGTGAATCTGATACCGAGATTGACAAAACAAACAACCATTACGATGACCGATAGGGAGATATGTGTGAAATATGCAATATTAAACTCCCTGCTTATCAAATGCACAAAAGGGTTGAGAGGCTTGGTCAGTATATCGTCGAATTCACCTGTCTGGATCATTGCAGGCAGCATTATGCTGAAATTGAACAGGAAAAATGCCGCAAAGGAGTAGGAGCACAGATCCAGTGCGTAAAGGAACAGTATTTCGTACGAACTCCAACCGTTCAGATTCTTGAACTTATCTATCATGATCCATATCAGGACAAACGTGGAACCATACATGATAAACTGCGCAGCCGCGCCTGACAGGAATGCTCCGCGGTATTCCACCATCCGTTTCAGCCGGATCTTTATAAATTCAAGATAAAGAGGTATGTACGACATATCAGCCTCCCTGGACGCTTATCTTACTTTGCGCCCTCTTCCAGACTATCTTTTCCGCCATATTCAAAACGATGATCCATATCAGTTGATATATAATAACGAATGCGGAGGACCCCAACGGAAGCTTGCCCGTATAGATCGATATTGGTTCGAAAGTCACAAGCCTGAACGGCAAGGCCTCGCTTATCCTCTGAAGAAATCCCGGATAGAACCAAATAGGTACAAAAGTGCCCCCGAACAATTTGAAAAGTGCGCCCGTATACCATGGGATATACCATGTCGACTTCAGCCAGAAAGCCAGCAGGCCAAAAATATAATTTATAAGGAATATTATAATGATACCGTTGACCAGGCTTAAGAGAAAAAGACAGACTCTGATGACGTCCGAAGGCAGACTGAAGCCGAATATCGCTACGGAAACCAGGCATACCGGCAGAACGTTGAACACCACGACAAACAAATTATTGCCGAGATCCTGGGACAACAAAAAGTATTTCAGACTTACAGGTCTTATCAAATCGATTGCAATGGAGCCGTCCTGTACCTTCTTTGCAAGTTCGTTTCCAGCGTTCGATGAAACCAAGGCAAGTACAACTGTGTTTATTATCAGGTAGTTGAACATATCCTGGAAGCTGACCCCGCCTATACTGCCGCCATTGCCCATCAATGCATACCAAAGGCTGATCTGGATGAATAAGGTTATCAGCGAACCGATAATGCTCAGGTATGAATCGATTTTGTATACAGCTCGCTGCTGGAACGATTTTTTGATAATTTCATGATATACTTCAAGCATGACTGTTTACTGTGCCTTTCGGAGCGGTATAACGAGATGGATATTTTATGTAAAATTTTTAATGTTTTAATATATCTTAATGAATTGTTAAACAATTGTCAATATCTAATAAATCGAATGAAAAAATACCTTGCCCGGGGAAGCAAGGTCATAATAGACATTATCAGGTTATCTTTTTGAAGATCCGGGTGAAAGAATAGAGATATATTTATACCATGTGTTCATTTATACTGACCTTACAATTGCTATTTATCAGCCTCGCCACCTGAAACTCCGCATTATCCGTTTCGCCGAACCCGGCGTCTATGATCCTCAAGACCGCTTCTACCACACTTTCTGCTTCAACTATAAAATTCCTGTTGTTCAGTCCTATTTTAAGCTTCATAATCAACACCCCTATTGAAGTTCTATAATATTATTCGCATGTGATTATAGGCTTTTAAGGGTATTACACAGATGTAAATGTTTCCAAAAAATAAAAAAATAAACGCGAATCGAACGCCTGTGATTTTTGAACAAGACTTCGCTATATCCCATAATTAAAGCTCCACCATCGGCGGAGCTGTTGTAAAGATTTATAAATTAGAAGGAGTAGTAAAATGAAAAAGTTTATGTTTTTATAATAACAAGCAAATATTAAGAAACTAGGGATAAATAATTAACTTTTTGTTAATTAAGAAAGGCCGTATACGAATGACTACTGCAATAATCAGCCTGAATTTTGGTGTATAATAAAATCAACTCAATGACGGAGGAGCACATTATGAAGCTCACAACATTATGCTATATGAAGCGAAGCGGCAAAACCTTAATGCTGCACCGCATCAGGAAGCCAAACGACATACATGAGGGAAAGTGGAACGGACTGGGCGGACACATCGAACCGGGCGAGACTCCCGAGGAATGCGTCATCAGGGAAGTGTATGAAGAAAGCGGTCTGACGCTCAAGAACCCGCGTCTCAAAGGGATTCTGACCTTTCCCCTGTTCGACGGCATCGAAGACGAATACACATTTCTATATACCGCCGATGAATTTGAAGGCGAACTGATAGATTGCTCAGAAGGTGTCCTCGAATGGATCGATGACTCCAAAGTCCCGGATCTGAACCTCTGGGAAGGCGACAGACTGTTCTTGGAATGGCTTGAAGACGGAAGGCTGTTTTCCGGAAAGCTCACATACTTAGACGGAAAGCTGACAGAGCACAAGGTAGTTTTTTATTAGCCTAGCTATAAACCGCGGTAGTGATTCCTTACCTTTAGAATTTCTTCTTCGCTAAAACCCGCGTTTTTCTTGCTCTCGGTTTACTTATTCGCCGTAAATTGCGCTTATATATTCAATATGACTTTTTCTGATATCTTTCATTCTTGCTTTATATCCGGCAATCGATTCTTCTCTGGTCTTATTCCCCTTTAGATACGCCCTTGTCATAAGAACCCATTCACCGGCAAACGCAGAATCCAGACTGGTATAAAATTGATATTTCTTACTGTTTATTGCCTTTCTAGCGTCACATATTACAGCGTTCATGTTCTGTCCGCCCAAAAATCCGATGCCTCTATTTGTGTTTTTCATAACAGTGCCGGAGATGACGGGTCTTCTGCCGCCGTAGGTTTTATACAGTTCCTCGGTATTGTCTTCATTCCGATAGAGGGTGTCATTTGCCAGGCGGTACTGCAGCCCGTTTTCAGAACAGTCCAGAGTTATCCATTCGATAAGAGGCCCGATTTTATCCTTGAGCAGCGAGGCCTTATTGACCATGATCCCCGAACTGACGCCCGTGCTCAATTTATTGCTCGGCGGCAGGCATATCGCCCAGTCGCCGGCGGTTTTCTTCAAATCCCATTGATAGAGGGACTGCAGCATCTTATCTATTGTGACGAGGCCGAATACCTGTTTATCGCCTTTACCGTCCAGTTCCTTGTACCATTGTTCGGTATACGGGTCGGTATCCTTCATACAGCCGTTGTCGTACAAATATTTTGAGACGTCCATAAATTCTTCCCACTTCGGACTGATATCAGAATTTTCATTCAGTCCCAATCCGGAAACATCGGTCTCATCATCAAACAAAGGCCAGAGGCCGAAACTTCCGGGCACAATGTAATAGCCATGTCCTTTCAAGGTTTGCGCCGCTCCCCTGAACTTTTCCAAATTTCCGGTGCCTGCTCCGATGATATCTGCAACTTTATCAGGATCATCGGTTCCCCAAACACGCCTTGCAATGGAGCGACGATACATGAATACGCAGACGTCGCTTTCATACGGAAGCGCAATTATTTCTCTGTCCGGGTTGGTCCCGGCATCAATCGCATACTGTGGAATATCCGCCTTCTTTAAAGCGGAGTCGACGTCGATACCGAGTTCTTTATATGTGCTTGCATACCCGGCGTATTTTCCCTTGATGAATTTCTCGGCATATACGGCTGGAATACTGTAAATATCTATTGCACTTCCGTCGCCTTTTTTCAAAGGATTGATGATATTGGAGAGAAAGTTGTTATCATCTACAGTAGAGCCTACATGACCATGTATCTTGAATTTGAAATCCGGGTGTGTTTCGGCATATTTCTCAACTATATTCACAAGTTCCTGATCTCCCGTATATATATTGAGTGCGGTATTGACGGCAGGATCATAGTAATAAGTCTCTATGGATTCCCGGGATACTTTTGTTTCCTTCAAAAAATCTGCAATCGCTGTATCCTTGTCCTTCTCACCGCCAAGATATGCTTTTACCTCACTAAGCCATGTATGGGAGTTTGTATTTTCAAGCCCTTCATAACCCTGCTGCTTGCCCGCCGCGGCTTTTTGGACGCCATAAAACACAGCATTGATGTCTTGTCCGCCCAGAAAGTCGTGTCCGGCATCTGCACTTTTAAGAACAGCCCCGGAGACAACCGGTCTTTTAAGGCCGTAAAATACATTCGTGTTTTCATGGCGGAGAGCGTCATTGGCCAGATAATACTGAAGTCCGGTTTCGGAACAGTCCAGTGTGATCCATTCGATAAGAGGCTTGATTTCATCCTTGAGCAGTGAGTCTTTATTGACCAGAATTGCCGTACTGCCGCTCAAATCTACGTTACTGAATGGCGGCAGGCATATCGCCCAATCTCCGTAGGTATTCCCCAATCCCCATCCCCATTCATAGAGCCGCGATGGAACAAGGCCAAATATCTGCTTCCCACCCTTACTGTCCAAGTCATTGAACCATTCTTCCGTATATTGCATGGTATCCAGAATACAGCCGTCGTCCAATAATTCTTTTGAAATATCCATAAATTTCAGCCACTCTTTATTAACGTCCGGATATTCATCCAGCCTCGTATCAATCAAAGGCCAGATATCACCACATCCAGGTACTATATAGCAGCCATGCTTCTTTAAGATCTTTGCCGCTTCCATGAACTTATCCCATTTTTCAGTGCCTGCTCCAAGGATATCGGCAATTTTATCCGGATCGTCAGTCCCCCAAACGTCCCTGGCAATAGAGCGGCGATACATGAATACCCCGACGTCGGGTTCGTAGGGAAGCGCAACCAACTCTCCGTCCGGATTGGTTCCGGCGTCGATTGCATACTGCGGAATGTCCGCCTTCTCCAAAGCGGCGTCGACATCGATGCCAAGTTCTTTATAAGTACATGCATACCCGGAGTAATCTCCCTTGATAAATTCCCGCGCATACCTGCCGGGGACGCAATAAATGTCCATTGTATTTCCGTCGCCTTTTTCCAGGTCACTGATGATCTGCCTGAAATAGATGCCATTTGCGTCAGAAAAATAATTGATTTTATATCTGAATTCGGGATTTTGCCGGTAATATTCTGCAAATATATCTTCCGCTTCCGGATCACACGCATATATATTGATAACGCTTTCCTCCGCGGAGGAGTCCTGCTTTTCATCTGCCCCCATAACTGCAACCTGCTCTTCGATTGGTTCGGCGGCTGTGGCGGTATCGGTGACAGCATTATGTACCGGGGTCAATAGAATATCGGCAATTGCAAGGATGCAAACAGCGGCGATTTTAATGTACTTTTCTATGGTGGATTTTGATTCCATCCTTCTGCCCCCACCCGTTATAAATTAAATATAGGTGTAAAATAAAAAGCTCAACGGCTTTTATATTTTTTCAGTGTTCCTTGCTTTCCGGGGTTTCCGGCTATCTGTTCATAATGGAAATAAATCAAACCGGAGCGTTTTTCAGCCACTGCCGTACGTATCTCTTCCTCCAGCTGCGCGGTACCGATCGGTGTATTCCTGATCACCGGCTCGAACTGGACATAGGACATGACCTCTTTACCGGTGATTCCCTTTACATGATCCAGCAGATCTCTTTTCCAGTGAGGGGTCTGCCCCAGTATTTGCGTGAATGACATCGGTATGAGGCCGTCCGATAATCTGCCCAAATCATAGATATACTCTCGTTTTCAAAAAAGCCGGGATGCAGGACAAGTGAATCTATTCCCACTTCCAGGCAAAATGAAGCTAGTTTTTCGGGATCAGTGGAATTGTCGAAAACGAACATACTCTTCAGCAATATATCTCCTCCCTTTTTACGTTATTTCCTTCAATTAACCATAAACTGTAATTATCATTAATATCCAGATTATATCATTTAGCAGAAACATTTTATAGTATATTCCGATCTCATATTACTTTTAGCTCTTTCGGTAATTTGTCGACCCTAAAAAAATGGAAAACCCGCAGAATCTTTATTCTACGGGTCGTTGGAGGCACCGCCCCGGCGCCTGACTATCATCCTGTTCACTCTCTTTTCATTACGATAAAACGATTGGCATTGGAAGAACCCAGCGTAAGATATTTTCCGTCACCTGAGAGGAAAACCTTTGCAGGCGCAAATTCTTCCGTCGCCGGGATCAGTTCGGATGTCCAGGTCGCACCGCCGTCTGCGGTTGTCAGGCACCAGGTTTTGACTCCCTGGCCTGGAATCGGGCCTGTGAATACGATAGTTCCATTTTTCTCATCAGTGAAACTGATATCCGACAGAGCAATAATGTTTTTATACAAACCCGGCTGGTTTTTCTGATCGACGATGCCATAATCCTTAAAGCCCAGATCCTGCTCATTCCATGTCGTTCCACCGTCGGTGGTTTCGAAAAACAGCCCGCTGTTCGACAGGATATACCCATCGCTGGCGGTTCTCAGACAGATGGATGCTATGTTCTTCAAATTTACCGGAAGGGCCAGCGGCGTCCATGTTGCTCCGCCATCTTTCGTTACGGAGCAATTCGTTTGAGAGACAAGCCAGCCAGTTGTGCCGTCGACAAAATCGATATTGGAATGTTTTCCGCCCAGGTCTGCATCCGTTACCGCACGCCAGATTTTGCCGCCGTCTTCCGTCACTCGGACGTTGTTTCCATTACCGCCGGACCAGGCGAGATTCTCATCGACGATATCGAGACAGAAGCGACACATGGAGCTGTTCTGAGCTCTTGGCCACGTCTTGCCTCCGTCGTTCGTGTAATGAATTTCACCGTCGTATCCGACTGTCAGGCCGTAGTTTTCATTCAGAAAACCCGCAATATTGGTTGGATGAGTAATTGAAATATCCGATACAACTGTCCAGTCCGTTGCCACAGGGAATGTACTCTCATCGAATGATGAGTCCGAAGAAGGTTCGGTAGAAGGTTCGGTAGAAGGTTCGGTAGAAGGTTCGGCAGTATCTTCCGCCAGGAGAGCTGACGGGGTAACAGGGTTATCAATGGATTCGCCGGAGCCTGTAGGCTGATCGGCCGCCTTCCCGGATGAACAGCCCGTTAACATCATAATAACGATCAGGACGAGAATCGGAAGGGTGAGCAATACAATTCTAATTCTTCTCATGGATATTCCTCCTTTTTTCCCCATTGTAATGTAAGGTAGGAGGAGAAAGAATTGCCGATCGGAAAGAAAAACCTGTCGATTGCAAAATTTTCAGGCATTGACAAACCGGTTCCTGTACTCGGATGGCGTGCAGCCGGCATGTTTCCTGAACGATCTGAGAAAGTGCGCATCGTCCCTGTAACCGGCCCTTTCCATGATTTCGTTGACGGAAAGATACGTTTTCCGGAGGAAAGAGCAGGCGGTTTGTATCCTCAGACTGCCGACATATTCCATGACGGTGATGCCCATGGCAGCTTTGAATTTCTGGTTCAAGGTCGTCTTGTTTGTGTGAAATTGCCGGGTGACAGCTTCCATGGTCGTCTTCTCTGTGTAATGGCTGTTCAGCCAGTTGATCACTTCCCTGATCTCATCGGACATTTTACCGAAGTATATCTTTTCGTGAGCTTCATCTTCATTGTAAATGGTATTTACCAGGAGCAGTAATTCAATGAAGTATGAACGGCTTCGGCAAGGCCAGGATTCGTCCCGTTGCTCCCTTAGCTCAGCATCAGTCAGTTCTATGAGCTTTGAAACACGGTTGCCCAGATACTGATTGGTGGCACATGCTCCAAGGAAGGAACCGGTACGGGTAAAAAAGGGTCTGAAGAACCAGGCGTCATCATTTAATTGATTTTTCCAGACCTCAAGATTCTCAAATGTCACATACCGCTCAAAGCAGGTCGGTTCAAAATACATGATATCCAGCCTGAGACCGGAGGTGTTTTGAATCTCCACTTCATCGCGCTCGTTAAGGCATAGTACCGTCGGGCTTGTGACAATCTGGCTGCTGTCGCCGTTCCTGAAAACGCCGCAGCCTTCTCCGATATGAACAATCCGGAACCTCTCGCCCAGGCAGTTGTTGTCCAAAAAATCGATATTTCTGACACAAGTAATTTTTATCTCCGTGCCTGGATAGATTTCTTTGCCAACTGTGGAAAACCTTGATTCGATCGCCTTTCACTCCCTTGCAACCAGTTGATGAATATGTCACGTAAAGGATGATAAAAAGATTCAATGTAATAATATTACCTCAGCGAGGCAACGGATACAACACTATATGGAAGAAAACGACGATGTTCTTAAGCTTAAGGGCAGGGTCTATTAAAGGCCGTATAAAATGCGATCGATAAACACATCGGTGCTACCTATACGGTAAAAGGGCTGCGTAGCTCCCACTACGAGATGGCGATAATCACTTTCTACTCCGGTAATTGAGGACAAAGGAGAGCCCCTTTCCGGAAAATCCCGTAGCTTCTCAATGGCCTCCAGAATGCCTGATACGGTTTTTTGAGCGGCTGCGGGATTTTGCAGTTCATTATGGATATATCCACATATCTAATCGAGGTCGTTTAAAGTCTCGGGCCCTCCGTTCTCCTCTCCCGATTTGTGGCCTTTGCCGCCTGCGTTTTTTCGTAATCATTTATATCAACCGCAAGAACAGGTGTATCTTGCTTAATGGGTGTCCTACTCCGTTTGTGTATTGACCAGCGTAAGCCCCGAGGAGTCCGTGGTGAGCGACGAATATAAATTATTTGTAAGCCTTGAGTTATTTACAAGTACTTTGCTTAAATTTATGTTAAAGAAAGAGCCGCCACCTATGCCGTTGCCTATTGTGTTATTTGAGAAATCGCAGTTATCGAAGGTCAGACTGCAGTTGTCATAGGCCCCGACCCCACATGAGTACTCGTAAAACTTGCTTTTATAAAAGCTTATATTTTTTGAATTGTTAAGGAACATGATGGCAGTATTGCAGTTATGTATGGAGGAATTGGCAAAGGACAGGTTGTTGGTGTTATTCAGGATTAAGCCCTCGATTCCACAGCCATATAATTCCCCGTTTATTATATTTATATTGCTGCTGTAGTCATAAGCCAGTACCCCTCCGGCGCACTCCCC
Source organism: Bacillota bacterium (assembly GCA_023411715.1). Lineage (GTDB taxonomy): Bacteria > Bacillota > Clostridia > Acetivibrionales > DTU013 > JAEYOM01. The sequence goes on along the minus strand of JAEYOM010000014.1, from coordinate 4,324 downwards.
CTGCTCGGGGGTATGTCCGGCTTTTATGTTCCGGACGGTAATATTACTGCAATTTCTAAAGTTCAATACGTTGGCGTATCTCGGCTCCACAACGATTTCAGCAAAATCATCCGCTTCGCATTCAAGGGTTAAGTTGTCCACTCCCGCCAATACTAATTGGTTCCCATCAAAGACGCCTTCCCAGAACACTTTCCTTTCACTGTATTCCTGTTTTAATTTCGAAAGGTTATAGATACCTTTTTTCAAAATGACTTTTGTATTAGAATCCATGGCTGCAACCAATTCTTCAGCAGTGTCGACAGTCACGATTTTTAAATCGTTGATTATGACGCTCTTTGAGCTGCTGTCCCACTCTACGGCTTTACCCAGACTCTGGGCTGCAAAGCTGACTGGTATGTAAGTTCTCCCGTTCTTGCTGTATCCCACCGGCGGAACGTCGAGCTTGGTCGGGATGTCGTCGATATATGCTGTATTGCCGCCTTGCACAAGCTTGACCTTAGTGGAATCCTTTATAAAAGTTACGCTTTTCTCAGCAGCGTTCCAGATAATATGCTTATCGTCGTTGTGTACGCCGAGGCTCGTTAATAACGACCTCAGGGGCAATAATATCCTGCCTCCCGATGATATAATGACATCACCGAAGGTAATGTTCTTTCCATTAATAATAACCTTTGCGTCTGGAACCTCAATGATATTGCCCTCTGCTAAACAGTAAGCGGGGAAGGATGAAAGAAACAATAAGACAGAAAATATTACTGCAGTACATTTTGCAATAAGCTTCATATATAACCTCTCCTTAAAAGCATCATAGTTGGTCATTTCAATAAAAAACCATATTGTTCTATATTACTCATTTTGCTTTAAGGACTTTTACGTGGCAAAGAACACGAAAAACCTCCGAATATGACCGATGCATAGTATGTGAGGATGTGTAATGTGTTCCTCAAGCAGTTCCGTACCGCCTGTGTTGTAATATGTCTAATCGCCCACGATAATATTTGGACGTTTTAATGGATCAATAAGTTCCCGGTTACCAGCAAGAAGCCCTTATTTCTTCAGGCCTTTTCACAAATAAAGAAACCACCTCGGTTAGAGATGGTTTTCTTTGTATCAATCTCGGTTGATAGATTTGCCTAAAATGACCGTCATTGATACAATTCAATTATTCCTTCTTCGTTGCACCTTGAGGGGGTGCATTTTTGAAGGGGTGCATTTCTAAATACGGGCGCAGCCACCAGCTGAGTTGACACCTAATAATGAACACCAACACAGTGCAGAAATACGCTTTTACTCACTAATTAAATTTTGCCGTTTGAACTCTTATTTCTTCTGAATATTTGCTAAGTATCTGAATTTATTTTAAAATTCTGTTATCTAGGATAATGGATTACGCCTTTGAAATCCATCCAGTAGATATTACGTTCTTGTAAGGCTGCAGACGCCATTTCCAAATCACTTGCCGGAGCTGCGATTACACGGTTTCCTGTTGACCCACTTTCGCTTCCGTCATAATTTTTCTTCATATCGAATAGATGGATGGCTACTGAACGAAAACTGCTATCGGTATAAAGCACACCCAAACTGCTAATATGCGGCACACCATCCTTAAAAGATGGATAAACGAGCGAACTTTCTTCTATTCTGTCATGTGGAAAGGGTATTTCAACCTGAGTATCGTGTGTAAACGGATATTTACTCACTTCAAATAACCCCTTGAATTTCGGCGTTGTAAACAATCCGCCATACATCCATCCTTCGATGTGAATATCTGTTTTTTTAAGTAGTTTAGAACCTTCACCGCTCATCTCCAACTCAATTCCCGAAAACTCTTTATGAATATGGCGAGGGATGTAGCTGGCACCAACGACTGCCCCGAAAATAAGTGCAGCTGCACATAGGGAAAGCAGAGCGGGTTTAAGCAACTTGAGTCTTCGTGCCATTTGCTCCTTCCGGTTCTGTCGGCTTAGAAAACTCTGGTAGGCTTTTTCACGTTCTACAGGTGTTTCCTCGTTAAACTGGGCGAAATTCGGGCATACATCCGAGCGCGGTAATTCAAGATGTTCAGAAACATCCGTAAAAGCAGAACATAGTTCCGACAAACTGTGGTATTGATTGACGATAGCATTTTCGATTGCCGCCAGCGCTTGAGCCTGCTTATTTGCACTCTCGGCCAACAAAATCCGATGTTCATCCATAATTGTTCCAATGTGCTCCGGATCGTTTTTCATGGATAGAATTTCAGCGATGGAAAAGCCCATTTTCCGCAGTATAGCGATCTGCTCGGTTTGTCGAACGTCATCTTCTCCAAACTCGTAGTATGTACGCTGATTCTGCTTACAGCTTTGAGGTGTTATAAGCCCTTTCTCAATATAAAAGCGTATCGTGCGTTCAGACAGACCTGTGCTATCGCACATATGCTTAATTTTCATAGGAATTACCTGCCTTTCGCTTTGATCGTAGCATCTTACGCTAGGTAAGTGTCAAGTGTTTATTTAAAAAATACAGATTAGAAATAATCATACAATACCATTTAACGATTGTTAAGCCTTTTAATAATCCCTCCAAGCTAAATCGGAGGGGGTGCAACCTAAATTCCCGCGAAATTATACTATACGGGAATAGATGCCAGCCAGGCAGGCAAATCATCCATAGACAATCCGCAGATATTTAGAATGTCCCTTTGCTTCTTCGTGATAGGAGACAAGAGTTTTTTCCCGTCAAGAGTTTGAACATATTTCATTTTCCGAAGTTCTTTCAGTATAGATGAAAAGGTTAAACCAGTTTCAGCCAGATATGTTCGTAACTTGTTCTGCATGCAAGAGCGCAGTATCAGTGCAAAGAAGGCAACGAACATCTTTCCTTCAGATGTCTCATCATTATGGCAATGCAAACGTTTCATGTCCAGCTCGTTTCTCAGATCGTCAAAGGACTTTTCCACCACGTCCCTCTGGCGGTAAACCATTAGAACTTCAAGCGACGATGCCTCAAAATCCGTTTCGACAATGATAAAAAATCCAAGGCGTGATATGATGGCATTAATTTTTTCGGTATCTCTTATGAAGCCAATTCCGCCTCCGCTTTTATGGTTAATTTTGAAATACCGGTCATAATGCAAGGTTCTGGCAGGTGGCTCGTTCATTTGGCCTAACGCACGTTCACATCGCTCAATTTCATCAAACAAAATCTCCTCTTCAGCCGCAGCTTTGGATGGATTGTAGTAGATATGCGCCTTAACGCGTATGCCGAAGTCTTCCCGGATCACGGCCTTGGCGTATGGCAGATTCTTTCCGAGCCTGCACTCCGACCGATTGACGATTTGGCTTCGATATTTGTCGATCAGATCCTTTGCAAACAGGCTGGAATTTGGTACACTGATGATGAATCGGGAACCCGCCTCTGCCATGATGCGAAGATTATCCGCAGTGAAAAATCCTCTGTCCATTACAAATTTTGTTCCTTTGCATCCAATCAACTCGTTGTCACGAAGCATATATTCCAGATGGGTCTTGTCCGGCACGCTTCCGGGGTATACACAGTAGTAAAGGGGGAGCATACTTTGCTGCCCATAATACATTGCAAAATTCAATTGAGGCAGGCTTTCTTTATCCCTGTTATACCCACATTCCAATGCCTCTATACCTTTCGCATAAGAAGATACGGAAGTGACATCATAAGCAATGTATTCTGATGGAGTCCTTGCATAAATCCAGGTTCTGAAGAAATCCATCCTGCTTTTGTAGTCGATTGCTTGGAAGATACGGCTGATATCGGCTGAACCGAGTTTGATATTCCCGTGAGGATGCACTTCGTCATACCAATCCTCGTAATAGGACATGATGTTGCCTTCACATAGCATGTATTCAGCTAGTGCAATAATATGGTCGGCATGCTTCGGAAATTTCTTCTTCATGATCTCGACCAGACCCAGCTCATTTAAAAGTGCGTCAATCGCATATGTAATCCCACAACTTTTAATTGATTCTATCTCAGCCTGCTTGGCTTGTTCTTCCGAGGAAGCATAAATCTCGTAATAATTCCTGTTGGGAATTAGCATTCCTGTTTCATCATCAAGTTTCCCAATGGAAACCCTGTCGTTTGTCGGTTTACCCTTCTCGTTTCGGTATATACGAGTGATGTAGTACACATAAGTCGTACCATGATTCTTATATTTTATAATTCCACGCTGGGGCATTGGTACTTTATTGTTCTGATCTAAAGACATTTGAACCACTCCCTGTGAATGTATAGTATAATTATACTATACATTAGCAATAATTGCAAGCTTTATTTTGGTTCAAAGCCTTTACTTTATCTTACTTTCATG
>JAEYOM010000178.1 GCA_023411715.1 Bacillota bacterium | reverse complement strand
CTTTATATAAATTAATATTTTGCAAAATGTTATCGTCAAACATATATATATTTTGATGAATTATTGAAGCCAAGCTATGTATTTCTTGGATATCCAGATCACGCAAACTTGTATTATCAAAAGTAATGCTACCATTGTAATCAGCATAGCTTCCCATTAGAACCTTTACCAAGGTTGATTTACCACACCCGCTTTTCCCAACGACTGCGTATTTACTTCCTTTGTCGATTGTCAAATTTATACCCTTTAATACTTGGCGATTTTCTTCATAGGCAAATGACAAATCTTTAGCTATTATACTGTCATGAAAAGAAGGCTTCAGCACTCCTGTGAAAGATTTATCAGTATAATTTGAGAGTTCCTCTATACGCTCCATTACCGGCATAATACTTTTGATTTTGGGGATGTTCTCCATGATCATCATAACAGGGCTAACAAATGTTCCTGAGAGTTGAATGATTGCAACCAAGGTTCCTGCTGACATACTTCCTTTTATTAAAAAATATGCACCTATGAACAACCCCGATAACTGAGTAATATATGCACAGAGTTGAGATATACCCTCATTAAGTGCAAATAATTTATCCGCTTTGTACTTTGCATCTACTGTTTTGTTATTTTCACTTACAAATTCCTTTTGTATATAATGACCTATCTGATAGGACTTGATGATCTCATATCCCGAAAAGAAATCCTTTAGTCTTGACGTAATAGCAGAAAGTTGTTTCGAAAGATCACCTTGCCTCTTCTGCATTGAACTCCCTAAAAGCCCAGGGATAATAAACATTAGAATCAAACTTCCAATAAGGCATAATGCAATTATGTAACTAATCTGAAAGAGTAATATTAGGGTTACAATAAACATAACCCCATATTGAACAACCTGTAGAAAAGGCGTTATGAGATTCTCTTCAATAAGTTTTATGTCATTTGTCAAAGCAGAGATATAATCTGCTGTATTAACCTTTGAAAAATCCTGCACATTTCTCTTAAGTATCCCCAAAAACGCTCTTTCCCTCAAAATCCTTGTTACATTTCGGATTAACAGTTTACTACTTAGAGAATACATAAAGCTAATGATACATAGCAGAGTAATGTAAACTATCGATAATGTCAGAACTCTCTGAAAGGAAGACATGTCGCCCTCTATAGCTACATCAATAACCTTTTGAAGAATTTTAGCAAGAAACACTGACCCAACAGCTATAACAATATTGAGTATCAAAGTAATACATATTGTTAACTTGTTTTTTGATAAGCACTCTTTCAAAAGTACATTCTTTGTTACATGACCTCCTGATTGACCTTTACCTTTTGTTGTACCTTCTGTTCGGGCACTACCATTTATTGTACCTTCTTTTGTTGTACCTTCCGTTAAGATATCTCTCATAAAACACCTCGCTATTAGAATACTGTCTAATTTATTTTATGATTATATAATACTATTCAGTTTGATTAACGTCAACTAAATTTTATGAAAATCTAATATTGTAATAAAAAAAATCCCGGCTCTCACCGGGAATAGTGCTTTTTATATTAATTTTATAGCAAGGCATTTTAAGCAAGTATCTAATTATACGCTTTATCTTTATTTTATATCAATATATCTGCATCTTATAGCAATGCATCTATTAATGATATATCTTATAGCAGGGTTTCTTCAAGCTCGTTAATTAACTCTTGTAAGTTTTGTCTTTCTATATGATAGTAAACTTTGCCCTCTCTCTTCTCTACACCTACTAACCCACAATTTAGCAAAACACTCATGTGGTGAGACATTGTAGCTGCTGTCAAGCCTAGCTGCTGAGCTATTTCTAGATTATACTTCGGACTTACTTTAAGGGATGAAATTATTCCAAGCTTACTTCCATCACTCAAAGCTTTTAGCTTAATTAATAATTGTTCCTTTGAGTTCTGATTTCTTTTCTTTTCTGTCAACTTATCGCTTAGTAAACCATAATAACAGTATTGTTCAAAAATCATTTGAGAAACTGGAAAAATCAAAGTGGGGTAGACTATAGAGGTTTTAGAAATCTCATTCTTTAGCCCATAGAACATACTTCCGCTGTCACTTTTCTCAAGATCGTTAAATTTATTTACCATTTTTTCTAACGGTCTCCTAATTTCACTAACAGCTTTTTGATATGCGCCTAGGTTGGAGTTAACTATTTTAATAAGTTGTGATATATGACTAACAGGGTTTTGCATTATTCTGAGTACTTTCCATTTTGCGTCAGGCTCAAGTGGGCTACTATCAAGATATTGAATTATTCCTTCTAAACTATATAGGTTATGAGTAGTACCTTTTTCTACAGAATCTATACCCTTAGTACAGCTATTTTCATTAGACTCAATTATTTCTTGGTTGCTATCTTCCGTAGACCCTATTATGTCCAGACTGTTACCCTTCCGCTGACCTGCTCTTTCAGTTCTTATATCTTCACCAGGTACTATACCCTGAACATCTGCCTCTTCATCAAAAACTGCCTTACATTTATCAATTATTTGAGCCCTGACAATGTCACTCGACATACTGTTTGACGATTCGAGCCAACTTTTATTCTCTAAAATTAACACTAGAAGTATTAAATGATAATTCGAATCATTCTCATCGAAGAAAAACTTGTCTTCTGTACTTTCTACTCTATGCTTTAAGAAAGTCTGAACATATTTGTCATAGACCCTAAAATGTTGTAAATATGCCTGTTCGCCATCCATGCCATTATCAGAAAAGCCCTTCTTAATCTGATCTTTCACTTCTTCATAATTATAACTTACCAAAAGCAATCCCATGGTTTCAAATATAGGATCCATTCTGAATAATTCATTATTTTGCATAAGCAACTCCTAAATATTTCGATTATGTTTGATACTTGTCTAATTAATTTTATGATAAATGCATAACAATATCAAGTATTGGATAGGAGATGTAAAAACACATACTATTTTTACATCTTTCTGTTAAATATGCTTATTATTACTATTAAAATGCAAAAAAATTAAATATAAATACTAAAAATATCATACTAAATATTTTTTTACAAAAATTGGTAATTAATACTAGATTTTTTTTAAATCTCAAGTTATAATTAATATTACACTTTAAAAATTCAAAAAAAGGAGGGTTTAAGCTCATATATTAAAAAAATTGCTTTACTATAACAAATCTGTTGAACTATATGAATATCGTCCACAATATAGAAACTTCTAATAGTAGTCTTTTATTTACAATCATTTTTGTTATGTCCCTTATATTACTCTAATAACAAACTTTGAAACAAAAAATAATCCTCTCACTCCGGAGCAACTTCAAAAATATTATAAAAATACTTTCTGTAAAGTAATTTTTAGTCGTGCTTTTTAACAGCCTATTTGAATTTCATTTTGAAAAAAGCTTTATTGTAATACTTATTATTTTATTCGATTTTAAGTTATATGAATTAGTTTTAAATTTTAGTCAAAAGATCAATTTGATTTTTATATATTTTAGTTCCTTCCTAGTTCAGTTTAGTTTACATATGTTTCAATTCAGTCTACATTTATATTAACTCAGTTTACATATATTTTCAGTTTCAGTTTTGCCACATTTTCAGTTTAATCTTATTATATTCCTGCTCAATCTTATTAATATTCCAGCTCAATCTTTTAGAATTTTTTAGCTCAATTTTAGCTTAGTTTTATTCGGTTAAGTTCAATTTTTACTTCAATTTAGTTAGCTTTTTACTTCACTTTACTTAATAAGTAAAAGGGCTTGATTTGGATAATATACTGGCACTCTATTACTTACTGGACCTAACTGCAAATTTTTCTGTTTTAGGTCCCATTTCAAACTCTACTTGGGGGCAGTGCCCCAAGGCCATCAGACTCTACTTCGGGGCAGTGCCCCAGGGCAATTCTACCTCTACTTGGGGGCAGAGCCCCTGGGCATTTCTAACTCTACTTGGGGACTGTACCCCAAGCAATGCTTACTCTACTTGGGGGCAGTGCCCCAAGCACATCAGACTCTACTTTGGGGCAGTGCCCCAAGGCCATTCAAATCCTACTTGGGGCAGTGCCCCAAGCACATCAGACTCTACTTTGGGGCAGTGCCCCAAGGCCATTCAAATCCTACTTGGGGGCAGTACCCCAGGGCAATTCTAACTCTACTTGGGGGCAGTACCCCAAGCACATCAGACTCTACTTTGGGGCAGTGCCCCAAGGCCATTCAAATCCTACTTGGGGGCTGTACCCCCAAGGCCATTCAACTATTACTTGGGGCAGTACCCCAAGCACATCAGACTCTACTTTGGGGCAGTACCCCAAGGCCATTCAAATCCTACTTGGGGGCAGTACCCCAGGGCAATTCTACCTCTACTTGGGGGCAGTACCCCAAGCACATCAGACTCTACTTTGGGGTGGTAGGTACCCCAAGGCCATTCTAACTCTACTTGGGGGCTGTACCCCAAGGCCATTCAACTTTTACTTGGGGCAGTGCCCCAGGGCAATTCTAACTCTACTTGGGGGCAGTACCCCAAGCACATCAGACTCTACTTTGGGGCAGTGCCCCAGGGCCATTCAAATCCTACTTGGGGGCAGTGCCCCAAGGCCATTCAACTTTTACTTGGGGCAGTGCCCCAAGCACATCAGACTCTACTTTGGGGCAGTGCCCCAAGCCGTTCCAACTGCTCTAGGGAAATCCCCAGTCACTTGAGACACAACTTGGGGATTTCCACTAGTGCTTCGCAATTAGTTTTGGGGACGATTTCATGGTATTTTCCCTAACACTTATAAATCTACATATAAGTACACAGATCTTTAAACTACAAGTGAGCAGATTTGTGTGCTTTTAGTTTTTACTCTTAATAAATTTGCACTCCATACTACTTATGCCTATTTGCAAAATCAACAAACTCTTGGGTTTTAGACCAGTATTTAATTCCCCAGTTTTCAAAATTCCATTCGTCCATATAATTGTTACATTCATAATCAATATAATAAAGCAATTCTTCTTGTACTACAAAATTAGTTGGAAAATAATCTATATTTAATCCAGCAGAATATGCTTGCTTTGCCATTATTCTTATCTGGCTTAAATAAATGTCTTTCATTGTACCATTTTTTACGAGATCAAATATTGTCGGCCCATCAATAAACTCTTTTAGAATTCTTTCGTTTGAAATATCAATATCCAACATTTTAGGTATTCTAATACCTGTTTCGACCAATCTCTTATAGTCATTTTGCTCAGCTTCAATTTTATTACCAAAAGTATAATACTCACAAGGTTCATGATGTATTTGCTTTAATACATATTGTTTGCCATCTTTCTCTACTAAATAGGAGTATCCACCTTTTCCATGCCCCAATAGTTTTACAATTGTATATTCCTTTTTGTTAGCCATTAATGTATTTAGCATGTTATTTACCTCCAGAACTCCATAAATTTACGCACCAAAAAAGCCCCATAGATTGGGGCCTTCTCGATATTCTTAAAAAAATCAATATTCTTATTATTATCTCTTTGAGAACTGTGGAGCTCTTCTTGCTTTCTTGAGACCGTATTTCTTTCTTTCCTTCATTCTTGGGTCTCTTGTGAGGAAGCCAGCCTTCTTGAGTGCTGGTCTTAACTCTTCGTCAG
>JAEYOM010000108.1 GCA_023411715.1 Bacillota bacterium | reverse complement strand
CCACAGTTTCAATACTTACATTGCTTCAACCGTTACTTACGGCTGTATTTGCAGTAATTGTCCTGAATGAAGCGTTCACGGTTTATCATATAATCGGCGGGGTCCTAGTACTGGCAGGGCTTGTTATTGCGTTGCTGTTTAAAGATAATGGTCATCTTATAAAATCAATATCAAAAACAGAAAGAAGTATGCAATAGGAATTGAATATGATGGGCAGCCACTGCTCCCGCATCACCCTGAGAAGCTTTGATACCAATATAGATGAGCTGGTGTGTTTTTGCGTCCAGCCCGTCCTGCGAGGAAATGGTTTCAATCAGACCGTCAAAAGCATTGGCAACCTGCGGAGCTTCACTCTTAAATACCATAAATGGATTTTGATTCTGCATAGTTCATCTACCTCTTTTCATATAGTCAACGCCCAGCCGGACGAATTCCTGTTTTCCTGTTTCAGTCAGCCGATACACGGTAGCTGTATCTCCTCCTGCTCGAACCAATTTAGTTCCAGCAGGCGCTCAAACAGTCGGTTGCCTAGCGTTCCATCCAGGTGGCCATAGCAGGATTTTGCTTTTAGTATCTTTTGAGAGTGATCATCCATTCTGCTTTTCTCCTTTCGTCGTCAGCAATTTCAAAAAGCTTTGAATTAATGTATCGCCGTAGCGCCGAATGACTTGGCCCTCCGGCGCAAACAGATAACCATTTGCCAGATAATAATGCACCAATCCCACCCACATGTTAAATAGCAGATAAGAAGGGACACCATCGCTTTGAGCAGGCTTTAACTCCCGCTGCACCGCCTGGCTAAAATGAAAGGAAATGGCAGACTGGATCGCAATAAAGCTGTCCCTTGCACCAGGCGGCAGCAGCCTGTTTTCGATTACAAGCCGCGTGTAAAACGGTTCAAACTCCATAATTCCGTTCAAGTGCGCCTGCAGCAGCTCCGACAGATGCCCACAGGACTGCGTCAGCACATGAGTTCGGAGGGCAATCTTTTGTCCGTAAACAGCGACCACTTCCTCGACCATCGCTTCTTGTGAACGAAAATGCAGACACCCGTAAAATCACGGGAGTAGTCTGCGGCGTTCGTGTAGAGGAAATCGAAGACCCGCTTATGCAGAAAATCAGGTGGGGAGCTTCTGAAAAGAAAGTCACATGGTTAACCCCTTTATCGATTTGCGCTTGCAAGCCATACTCGTCATATCCAGTCAGCCAACAAGTGACCGTATCGACTTCTTCTTTTGTGCGACCTTTTTCTCCGCTTTTTAGACGAGTAACGGGTAGACTTTTGAAAAAGCAGTCATATATATTCTCGGTTTCATAGTGTCTTCTCTCCCGTCTCTTTTAGGCCTTGTTCCTTCTCGATCAGTATCAGTGCAATCTTCAGTGCAGCAATTCGACGTTCAAGAAGAGTTTGCTGTGACTTGCCCAGTTTTATCGCATCCATCTTCTCGCACTTATGAAGCGTGGACAGCAAGGCGCGATGCGCTTCGCTCAACTCTTCGGATGTAAAGTCTGACATATTCAACCCTCCACTTGTCTCACTCTCCACTGCACAATATCGGCAATGAGTTTATAGTCTATCGGCTTGCCAAGGGATAGCTGAATCGCACCCTTGGAAGTCTTATAACCTGTGAGCCGCTCTGCGAACTCAGTAGTAGCCCCGCCACCGGGATACAATCCGATGTGCTTCTTGAACGCCGCGAAGTGGATGAGGTTCTCACCCTGCCAGAACGTCGGCATCTGATACGAGATTTTCTCTATGGCTTCTGGCGCAGTTGCGCGGATAGTCTCTTGTTATGTTTTGCAACAAAGCTCACACCTCTTCCGGTTGTGCGGCGATGTATTCGTCAATACTGTTTGGTTTCAGGGGCCTTTGGGAAAGGACGTTTTTAGAGAACTATATTCCCATGATCTCTTCCGCTGTCATTACCCTTGCAAATGCAAATCTTAATATATCCAACTCTGATTCCTGCATCTGTGAATCATAGGTTGATGTTATGTCCGAGCCAAAAATCACATAATAGCTTCTTTCATATGCCTGTCGAGCAGTTGTTCCGCAGCAACAATTCGTTAAAGTACCACAGATTATAACGGTGTCTTTTCCCATGTGCCTTAAGACTGTGTCCAAAGGTGTATCATAAAATGCTCCATATGATGGTTTATGTATAATTATTTCATCAGGCAGCGGCGCTAATTCGTTCCATACTTTTCCCTCTGAAAACCAACTTTCATCACTTTCCAGCTCTGGAAACCTGTTTGGCATATAATGACCACTGACAGGTCTATCCATGAAATTATGTGTATTGCTGAAAACAGTATAAATCACGGGTATATTTTTCTGCCGGCAGAAACCAATTACTCGTTTTATTTTACTTACCTGTCTGGTCGCTTCTGGAATCCATGACGAAGTCCATCCCGGTTTCACGAACTCATCCTGCATATCAATTACCAGTAAGGCACACTTCTCCAGATCAATAGGAAATTGAGCTTTCCCATTTTTAAATGCATTAAGCGCATGTTTATAAATTTCTTTTTCAGAGTACTCCATATCGTTGCTCTCCAGTTTTATAATATTTGATCGCCTCAGATATACAAAAGTATTTTGAGGCGCGCTATTGCAATTTTAACATTTTTATCCTCGATTATCATAGAGCTTACAAAAAAAATAGTCGCCCAATTGGGCGGCTGATTCCGATTATTCCTGATTATTTATCCACGTGACCTAACGAGCATATAAACTCCACATCTCGAGCGATCAAAAAGTTTCCGTTTGAAGCGGTGTGGCTATGCCCATCTCAGCGGTCTTGACTCTTGCCAAGCGCTATGTTATATTGTGTATATACGATATACACAATATGAGACTAGTCTAAACAGGAAATAAATTCTTAATCCAAAAGGAGGTTGTCAATGGAAATATTATCGGTACAGAAGCTGCGTAAAAATTACAGGAATTTTAGTTTAAAAGAGGTGTCGTTCTCACTGGAAAGCGGTTATATAATGGGCTTTATCGGCGCCAACGGCGCAGGCAAAACCACCACGCTGAAATCGATTCTGGGCCTGCTGCATAAAGACAGCGGCAGCGTTCGGATACTTGGACAGGACTTTTACAAGAACGAACTCGAACTAAAACAGCACATCGGCTATGCTTTCGGCGGCGCCGATTTTTATTCCAAAACCAGGATCAAGTATATCACCGACGTTTTTCGCAGGTTTTATGATAACTGGGATCATTCGTTGTACGAAACATACATGCAGAGGTTTTCACTGGACGAAAACAAGCGCCCTTCCGAGCTGTCGAACGGTATGCGGGTCAAGTACTCGCTGGCGCTGGCTCTGTCGCACCATGCCAGACTGCTGCTGCTCGACGAACCGACCAGCGGGCTTGACCCCGTTGCGCGTGACAATCTTTTGGAGTTATTTCAGGAACTCATTGAGAATGGTGAAAGGAGTATATTGTTCTCCACACATATAACGACCGACCTGGAAAAATGCGCCGACTTCATCACCTATATCGAGAACGGCCGGATTATCGAAAGCCGGGCGAAGGATGAACTTCTTGCCGCTTACCGCCTGGTCAGGGGAACAAACAAACAGCTCGGTAACGTAAAGCCGCGGCTGATAGCAAGTAAAACCAATGCGTTCGGATTCACCGGTCTTATAAAAACCGGCGCTCTTTATCCGAACGACGGCCTCGCGGCTGAGTCGCCCAGCCTCGAGGATATCATGATCTATCACGCAAAAAAGGAGGCCGCTTATGAGAAACCTACTATATAAAGAGTTCCGGCTTGTAATCAACCCCGCTTATTTTTTCATACTGCTATTCAGCGCATTGCTGCTTATTCCCCAATGGGTGTATTTCGTTGCCATGATGTACTTCTTGTTCATCGCCGTGCCCAACATATTCGCAAATGCTAAAGCGGTGAATGATATCGGCTTTACGGTGATGCTCCCCATCAGGAAGCGCGACGTCGTTAAGGCGCGCGTGCTGTCCATCGCCATGTTTGAACTTCTTCAGATCGCATCGGCTGCAGTATTCGCCACCCTCAACATGGCGCTGTACCCTAATGGTAATTTTATGATTGATGCCAACATCGCATATCTTGGCTGCGTTTTCGTGATGTACGGCATTTTCAATGCGATATTCTTCCCGATGTTTTACAGAAGCGCATACAAGATCGCCCGGCCCATCCTCTTCGCTTTAACCGCATCCATGCTGTTTGCCGCTGTAATCGAAACGCTTGTGCTGTCCATGCCAGCGGCGGCGTATATTCTCGATGGCATCAGCGGTGAAGCGCTCCTCCGCCAGCTTCCGGTAATGGCTATCGGCATTGTCTTCTTTGCATTACTTACAGTGCTGGCGTATAATAAATCCGCGAAGAATTTTGAGGAGGTTGACCTGTAGCCGCCCATGGATATCGTCATATCAGGAACATCGGACAAACCGATATATCAGCAGCTATTTGAGCAGATATCGGCACAGATCATAAAAGGCCAGCTGAAAGAGGGTCTTTGCCTGCCGCCCATACGTACGGTGGCCAGAGAACTGCAAATCAGCGTCATAACGGTGAAAAAGGCGTGGGAGGAGCTGGAATGCGCCGGCTTCATCGTTACGATGTTGGGCAAGGGCTGCTTTGTCGCGCACCTCACGACTGAGGATCTTTCAGACAAGCGCACAGAGATGGCGTTGGACAAGTTGAAAAAGGATATTGAATATTACAAGACGCTGGGGCTGGACTTGGAGGAGCTGATTGAACTGATCAGGCAAAATTTTTAAGAAGAGGAGAATTACGAGAGTGTTCAATTAGTTACTCTTTGTAAGGCGGTTGTTACACCTGAACCACCTATAGACTTGGATATTACACCTTCCATCCATTTATTACTACAACTACATATTTTCAACCTATCGGTTTGGTAGAAACGGTCAACATAAAATGTGTATCTGTTTTTCGCCGCTGAATATAAGATTATGCCTGTCCAAAATGGAGCCCAATTCTCTTATCCATCGCCATAAGTTATATAATTTCTAACTCTTCATAGCCTTACGAGGTTTCTTTACGGTAGCCAAAAACGTCCCACATAAAACGGCGTACATTCCACCAGCGGTCATTATCCGCATAATCTTCAATGACAGTATGGGTCGGGATAGGGGCAATGATACTGTTCAGGGAGAAGTTGAACCGCTTCCATTGGGCGGGCAATATTATTGCGATTCTTGGGGTTGCTATAATCATCGGGATCAATAATATCATCCATATGAAAGTCGATATCGGTTTTGTGTTTTCCATTATCGCAAGTATATTTCTCGCTTTGTATATTTTG
>JAEYOM010000106.1 GCA_023411715.1 Bacillota bacterium | reverse complement strand
TAATTAGCGCGTCTTTCACCCGTTCAAGCTCTGCGTTGTGCTCCTGTAGTTCAACTTCGAGCGCAGCGATCTGCGCACCTATCTGCTCTGTCTGCTGGTTGCTCTGAGCGGTTCTCGTCTTAGCTTTCTGATACTCTTCGAGCACAGTCGCCGTATCGCTCTCGCCGTTTGTGAGTACCGGCAAGCCGAGGATGTTTTCGATTGCCAACTTAATGTTCGCACCGTCGACTGTGTCCTCCATTATGAGGTTTTCGTATTCCTGCAGAAGCTCACCGTCGAACAGGAAAAACCGCGATATGTCCTCCGGCATGATGAGATTGAGCAGGTGGTCTCTCTCGGCTGACGGCTGTATCGCGCCATCCTTCTTGAGGAACACGTACTCCTCGTAGTCATCGTTCTTGAGCGGTTTCGCTATGCCTGCTCTGAGCTTGTACTGTCGCGTGAGCTCATACACGCTTGTGCCGTCCGTCATCCTGAGTACGACCTTAAAGCCATACTTGCCAGCGGTGCGGCTTTCGATGTTGGTGAGCCCGGTAAGGTCTACGCTCTTGCCTCTGCGGTTCTGGAATTTTCCGTACAGCGCGTACCTGAAAATGTTGAGCAACGTAGTCTTGCCGCGTCCGTTGTTGCCCCAGATGAATATGACACCGTTCTCCTCCGAGAACTCTATGGTTTGTACGCCCTTGTACGGCCCGAAGTCCTCGATTGTCATGCTTGTGAATTTTAGCATGTTGACCTCCTTAATCCGGTTGTTCCGCTGCAAGCGTGTCAGCTGGTACTGCGACCGTCCGCATGTGGTCGTCGATGAGCTTCTTCGCTGCTCTGCTTGCCTTCGGCCTGTTATCAATGTCGGCAAACTCCGCTTCTACAATAGCCCTGATAAGCTCTGCTGGTATGTCCGGGTACTTCTCCGTCCTGATCTTCTCAAGTACTGCGGTCAGGTCATCTGCGTTGATGTCATTCCTCATCATCTGCTTCTATACCTCCGTCTTTGATAGTGTTGTAGTCGATACCGTAGTCGATGGCGACTATTTTCAAATCTGCAATGCACGCCGGGTTCTCGGCTCCTGCGCCAAACTGGATTGCCCTCGACAGTTCTGCCGATATGATGGATAAGCTCCTGCTGTCCTCGTCCTCGCTTACCTGTGGCACGGTGATCGCGTCATACAGGTGAGCGAATATCTTACCCTCCGACCGTCTGAGGATGCGGCCACGCCTCTGGATGAACTCTCTGGGGTTCTGCGACGATGCGAGTATAAGCGCGTGCGTTGTTGATGGTATGTCCACGCCTTCGTCGAGGCACTTAATCGACACAAGCACGCCGCCATTCACCTCGAAGTATGCAATGGTCTGCTCTCTGTCGCCTGTCATATCTGCGTAGTATTCGTATGCGTCAAAGCCTGAACTCATCGCGCTTCGCATTACTGCTTTTAGCTGTCCTATGTTGTCACAGTATACGATCCATTTCTGGCCTGCTTCGTAGTGGTCTCTGAGCACCTGCAAGGCGAGCGACACTTTGCCCGCGGCGTTCTTAACGATCCGCGCCCTGTTGATGAGCAGCATCTTGAGCCGTGGGTGTACCATAATGTCTATGTCCTTGCCTGCCTTCGCTATCAGCTTGCTGATCTCCGCTGTGGCCTCATCCCATTGCTCCTGCTCCGCCTTTGTGAGCGAAAGTCTTTGCGGATGGTAGAAGTACCGCGTGAGCACTCCTGCGTGTATCGCATCCTCGAGCGTGAACGGTGGCGGTATGATGCCGCCGAAGTAGTCCATGATTGCCTGTGTGCCTGTCGGGTCTCCATACCGCCTCGGCGTTGCAGATAGTCCTAACCTTGCATGCGCGTCTATCTGGAGTATCTGCCGCCTCCGGTCGCTGCCGATCCGATGCACCTCGTCCGCCACTATAAACAGGTGCTCGCCCTGCGTCACGCTTCTGATGAATTCCGGCGAGCTTGCTGTGTCCATCGTTGACAGAACGATCTTGTTTTGTCCCGGTGTCGGAGTTGTCCATGACGTTAGCATTCCGTTCTTGCGCCATTCGGTGTGTCCGTCTCCGCACAGCAAGTAATACACCGGTATATCGCCTATGGTCTTCTCGAGCTCCTTCTGCCACTGGTTCAGAAGGTCTCGCGATGGTACAAGTATGAGCACTGTTTCACCGAGCCCAAACGCATCGCGTATGGCGCATATCGCGGTGAAAGTTTTTCCACTACCGGTGGCATGCTCGAATATTCCGCGTCTACCGTTAGCTACCCACGCACCAAGCGCAATCGTTTGGTGCCCTCGTGGCAAGTTGCCGCCGAGCCTTTTATCCGGCTTCCACTTCTGTGCTTTGCTCTCGACGACCTGGATCTCCTCAAGAAGTTCTTCCCATTGTGCTCCTTTGGCTTTGTCTTTGAGGACTATACGCACGTCCTCCGGGAACGAGTATACCATCACGCCCTGCACGGTACGCGACCACAGTTTGTCAAAGAACGCTCTTGCACTATCAACCCGCTCTCTGTCACGTCCGTCCAGCCAGCTGGGGAACACGTCTATAGACTCAAGGTTGCCGTCCGATGATAGCCCTTTGAACGTTTCGTTCATTGAACCTCTGAAACCTGCGGTGTCACCTGCCGCGTCCGTGAACATACCAACCTTATCGTGAAACATACGCTTGGTTTCAGCTCCGGCATTTTCCCCTGGAACGGCTATCTGCACGTCGATGATCTTCTCGGTGACAAGATAAGCGAGCAACTTAGCCGGTGCGGATAGATACTCTGATGCGAATAACTCCTCGACCTCCGCCTTGATAGCATCTGCAAGTATCTCGTTGTTTCTTGCGCTGTAGCCTTCGGATAGCGCCTTCTCATCACTATCCGAAATGTATGGCGAGCAAATTAGACGCATTTTGCCACCGCCAATGATGAACTCTTTGAGTGCATCCCACGCGAGGATATAGATAGTGCTTCCGAAAAAGCCTGAAATACGGTCGTACCTGTTCGCTGCCCTCATGCATGGAATGTAGAACGCAGAAGCTATGTCATCTTCGGGCTTGATATATGACGCCTTAAAATCGAAATCGTTTAACCTCACATGCTCTCACTCCTCCAATAGGCCTTCTCGCATAATTGCGACACGCCTCTTGATCATATCCAATAAGTAGTCCGCTTGCGACGCAAGGATTATTTCTCCATTACTACGTTTATACTGAGCAATCCTTACGCTTAAAGCCTTGATTATCGTCTCGGATTTTACCTGCATGTTGGCACTGTATGAAAAGTCCTTGTGAATGAACGGATCCCATAGCACGAATACACCGCCTGCTTCCTCGTCTACGATACGTGCATATGCTACCAGCAACGGCATCCTGCCATCCGAGAAATCGAGCTCACCACGGCTTCCTCGCGCCTGCCCCGGCAGTATGATTTGTATCTTGTACTCATCCAAGGCCCGCCCACCAGGCGGGTTCGTGCAATTAAAAATATATATGCGCATTCTGAGCGGGTACGGTTCCACAAGGTCTACGAGCAGCGGTGTCTTTTTTATATCGCTGTGCTCTTTGACCTTATCACCCAGAGCATCTATGAGTAGCTGTTGAAGCTTCTGCTTGCTAAGCCTTTGAATCTCTGCGCTCATCAGCCATCACCCTTCTTTTTGCTTACCATTTCTCGAAAGGTTACCTCTGCTTCATCGACGTATTCTTGCACAACATCGAAACCTATAAACCGCCGTTCAAGAGTGAGTGCAGCAATGCCGGTCGTGCCGGTACCCATCCACGGATCCACGACAAGGTCACCCTTTGCAGTGGTAGCCTTGATATACTTATCTGGCAAGTATAGCGGTTGCGTTGCTTGATGATCGCCTATACGAGATGAAACGCCACCGCTAATTATATTCTTTGGCAGCGCCCCGATAGGGTGGGGTTCGATCCGCTTATTCTTCCTCACGTATGTCAACCCATTCGAGCGGGGCTTGTACTCATATTCATTGTATGTCTTAACACTGTGCGACTCGTACGGTCGCCGAATAGCGTCAACGTTTATTGTCCACTTTGGTGCCTTCGAGAACCACAGGTTCTGTTCATATGCATCCTGACATGCTACGCGCAGGCCGGTAGGCACAGGGTTTTCCTTGATCCATATCTCAATATCAACACATGATAGACCCCACTGCTCCTCGAGTAGAATAGCAAGCCTCTCGACGACAAGCGAACGTTTTGATGAGAACTTCGATGAGGCTCTCTCACGGTTTGCCTTTACATTAATCACAATGAAGCCATTATCACAAAGTTTAAGGGTGGCTGCATTGATAAATGGCGTCATCTTCTGGATGTACTCTTGTGCCCGCCACACGCCGTAGTCACGCTCAGCGTTCGGGTAAGGTGGTGAACCATAGATTAGCTTGATCGACTTGTCTGGCAAAGAGAGCAAACCTTTAGCACCGTCTGAGCAGATTGCTGCAAAACCTTCTTGCTCAAGTCTGCCTAGCATGGCCTTCACCGCCTTCTATCTCGATTTCCATTCTCTCAGCTGCTAGTTCATTGTAATCGATGTTTGAATCAATCCCAATATAACGGCGACCGGTCTTTGCAGCGACTACTGCTGTTGTCCCCGACCCCGAGAAGGGGTCGAGTACTAATGCATCCGCATTTGTCCCAGAAAGAATGAAGAATTCAGCGAGCTTTTCAGGGAAACGCGCAGGATGCCCCACGCCGCGTTCGCGACATAACTTTGAAAACGCATCGTTGCTATTCGTGTTGCCTACCTCAATTACTGTACCAGGATCCGCGCCACCTTTATCCACCCACGCCTTCTCACAGTTGAAGTTGTGGGTGCTCGGCCTCTGGTTCTTTGAACGATCCCCTTTTCCCTTGCCTTTAAGGAACTTTTGCATATCTTTACTGTAGGGCCGCCGAATTGCATCCATATTAAACGTCCACGTGTCACCTTTTGCAAACCAGAAACAGTACTCGTGCGATTTCTTTGTGCGGCCGAGCGCGCCGCGTGAGAAAACATTTGGCGGTGTGGCGGTATTATGCCATATGTAATCACGCACGTAGTGGAAGCCAATTTTCTCGCAAAGAAAGATAACAAGTTTAAAAACGTACAGGTGCTGGAACCCGTTTACAACCTTGTCGCTAATGTTGAGTACGAATGACCCATCGTCTTTGAGAACGCGGTATAATTGCTTCGCCTTTGGCGCAAACCACTCTATATATTCATTGGGAGAAATTAATGCAGCGCCCTTACTACCATAATCACGCCTGTCCGCGTAAGGTGGCGATGTGAGAACGAGGTCGATACTATTTGCAGGTAAATCTTTTAACACTTCACCGCAGTCGCCTGTAATGAATTTGTTCTCGAAGTCTTTAATGTCATGTCCACAAAATACACTTTCCTGCGGCTTGCACAATGCTGGTATAATTTGCATGTCTTTATCCTCCGCTGTATTCATATTCCGTTAATCATATTAACCTGAGGGATTCTTATTCTCGACAATCACTAACGATCTTGCATCCATAATCAGCATACTCTCACGAGAATATCTATGTTATTATAGCATAACTGCCCGAATCGTGTTATATTCTGTTATCCAGATGCGCTTAATATTTGAGATAATTCGGTATACACATTGGCATATTGTTTTCTGTTATACTCCCATTATTGCTAAAATCGCTTTTCTCAGGTATATGGGCAATGCCTAACTCACTCTATATTTTACTTGTTTTCAACAACTAATAATTCTAATTGATTCACAAATGATTCCGTCTGACTTATAATTGTTTTCATGCTTACAAAAAGAAAAGTCTCTTGACTATCTGAGCCGTCATTTTGCTCTGCATAACGTAATCTAGTGCCATTATTATCTAGTACATTAATTGTATCTACAAATTTTCCCATACTCTTCAAGAGAGTTTTTTCTTTTTCCGAACACAATTTAAAAGAATCAATTTGTAGCAAAGTACTCCATAATCCGATTAATCCATGTTTTGACTTTGGTTGCTGTTTAAATTTCGAAATTGCATGTTTTATTGAAAGTTCGATACAATGTCTACATAAATATATAGTAGGCAATATCAATGAGAATTTTTTAAAAACCATTCTTGCATTCGTTCCCTTTGCGTCTTGCTCAATTTTTTCACCTAAAATTTTAGCGCTTTGAAGATATGAAAAAATTAATTCTATTTCAGCATAGTTTTTTCTAAATTCTTTTTTCATAATACAACTAACAGCAATAGGTTGAAATTCAACAAGCGTTGGATCTCTTAGTCCATTCATTTGTGATTTATATAAGAATTCCTGTGGTACTTTCTGAAAAACTAAATCTTTGAATATCATAAGTATTTCCGCCTTAACTAAAATGTATATCCAAATAAATAAATATTGCGATATTATGACTACTATAATTTTCCACTATTCTAACATATTTTTGATTTCTTCTTCTATATATAAAAATTCTTTAGGTATTACTTCAACCAGGTTTCGTACAATATCGCTTATGATTTGATTTGATCTTTCTGGTACCGTTTGTGAAATCTCGTAAAATTCATTATGCTTACCGGCCATTATGGCTTTGTCACATCCTTGCAGTATGTCCTCCTCAGATATCCTCCAAAGCTTAGATAGTTTTTTAGATATATGATCCGAGGCGTGCTGGATTAACCAATTTTCAGGCCATGTTGAACCTGGTAAATATTTTAACCGTTTGATAATCCACTGTTCCATTTCTTCCTTTGAACAATCAAACCTATCTTCCAGGTGCTTCTTGACTTGTCGTACTGATTGTTTATTTGAAGCTTTTTTATCACCATCTAAAAATGCAATACAATTATACTTTTGCTCCCTATATCGAGCAGCTAATTGCATTAATACTGCTTGATCGGATCCAATTGGTAATATATTAATTCTTTTTTTTATATTAGCAGTTAAGGCGTTAAAAACTATAGCTTGTCCTATTTCATCCTCAACAAAAACCGTTAGCTCTTCCGTTTTTTCCCCTGCGAGTTTGCCAGTTGCATATTCAGAAGAAATTCCATTAATTACATCAGTTTTATTATCATATGACTCTACAAAAAATCTACCCTCCGGGGGTAAGGAATCAAGAATTGCAGCTGAGTGTGTTGAACAAATAACTTGACATTTACGTTCTTTACATATTTTCTTTAGCTCACTTATGAATCTTCTTTGGGCTTCTTCATGAAGACCCAATTCTATCTCATCAATAACTAATAACGTTCCTCTTTTTGCCATAAACAACTCGATTAAAACCGAAAAAATTGCATTTTCACCAGCACCCATATTAAAGCCTGAATAGTGACTTGACATTCTATCAACCACAAATAGACGTCTCTTATCAACAGTTCTTAAATCTAGCGAATTATATTTCTTTCCTAAAACTTTACTTGCAATTTCTAAAATGCGGTCTTTAGTATCTGTATCTAGATTTGTGGATTCAAACCTTGCGGAATATGAACGATCGGTTTTTCGTTCGCTTGGAGGAACAATTCGTTGAATACCAGAGAAAATCACATTGCGATTAGTCCTTTGTTCATAATCGTTCCATCTGCCTCCTTTTCTCTTCTTTCTTACTTGCGTTCTTAACTTTGTTAATCTTTCTTCAGATATTGTTTTCATCATTATATCTTTTGTAACCCTTTTTACTTTAACAAGGATTTTATATTCAATTTCAATATCTTCAACCTTTTCTTCATCGGAGGTTCCAATAAAAAAATCTCTAAATGTGTAATATGTTTTGTTACGTTCTACGGGAATATATCCATCTTTTTCATTGTGATAGGCACAACATGCCAAAGCTAAAATCGTTGATTTTCCAGCACCATTTTTACCAGCTATGGCAGCGATGGGATATTTAAATTCAATACTACATGAACAAAGACCTCTTATTTTCCCTCTCTTCAAAATAATCGATTTCAATGTCCTGCTTTGTCCATCTTTTTCAAACCACTTTAAGTTGTCTCTATCTATTTGTGAATATAAATAGTACATTCCATACCTAACCTTTCAAAGCGATTTTTCTTAAAGTATTTACTATGTGTTTTTCATACTGCGCCCTGCACATTATATTTTGGGGCCAAAGTTTGTAAAATCAATTAATCTAAAAGCCTTTCGTGCAGATGTATAAGCAACACTAAACTCAGGAACCTTCAGAATTGCTAGCAGTCCTTGTGTGTCATCAAGTTCTGATGCGACATCACATAAAATTCGAGCCCAGTAAGTACGGCTTTCATTACTCAGAAATGTGTAGCTACCCTCTGCAATTTTCACCAACATATCTCCAACGGGCAATTCTTCTTTGGCGACTTTACACAAGTCTATTTCTGCTTCTTTACATAATTGTTTATCTTTCTGATCATGCTTTTTTAAAAGATGTTCGAGCGTTTCTTTCTTTTCTTGAATTCTTTCATATGTATTGAGTAATGTTTCTACAAATTTAACTTTTTTCGATAGTGAAGTCTTTTTTTTAATTGCATCAAATCCTATCTTAAACTCTTGAATACCAGTTTTGAATGCTTGTCCTCCTATCTTCTCAGCTCGAGTTAAGTAACTTTCTAGCTGCTCTAAGTCAGAAGTTTTCTTTACAAAATACCAATACGGTCCCAATGTTCCTATATATGATAAACTAGCCGCAATAAGAGGCCAAGTGTCTGCTGCATACAACATTTCATTTTCATCTTTTGTTATTTGTAATATGTGGAATTGGAATGTGAAAATCTCATATGCAGATTCAACAGGAGGTGGATCAAACTGCTTCTGATCTAATCTTCCGTTTGCAGTTCCTCTATCTGCATACCATCGATCGCGAATATCAAGAAATGATTTTTTTAAATATTGCGGTTCTATCGGTAATGCACACGGATTGCCTTTTTGAACGACAACGGGAATACCCTCCTTTGACTTTGAAACTTTTATTAATGAAGCATATTTAGATTTCTCGAGGGTATCAAGCAAAAAGGATACATCATTATCTTTGGGTGCAACACATAATCGATCAAATGCAGGAAACCACTCTGATTCCGCATCAGGCAATTCTGGTAATACAAGATAAATGGATGCCAGTGCGTTTGACTTATCGTGATCTAATGATGAATCAATAGCTTTTCTAGTAAGGTCGTCAATAATCAATTCATAGCTTTTTGTCATCTCAATAATTCGAGGCGTTGAGTCAGTATATGGTTTAATTCTTGTAGACTCTCCAAGAAGCCTTATGAAAGAAATTACATCATTAACGCATACTATGCTCACATCCCGCGAGGGACCTTTACCTGCATGCAGCCCACCTGCACGGGATTTTGTCAATAGTTTGAATTTTGATACAGCTTTTAATACATTTGATATGTGCGCTGTTGGATTAGCCACACCTTGAGTTAAAAAAACCATTTTTGGAATTTGAGAATTAATAAGTGTTCTAAAATCATCCACAATATGAGTCCCAGTTTTGTAATAACCAGAAGGCAAATGTAATGCTTTTTCACCTTGAGCTTGCACAATGATTGAACTCATGATCAATTCAGCTGAGACACCCGCTAAACCAATGGCGATTGCATTTTCCGAAGATGCCTCTCTTGTTTCATATCTTTTTGGCAAACCTAATGCAGTAACGGCTAGACTTATTGCTTCAACACCAGCTTCAAATAGTCGAATAGTATCGCGTTTTAAATATAACGGCATGCGGGCCTCCATATTTATTTGGCTGAATTATATAATCAGTATCGCCAACCTTCAATTATAGACAAACCGTCTTTCTCATTTTGATTTTCTTAATCATTACACAATATGCATATATATTACATCAATAGACAAAAAAAATAAAGCCCCTCAGTAAATACCAGAGGAACTAGTGATCTCTTTTTCTTTATGCCTGCTTAGCTCCAGACAATCAAAAATCTGCATTATCTTTTATTTAAGTAGCGATATAATGTGGTCTGAGAAACTCCCGATAGACGACATACCTCACTTATTGAATATTCACCCGATTGGTAGAGCTTCAAAGCAGTATCAACATCCTTTTGCTTCTTAGGTGGACGGCCACCAACACGGCCACGCGCACGGGCGCTTTTTAGCCCTTCATTTACACGCTGTACGATGAGATCCCGCTCAAATTCGGAGAAAGATTGAAATACTTTCATTATAAGGCGTCCATGAGGCGTGTTGGTATCGAAATTCTCTTTCAATGATACCAAGTTGACGCCATGGTCGGTAAACCATTCTACCAGTTCTATGAGGTCTTTTGTTGATCGGCCAAGGCGTGACCATGATTCAACAACAACAGTATCACCTTCACGTACTTTATCTTTTAACCTGTTCATCTCTGGACGGTTAGCCTTGGTGCCTGTATACTTTTCTGTGAGGATTTCATTACAAGGATAGTCTTTGAGCTCATCGATCTGTCGATCATTCTTTTGATTCGTCGTACTTACACGCGCATAACCATAAATTATATTCATGATAATACCCCCACAACTATATTACCATAAACATAACTTAATGGTAATATGATTTTGGTAATACTTTTGGCAACGATTTTAAGCCCATTATATGGCCGTTTTAGGAGTATCGAAATTATCACCTTTAACCATAGTTTTTGGCAATAAAAAAAGGGGCGACACTGATGTGTCACCCAATATAACCTTCAGGAGATCTCCCGGCCGACAGAAAACGAGTGACACATCTTTTTCCGCTTGTGTCATTATCAAACCTATGTCGGCTATTAATATCCCAGCCATTCAAGCAGCGCCATACTTTTCTTACAGTCCTCTATGACATGATTGCCGTCCCATAACACCACATCATAAACATTGCCCTTGTTATCAGTTAGGCCTATAAGACCGTCATCAGTCAGCGCCGTTACATACAAGCCGTGTTGTCTCATTATCATCATGACTTGTTGCTGTGTCATGGAAATGCACCTCACAATTTATTAATTAACCCTTCGGCCATGCGTCTTTTTCTCTCATATTTTCTTTTTAATAGCCAGCCTCCGGCTTGAATATTTCGCGTCGCCGGAACACCATCCGTAGCAGGGATAATAGCAGAAACTTGGCCTGTTGTGCCAAAATCTATGATATTGCCGTCGTCCTCACACTGTCCATGCGTGTAGTCACCCAGGTATGCAACAGCTTTTCCCCGTATAATACAGCTTGCCTCATTGTATAAATAAGCTGTGCTGTTCTGATCAGCCGTCAGCTCCGCTTCATCAAAGGCATAGCATGTCGCTTTGTTAGTGAGACGTGCTGCACTGTTCTTACAAAGGATAACCGTACTTTCTCCTTTTGCAGCCGCTTTACCCTGTTTAATGATAGCTGTGGCATTATCTTTTAATACAATCTCCATTATGCTGTCCTTTTTCACCTTCACAATCACAAAGGACTCACCCATTACTCGAATTTGATGAAATAAGGATTGTGATATGACAACCGGGGCTTGTTTTGGCAAACACAATTCCGCAATTTTATCATGGTGAACCGCTCCGCCTTTTATAAAGCTCTCCCACTCATCCCCGGTTTCAAATCTATGTATCGCTTTACCCATATGACACCTCCATGCTTAAAATAAAATTGGCGCAAGTTTTACCTTTTCCTTGCACCTAAAGTAGTTTTGTCTCTTTATTTAAGCTTCTAAAAGCTATATTCAACTCTGAAAAATATCTGTTTATAATCTTATGTTTGTCAATTCTGTCGCTTATCAAGGAGTCTGAAAGCATTGCTTTTTTTACCTCAACTTTTAAGCTATCAATCTCTTCAAAGGATGATACAGAGTTAATCCCTACTTGCTTGATATAGAAAAATACTGATCGTGTATAGAAGGGATCATAGCCTTCGAGCTTAAAATCTCTTAAGTAAATTCTCTTCAAATCAATAACCCCCACTTTATAAACACACTCCCCACGCACCCAAAAGCAATAAGCGGGGCAAGTGGAATGCGGACGTTTTTGAGCGTTATCTTTTTGACCAGCAAATAGACCACCACACAAATTGTCGCTGGAACGCTCAGAACGACCGCTAAGAGGCTTTTTGTAAGTCCAAGGTATAATCTGTCCCTAGAAGCAACTTGTAATCTCCACCGCCCATATGCCCTAGTAAGCCGGGTATAACGAGAGGAACGGCAATAGCCAGTCCTAGAAGGTGTTCTGTAACAGATTCGCTCAAAACGGCTGCTACGGCTCCTAGAGCCGCTATAATGATCGCAGTCACGTTGGGTATTTCCCTTTTCTTAATATCCGTCAGTGCCGCCCAAAACAACGAATAAAAGAAAAAAGCATCCATGACGATGCTTACGAATAATATGTTTTCCATAGATTTTTCCTTATTCAGCCCGTGATATGAACATAAGGCGGCTGGTAGCCGATACAGGCGTCTTCCACACGATGCCTTTAGCCATACCCCAAGGCATGTTCATCTCAAATGTACCTGAAATGGTCACGTATTCATCCGTTCCAGATATCTCAACGCCTGTGATACTGTATACGACATTCTCGTTTTTAAGCAGCTCATATCCGTCACCTTGGGCAGTCAGGCCGTTGTCTATCATGTTATCAGCGATTAAATCATCCATCGCTTCGGGATCGACAAGGGCAACAGCGTCTTTGACCTCATAGCTGTTCAAAAACTGTTCCACGGCGCTATTCATTGATCGCTCCATCGTCATCTGCGCACCGTAATAGTTCGTATAAAGGACGCTCCATGTGAACACGGCCAGCGCTACAAAAATAATCACCGTAAAGAGTATGATTGACAAGAACGTCATGTTTCCGTCTTTAGAGCCAAGGAACCGCTTCAACGAGAACATTTTCTGTTCACCTCCATAACATAAAACGCGATAGTAACGATCACAACACACAGAATTATAGAAATGCTGTTCATTTCCAGTACACCTCCGACACCCCTGATGCATCAGCCCGTAGCGTGAGGGTTATTTGAATAGGCGGCCCAAACGTTGGCTGCATGATGGTTATGGGCACATCCTTCGTTAAAACTACAGTAAAAGTATCTTTGAGCTGAATGGTGCGGTCAATTTCATTGTGATAATCAACCTCCCATTCAACGCTATCCGGTACCATGTTGGATGAGCTATATAGAACTTCTTCGACTTCTTCGTCCACACATCCGGTTACCTCAACCACGCGCGCGGCCATCCGGGCAGTCTGATTCAATTCTTGTGCAAGCGTGAACGCTGGAAACAATGTGACCATAACTGCCGTAATGATGATTAATATCATCAGTCCCAAAATAACATCCACATACATGCCGCCGGATTTATCCCGGAACAAATTTGCTATCCTTTTTTTCAACACTGGTTACTCCTTTCGCTCATTAATATAATGATAATTAAAAAAAGGTTTAAAGCTGCCAGTGGTGGCTGGCAGCTTTGTAAATTAGTTATCTGTCCAATTCCAATCCGTCTTTTTGACGTCTCGGCTCCTCATGTTTGGTGCTCTCAGTCTCATAGACAGATAGCTCCTTCAACGGCAGGAAACTCGGCAGCTCCTCAAAACCCATGCTGTCAACATAGTGGCATGACACAACCCCGTTCTGCTTGAACGCAATAATATCACTCACAGATAAGCTATGTCCCCGAAAATCATTTGGACGGCTGATGTTGAAACGATAATATAGCACGTCCAGCTTGTCCGATGTGCTCCCCGTGGCTTTCAGCTGATTCATATATACCAAGTTGTAGTTTTCGCACTTAACCGTGCGGCCACTTGCCTGCACATAACTCAGAGAAGAAAAGCGTAGATCATGGAGATCTTCGTCGTTCTTGAGCTGAAATATAGCGTATGCATCGCCAGGGATGTTTTGAAACTGCTCAAGAAGTCCTTGCTGTTTCTGCATTATCAAACAGTCTAAAAGTTTCAATGCTCTCATACTGTTTGAGTCTTTTTCTCTGACTATACCCGCCAGCCAGTCTTCAAGATAATCAACATTACCGCTATGTATACTAGCGGTTATTTCCGCAAGAGCCGCTTCTCTATCGTCACAAGCATCTTTGTATCCATATGTATCATAGTCATAGGAAAACTCGTCGATAGCTGCTGCAAGGTCTTCAATTGTAGCTGGTTCCGCATTCGTTGACACTTAAATCAGCTCCTTTCATCAATTGCCGTCAAACATATCGATGCCATCAATACCATCCTGCACCTTTTCCATCACGCCTGTGATAATGTCGGGGAAAAACAGCTGTATGACACCGTATACAATTGCACCCACAACCACCACGATGACAACAACAAAAACGACATCCGTGAATAACCCCTCGCCCGATTTTTGTTTCAGGAACGATTTGACCTGAGTCGATTTGGATGAAATAAAATTTTTCATCCGTATTGCTTTTTCTTCTGCTTTCATGCTTAATGATCTGAACATAATTCTTTCTCCTTATATTTTTTTTATTTTAGGCTGTTATAAAACGCCTGTTTCGCTGAGTGTCCGAACAACCATGACGATCAACGGCACAAGCATCAATATGACCATTCCAAAAACCATGATGACGCTTGCCAATCTCACCTTGCCCGGGCGTTTATCAATCTCTCTGTGCAACTGTTCCCGCTGTCGGGAACGAAATTCTTTTTCCAAAACGATCAATGTTGTCCTTTGATCGATGCCATGCGTGATGCCAATCAATGTTGACACCAGTGTTGTGATCTGCGGAATAGCGAGGGTTCTGTCAAATTCGCGCAGGGCGTCTTCGGTATTGCCTGTTTTCATGTTGAAGATCAACCGATCCAGCGCCTTGCCCATTGCGGCTCCGGCCACTCTCCTATACCGCTCAAAAAACTTAAGAAGGTCGTTCGTCTCGCTCAAGGTATAATTGAGCGTCTCAACCATGCGGGGCAGCTCCGCTTCAATGTCTTGATTCACCTTCGCGATATGATCCTTTAATTTGCCGCTGTTCTTCCGATAGAACATAAAAGCTAATAAGATAAGCAGGATGGTGATAAACGGCATTCCCAAAGGTACAAACAAAAAACCTGCCGCACCGATCCATACCGATTTTGACAGGTTTTCGCTGATATAAAGCTCCGGCGTTTTTTTAATATCTGCCCGTTGCAAGTCGCTTTTCCATCGTCGCCTTTTGTATTCTGAAATACGGATCATCTTTGAAATTGCCTTTGCCAACGGGAGAACAAGCTTTTCGTGCATTTTCTGTTTAAAAGTCCTTTTGCCGAAAAGCTGCCTGAATACCGTTTTCGTATTTCCTGATGGTAATACGAGAATAACACCTGTTATGTGATACAGCCCCAATGTAAGCAATATCGCGCCAAAAAGCAGCAGAATGTATATTACCATGTTGATTCCTCCTAATCCGCATCAATCGGCCTGTTGGTAATGACAACGCCGATTGTGCAAAGAAACATGATAAGAAGCACGACCGACAATGAGATCTTACCAGCTACTGTGTTCATCAACGCATCAAACCATCCTGGCATAATCATGGCCATGACGGGAATCATGCCAAAAATAATCACAACCATAAGCCCATAGTCAGTGTACATCCTGCGCATGGCCGTGTCCGTTTCCATCTGTATCTGACGGTATTCGCTCAGGCGCTCCACAATACCGGGCATGGTGTACCTTATTTCACGGTCTGATTGGCTGATCCGCGCCGCTGCGCACCATTCCTTGAAATGACGACGGTCTACACGGTTTTCCATGTTATATAGGGCCTGTACCACATTGCTGTCGATCATTTCAACTTCAACGAGGAATTTACGGAATATATCGTCCATAGGGGCGGGAATGGCCTTCAGTGACGATTTAACCGAATCGATCAAATCTCCAGACTGTACGTATGCGCTGGTGACCGCTGACAGTGCCGTTTCAATGGATTCATTAAGGTTCCGTATATAAATGCCTGTTTTAAGCTGAATATATATAACCGGGATAACGGCCATACCCAATGCCAAAACGATTGCGGCCATGATATTGTCTATAGCCGTGCCGATCAACACACCGGCAACGGCCAACAGCACTGAGCTTAGCTGATACCGCCTTAAATCTCCGCCCATGTTTGACGATTCAAGCATTTCTTTGCTATTGCTGAACATTTGCCGCAGTCTCGATGGCGATTTCCCAATAATCCTGTTGATACGATCTTTCATTGCCCTTCTTTTCTGCCACGGTTTCATCAGTAAGCTGATAAAGTTAACCGGGTCAACACGGAATACGAGGAACAATCCAAGGATCATAAGTATCGCGCCCAGCACCTTAAACTGCATCATATCGCTTTCCTCCTTTCTGTATTTTTGAAAAAGTCTTTCGGGCAAAACCGCGAAAGCGTTTTTTTATTAACACCATCATCTAATAGCTGCTGCGCCAAGCAATCAGATATCGTACCTTCTTGTAAGTACTGCTGTTTTTCAATATCGAACCGATAAAGAGTGTCCGCCCGAATAACGCCATCCACAATGCCGGTCGCTTCGACAATTTCCATGATTCTACGCGTACCGTCTGCCATCTGCTTCTTGAATACCATGATCGGAAAAGCTTCAACAACAAAACCCATAAG
>JAEYOM010000035.1 GCA_023411715.1 Bacillota bacterium | reverse complement strand
GCAATTTGGTTTTCAGGACAATCCCGGATCTCTCGATATCGCTGCTCATATCCGCAATAGTCTGTTCTATCAGCTTTTTAAGGTCTATTTTTTCAAATTCGACAGGCATGTTTCCGCTTGTGCTTTTTGCCAGGTCGAACAGGTCCGATACGATATGCTTGAGGCGGTTCGATTTATCTACAAGTACCTTTACATAATCACTTGCCGCATCAGAAAGGCCTTCTTCATTGGAGAGCAGGTCCGCATAGCTGATAATTGACGTAAGAGGCGTCTTGAGATCATGTGAAACATTGGTTATGAGCGCTATCTTCATGCGTTCGGACTTCATCTGCCCTTCCAGGCTTTCGTTGAAGCCCTTGTTTATCTCGTCGAAGGTTTTCCTGCTGCCTTTAATGAACCAGTAAACCAAGCCTGCTTCAAGCAGTGGCGGCAGGATACAAAGGAAGGTTCCCGATGCCATCAATAAAAATGTTGCCAAAACCATAAGAAAACTTGTGGATATAAATATAAGCTGCCTGTAAAACAGTGACTTTGTCAGAGGGTAGTTGGAAAATCTTCTTCCGTCGAACAGGCTTTTTAAAAAATCGTAAACAAAATAACCTGCCAGGTATAAGAGGCTGTGTTTCAGGAATCTTTTCGCCTTTATCTTCCGGACCACGGACAGTAGCAGAAACCCGCCTGTGGTAACTGCAGCAGCAGTCGCGAGCGCCACATATGTCATGGAAAATATCGACAGGATGATTATGGGTATATTCTTCTTTTCCCTGATCTTCAATGTGGCAGAAAGACCGTCCAGCTTTGGCATCAATATGTCCAGCAGTATTAACTGTATGCTTTCAGTCATGACCCTGTCGAGGGCATCTAAGCCATTGTAAGCTTTCGAGACCTCGTAATCCTCGCGGATGAGCAGTTTTTCAAGAGCATTCGATATCTCCCTGTCATCATCTACGACCAGGATCCTGGCCTTGTCCATATTTTGCACCCCCCTTCCCGAACCTTATGTAAATCGTAGTGCAAGATTCTTAAATCCAAATTGACGTAAATCTTAAAATTTTCTTAAATAGTCAGCTTTTGCGAATGTTGATACAACTTTACGCAGATAATAACAGATCAAAATAACCGGAATACCGGTTTGGCAGGTATGTAGCGCACGGGTATCGACGGGAACCGCTCTGCAAGCTTGCCTGCAAAGTATTCCATCGAAGGCGCTTCACTCTCGGCATGCCCCAGAACGATCAGCGCTCTATTTTTGCCCTGGTACATCGCATCTCTTATGTACTCGGGCGTTTCCCATTCGGGTCCTTCACCGCAGATCACCAGGTCCAGATCGGCGCTGCCGACTGCAGGAATGACAGTTTCCCCGGTGCCCCCGTAGCCTACAAACACGCCTATTCGTTTTATGACTGACGAAGTATCTCCAGTGTACCTTAAATAAGGGACTTCCAATTTGTTTTTTATGTAAGCGAGTAAATCCTGCAATTTCATCCTGGGTATCTCCAGGGCGGAACAGGCGGGTTCGTTTTTTATTTCGTAATCCTGCCAGCCTAATGCGCGCAGGAGGCCGTTTGTTATAAAGTCCGGATTATAATGGTGAATGCTGTCGTGAAAACGGAAAACTGCGATCCCGCTTTGCTCTATCAGTTCCAACTTCTCCCTGTAGACGGAATCTTCGCCGTATTTTTCTTTTTTGTCCCAATGACTATAAAACAGGCCTTCATGGGATATTATAAGGTTGCAGCCGAGAGCCAGGGCCTCGTCAATTATCTCCTGACCGGCAAGAAAGGTCACAGCTATGCCTTTTACCTCAGTCCTGGGATTTCCGGTTTCGAGCTTGTCGACGGTGGGTTCGACAGGTTCGGCGGGAGAAGTAATAAATTCTATAATGTCGCTTATTCTAATTACCATATTTTGCCTCCTAATTCTATATTGGATAAATAAAACCTCTAAAAAGAATAATAACATAAATTTAAACAGAAAAAGAAAAATTCCTGAATGCAAATCTCAAATAATACCTACGATAAATGTTCTTTGAAACGGTAAAAATATTCGGGAGATCTGGACTTCGGAGGTGCAGGATGGGCTTTCTTTACGTTTTGCTGTTGATTTTACTGTTTGCGGTAGTGCTTGTCTTTGCCGTTGCTTTAAAAATTGCGTTTACGCTGGATACGAAAAAGGAAGACATAAAGTTAGTAGTGTTCTGGCTGTATCCCTTCATAAAGATCACAGCTGAGGGAAGTGTGGCTACGCCGCTGTTAACGGTCTGCCTTTTCAAAAAGAAAGTGTATGGAAGCCGGATAAATACGCGCCCGCAGACCAGCCGCGGGACTGGCATAATCAAGGCTGCAAGCACCTCCGAAATCCGTATGGATATAGATTACGGCTTCAGGGATCCCTATATAACTGGAATAACCTGCGGCTCCATAAATGCGGCGTCGAGACTTGCCGATTTTGCGGAACTGAGACATAATCCCGACTTTGTTACCGACGAGGATTATATCCGCTTGGATGCCGCGGCCAACGTAAATATCGGCCATACCATATTGAATTACCTTAAAGGGAAAGCAGGCAGCCGGTAATAAGGTTGTATATCAGCTCCCGGGCAAGCAATCTTGAAGATAATATATCATGAGATTAACAAGTCAACTAATTAAAGGAGGAACGAAAAATGGATCAAAACACGACAGACACATTGAATCAGAATGTAGACATGCTTTTCAGTAACCTCGAGAATTTTACGCAGAATGAGGGCGTGATCGGAAAACCCGTAGTACATGATGACATGACCTTCCTGCCTGTGGTTTCCGTAACTCTGGGATTCGGAGGAGGTAATTCGGCAAGCAAAGCACAACCCGGGAGTACCGGAACTGCGGGAGGAACTGCTTTCGGCAGTATGGCGGGCAAGATGGCCGGCGGAGCAATGGGCCTGGGAGCCAAACTGTTCACGGAAGCTGTCATTGTAATCGATAAGTCAAAGGACAATGTCACACTGCTTCCTGTCAGTGCTGCAGGCAACCAGCTCACAGACAAGATACCCCAGATAATTTCCGGTATGAACATGAAACAGGGCGGCCAGCAGGGTCAGCAGGGCGGCCAGCAGGGTCAGCAGGGCGGTACTCAGTGAGGATCCCAGGGGCAGAGAACTACGATGTAAATCTTCTTTAATAATAAGAAAGTTTAGAGAAAAGAGCCTGGATCGCTTTGAACGAAGCCTGTCAACCGACGGACAATTGTTCGGCCTTTAGGCTCTTTTCAGATTTCGAAAAGGTGGTATATGATGTCCGGTTTATATCGGAAAGTCGATTTACATTATTTCGATGCCATTGGAGATATACATGGCTGTTACAGGGAATTGACGGAGCTTTTGGATAAGCTCGGTTATCCTGTCGATCCGGGACAGGGGAGGATCAGAGGTGTTCCTGATGGCCGCAGGCTGATATTCCTTGGCGATTTTACCGACAGGGGGCCTGAGCCTGTCAGGGTGCTGAGGCTTGCGATGGGTGCCGTTGAAGCAGGATTCGCTTTATCCGTGCGCGGCAATCATGAGGAGAAAATACTGCAAAAGCTTGTCAAGAACACACCTGCAAAGGAAGAGGTAATGGAAACGCTATACGCGATCCGGGGGGAGGGGGAGGAATTTATTAATAGAGTGAAGAGGTTCATCACAGGCCTCCCGTACGTCATACTTTGCAGTGACTTCTGCCTGGTCGCGCATGCAGGTTTGAAGGAGGAATTCCAGGATATCGAAACGCGTGATCAGAAAAGGATCGGAAAGATAAGGTCATTGACGATTTACGGCGATATCACGGGGAAAAAGCTTCCCGACGGAAAACCGGAACGGCTCGACTGGGCTTCCTCCTACAGTGGGGGACTGACAGTCATATACGGGCACTCGATCGTTGATGAAGCAGTTTGGAGGAACAATACCATAAATATCGACACGGGATGTTTCGAAACAGGTATCCTGACAGCGGTCAGGATGCCGGAAAAAGTTATCGTGGATAATATCAGGGACCGTTCAGGTTGACTTATTCCTTGCTGCTGATACAATGGGAATAACGAGGCGAGATGCGTTACAAAGACTTTATGGCTTATTAGGGGAGGTCGTTATATGCTTTGCAAATATTCATTCGTATGTGATGGCGCAAATATATCGCAGACTGGGAATCTGAATGTTCTTGGTATCTTCAGGAATATCAACACAGCCAAATTTCCATGCCAGCATCCCAGATTTACATTTGTTGCGAATATTGAATTCCACCGTTCGGAGTTGGGAAAGCATTCATTCAGGATCAATTTCATAGATGATGACGGAAAAGACATTATAAATCCGCTGACAGGCGAAATAGAGGTCAGCTCGTCCAACAGGTCGGCCAATATACTGGTCGAGCTGGCGAATATACAATTTCCCAAAGCGGGCGTCTATGAGATCGATCTGACCTTGGACAACCAGCATCTGACTACAGAAAGCATAACTATAGTTCAGACAAACTAAAAATCGATCCTATGGGTAAAAAGGGGCTCAATATCCATGCTATACAGGCAAATGGGCAAAACAGGCGATAATGTTTCGATTCTGGGGTACGGCTGCATGCGTTTTCCTCAGAAAAACGGCAGAATAGACGAGGAACGGACGCGACGCCAGATAATCCAGGCAATAGAAAGCGGAGTCACCTACTTCGATACGGCCTGGATATACCATGGCGGGAGAAGTGAAACGATCCTCGGCGATATATTAGCCGAAGGCTACAGGGACAGGATAAGGATCGCGACCAAGCTGCCGCTGTTCATGGTCAATTCAAGAAACGATATGGAAGAGATCCTCGAAAAGCAGCTTAAAAAGCTCAGGACGGATCACATAGATTATTACCTTCTCCATGCCGTAAACGATTTCGAGTGCTGGGAGAGGCTTAAAAGGCTTGGTGTGCGGGAGTTTGCCGAGCAGGCCAAAAAGGATGGCAGGATCCGATGGTTCGGGTTCTCGTTCCACGGCGACAAAGAGGATTTCAAAGCCATAATAGATGATTACTCCTGGGATATGTGCCAGATGCAATACAATTATATTGACGAGCATTTCCAGGCCGGGAGGGAAGGTCTGGAATACGCCGCTTCCAAAGGGATAGGCGTTGTAATAATGGAGCCCTTGAGGGGCGGAAAGCTCGCAGGCAGGATGCCGCAAGAGATCCAGGAGATATGGGAAATGGCCGGTACAAAAAGAACGTCTGTGGATTGGGCGTTCCGATGGCTTTGGAACCAGCCCGGCGTTTCGGTCGTACTTTCGGGTATGGGCGAAGAGGCCCAGATAGAAGAAAATACAAAACTGGCGGATGAGATCGCGCCCGGTTCACTTTCTCCGGAAGAGCTCACGCTGTACGATAAAGTCAGACATGAATTTTACAGGCTGATGCGTGTCGGCTGCACAGGCTGCGGCTATTGTATGCCATGTCCCGCCGGTGTGGATATTCCGTTCTGCTTCAGCTATTACAATACCAGGCATTTTTTCAATGCAAAACATGCGCAGCTTCAGTACCTTGCGTTCGCGGGTGGACTTTACGGGGGCAGGCCTTCGTATGCCTCCTTGTGCAAGCAATGCGGAAAGTGCGAAAAAGTATGCCCTCAGCACCTTCCTATCAGGGAGAAACTCAAAGAGGTATCCGCCGATATGGAGCCACGCGTAATCCGTCCGGCACTGTGGCTTGTCAGAAAGTATTTCAAACTGCGCGGCAGGCGTTAATTTATTTGTATCCTACCGCCCACGCTGCGCTTCTGCCTATAAGTTTTCTGTAGACCGGATCGAGGAAGGTTTCGAGGTTGTGCCCCGGCGATACGTACACGACTCTTCCCATGCCGTAGACATGGGCCCATGCGGCCGGCCACTTCCTGCCTTCGGATTCGTATTCGAGCAGTATCGACGTATCTGCGAAATTGTCCATTTCAAACATGTATGGCTCCTCGAGGACCGAGAAGCTTTTTATACCGTCCGTAATGACGTGACCGGGGAAGGCAGGAGAATAAGTCAGCACCTTCTGCTCCGGGTGCCCCGAGAATTTGCCGCCATGCAGCTGGGCAAGCTCATAGCGCCCGCTTAGAGAGATACCGTTATGCATGGACAGGAGCCCCCCGCCGTGGGCAACATATGACAAAAGACCGACTGCCTGTTCATCACTCAGCTTGTCGTCCCAGCAATCCGTTAATGAAATGCAGAGGTCGAAGGCTTTCAGACTTTCCTCCCTGAACCTTTCATAATCTTCCGTGATCTCTAGCTCAAACTCGTCGAGTATGTCCAAAAGCTCCCTGTCCGGGCCGCTGAGCGGATGATATTTCATTTTCTCGTTATCGCCTATCAGGATAGCTGTCTTGTTCTTCATCGTTACATCTGCTCACTTTCCCAGGCTCATTCCTGCGTCTGACAGTGTCATGTTTTTATAGTATTACCGGATGAGGAATAAATCACTGCATATTATTCATATCGCACACATTAAAATTTTGGATAAGGGAAAATTATTGTTTGATATTGACAAAGCAAAAAAATACAATTACTATATAACATATAGGAATTGTAATAAATTATATTTAACATCGGTCACATAACAAAGGGGCTGAAATATGAAATTATCGACAAAGGGTAGGTATGGACTTAGGGCAATGCTGGACCTGGCTATCAATTCAGCCGGCGATCATGTCTCACTTTATAATATAGCCGAACGGCAGGAGATATCCGAAAATTATCTTGAGCAGGTCTTTTCAGTTTTAAGAAAGGCAGGTCTCGTAAAAAGCGTAAAAGGCGCGCAGGGAGGCTATATACTGGCGCAGCAGCCATCCAAAACAACAGTTGGGGCAATACTCAGGGCGCTCGAGGGAGATCTTTCTGTGGTAGATGAAGAAAAGGAAAATGCAGCCGGGAATCTCGTTATCGGATGCATAAAGGATAAAGTCTGGGACAGGATGAACGAATGCCTGAACAAAGTTGTCGATTCAATAACCTTGGAGGATCTGCTGCTCGATTACAGAAAAAGGGAGGGTGTCAATAATGAAATGTATTTCATATGATTTTTATATTACAAAGCCGACTAAGTATATATGTATACTTTGCTGAATTACAGTAAGGTCAATGAAGGCAGATATCATCAGAGAAATAAAGTATAAAGGAGACTAACTATGAGCGAGAGAAAATTGGGTTTTGATACATTGCAGGTACATGCGGGGCAAAAACCGGATCCGACTACAGGCTCGAGAGCTGTTCCGATCTACCAGACCACTTCTTACGTATTCAGGGATACTGAGCATGGCGCAAACCTGTTTTCACTAAAGGAGCCCGGCAATATCTATACCAGAATAATGAACCCAACAAGCGACGTCTTTGAGCAGAGGATAGCCGCACTTGAGGGGGGCGTAGGAGCGCTTGCCGTCGCATCGGGTTCCGCGGCAATAACCTATTCGGTACTCAACATTGCAGGCGCGGGCGACGAGATCGTTTCAGCAAGCACTCTGTATGGCGGGACTTACAATCTGTTTTCCGTAACGCTTCCGAAGCTTGGCATCAAAACCACTTTCGTCGATCCGGACGACCCGGAGAATTTCAGGAAAGCAATTAATGAAAAGACTAAGGCGCTATATATTGAGACCATCGGAAACCCCGGCATCAACATCGTCGACATTGAAGCGGTCGCTAAAATCGCACATGAGAACGGGATCCCGCTGATC
>JAEYOM010000019.1 GCA_023411715.1 Bacillota bacterium | reverse complement strand
AACGAGTATGTAATATGGATTTGTTACAGTTGCACATTTAATAAAAAACTGCGATTTACCGCTCCTCGGATTATGCTTATGATATGCGTTCTTCTAACCATTTTGCAACGCCGTCATTGTCGTTAATGCCACATATGTATTTAGCAACCGACTTAACTTCTTCGATGGCATTTTCTACCGCAACGCCAACACCGCAATTCTTTATCATTTCTAAATCATTTTTATCGTCACCGAAAGCCACAACCATATCTGTATTAATATTATAATATTCGGCGACAGCCTTAACCGCATTCCACTTTACAGCGTTACGATTAGCAAATCTATATAGATTTTCGCCAGTATAACGCAACATGTCGAGCATTGGATAATTTGATGCTATACGTTCAACAATGTGGGGATTAGTTGTGACTAATGATATTTTTAAATAACTTATATTGTTATGTAACGAAAAATCAAAATATTTATAATGGGATGAATTTGTATCTGACGAATCTATTCTATTGGTATAAGCAACGGATTCATTTATTGCGTGAACATATGGAATCTCAGGCTCCTGCAAGCATTCATTTATTAGTTGAGAAGAAATATTAGCGGGAATATCAAAACGAGAAATTATTTCTTCCCCTGCAAATGATACTGCCCCCCCATATCCAATAAATACATCGGGAGTAAACTGGTCAAGAAATCTTGACGAGGCTTGTGTTGACCTCGCAGTAGCAAAAGCAATCTTAATCCCTTTATCCTGGTATTTCATAAGTGTGGAAATAGTATATTCAGAAATAGATTTATCACCTCGCAGAAGTGTATTATCTAAATCCGTTATTATCATCTTTATCATTATTTACCTCGCAGTATATGAATAGTCTATTATACACACTTTAAAACAAGTATGCTTTTATGATATCAATTATTTACCATATATTCAAATATAAATATATCAATCTACAAGCAAGCAGGGAGGTTATATTATGTAGCCCTACAAATTATGGATAAATAACAAATAGGTAATACATTCAATAGGTTATCCTAAATGGAAATGGTTGATATAAACTAAGACAATAATATTTGTCGACTTATATTTACATAATTCAAGACAACCTCAAAGAATCTGACATTTGGAAGGCGTATTTTTACTGCCGCTTTAATTTTGGAAAAAAAGTCGGTCTTATATGAAGTTATTATGGTAAGATTTACTTATCTTAAGATAACAGGAGTGCTCCGGCCTTGAACTATTACGAAAGCATACAGAGATCCATCGATTACATCGAAAACAGGCTCGAGGAGGAAATCGACCCCGGCGGCGCGGCACGCGAGGCAATGATGTCACTGTCGAATTTCTACAGGATGTTTTTTGCGCTGGCCGGCTTTACTGTCAAGGAGTATGTCAGGCTCCGCAGGATAAGTCTTGCTGCGGAGGAACTGACCTCCGGCGGAAGCTGTATAGTCGATCTTGCCGTGAAATATGGCTTTGAAAGCGGGGATGCGTTCTCAAGAGCCTTTCGAAGGATCACCGGATATTTGCCCAGTGAGTTCAGGAAAAAGAACCAGAAGTATTATTTTGAAAGGATGAGTATAATGGACAAATATTTCGAAGTCCAGGATAAGAAGCTGCTGGAAAAGTACCCTGATATAAAGGTGCTGAAAAGACTTGAGCCTGCAAGAGTCGCATACTATTGCCATTTCGGGAGGGATCCCGAGTCGAAAGCGTTCGCGGTTGTGGCAGGCTGGCTCAACAGATCCGGACTTAAGGCGGATGACCGTAATTTCCGCGTATTCGGTTACAACAACCCGAGCCCGTCGTCTCCGGACCAGACTGAATACGGTTATGAGGTGTGTGTTACGATAGGTGACGATGTCGAGGTAAATGACGAGAAGGTAAAGGTAAAAATGCTCGAAGGCGGGCTTTATGCGGTCACCGGCGTCAGGCGTGAAAAGGACGGAGATTTCGGCGATGAGATAATGAAAACCTGGCAGCGCTTCAACAACTGGCTGGAGGACAGCAAATATATCTACGGCGGGCATCAGTGGCTGGAAGAACATCTTGGCTTTGATGACGAATTCCGACACAATGGCGGCATCGACTTATACATGCCGATAGCTGAAAGAAACAGTGCGGATTTCTAAAAAACCTATGAAATCGAAGAGCCCATGTGGACGGCGGTTTATACTGCTACGGGAAAGGATGCGGCAGACAAAGCCCGTGGCTACCTGTTGAAATGGGCTGATGAAAAGGGATTGTTCAGCGATGGAAAGCGCCATAGATTCTTCGCTTATTACAACCAGCAGAGGATCGGTTACGACGACTTCATCTTCAAAATGTGCGTTACTGTAGACAAAGCCTTCGAAACGGGTGACACTGCGATTGCGGCGGAGGAATTCAAAGGCGGGGAATATGCTGTGATGAAGTCAAAATACAAATATAACGGGATGGCCTGGGGTGAATTCATTAAATGGACCTCGAAAAACAAGGATTACACTTTCGGTGACCACTGGTTCTTTGAAGAATACCTGCTCGACAGGCCTGAAATAGGCATGGAAACGGATATGCTGCTCCATATGTCGATCAAGCCGCGGAAGTGATTTAAATATACGAGAAAGTGAGGATAACTTGAATTATGGAAACATACAGGGGGCTGAATTTCGAAACTTTTAAGAAGACAGATGTAGATATCCTTACACCTGTTATGAAAAGGGCATTTGATGAAGATTCGAGGAGACATCTCAGCGAACCGGAGGGCGGGCCCGACGGATATGATAACGGGGATTTCCTGCGCAAGTATGCTTTGAACCCGAAATCCCACGCTTATAAAATATCCATGGACGGAAAGCCCATCGGTGCTGTCATTGTCTGGATAAACCCGGACAGGGTCAACTTTCTGGGGAATATTTTTATTGACCCCGATCTCCAGGACAAAGGTCTTGGTACAACTGTTTGGGAATATATAGAGAAAAAATATCCTGAAACGGTGATGTGGAGGACGGAGACGCCGGGGTTCTCCAAAAGGAACCATAATTTTTATGTAAATAAATGCGGTTTCAGTATAGTCAGGATAGAGAATCCCGGTAATAAGTACGAGGAATCGTATCAGATGCAGAAAGTAATGAAACGCTAAGGAAACGGTAAGGAAACGGAGCGCAAAGCGACAGCCTATGGCAAAAGGTATGGGGCGGCAGAAGTGTAAAGAATAGCTATAAAAATGCGTTCCGATTGACTAATCCTGGAATCGCCCATATAATTTAATTATTGCAGAACACTATAAACCTGCAGGTTTTTTACCTGTAGGTTTGTGTTTTTTGCGGCAGGATATCGGCACAAGCGCGGCAGACGAGGCAGACGCGGCATAAATGACAGCGGTATAAACAATTGCGATTGCAGCAGTGCAGAGGACGTAATAGTAGGGCTGCAATAGCAGAGGCGGAGGTTTTAAAGGAGCAGGGTGTTGGCGTATGAAGAAAAAGAATAAAACGACTTTCGATTTTATAAAGCAGATCCGTAACAGCTGGGATATCAATCCCAGGACAAGAGTGCAGGAAAATGACATGAAGGACAAGAAAAAGCGCAGGCAGGAGGAGAAAAAACTCGTACAGGACGAAGATAAGTAATATGGCGGTGAGTCGGATAATAATGCCATGCATAACGATCAAGCCATAACCCGATATCTATATAAGTGAGGTGTAAGGCGATGAACGTAACCATGCGCGGCGGTTAAGCAGCGAAGACGCTGTTGTGACCGGCGTTGACATGTCGCAAAGTAAGTGATGCTGCATGTTGCAGCTGTAAAGCATTTAGCCGGATCGGCAAATGGAGGATTGCAGATGATAACAATTGAGACTGACAGGCTTTTGGTCAGAAATTTCAAGGCTGAAGACTGGAAAGATCTGCAGGAATACCTTTCACGCGAAGAGGTGATGCGGTTCGAAAGCGCATGGGACACCAGCGACGAAGGTATGAGGATGGCGGCCGTCGAACTTTCCCGGGGAAATAATTTCTGGGCCTGCGAGCTAAAGAGCACAGGTAAAATGATCGGCCACGTATACCTTGGCAAGGAACAGCCTGAAGCCTTCAATACATGGATGCTCGGCTATATATTCAATAATGATTATTATGGAAACGGCTATGCCACCGAAGCCTGCAAGGCGGTACTCGAATATGCTTTCAGGTTAATGGGCATACACCGTGTTATTGCAAAATGCAGTCCTGAGAACAAAGCTTCATGGAAGCTGCTCGATCGCCTCGGTATGAGACAGGAAGGCCGCTCGCTGCGTTGTGCCTCGATAAAGAAAACCACGTCCGGGGAACCGATCTGGTGGGATGAATTTCTGTATGCGCTGCTGTCGGTCGAGTGGCCCGGCTATGATGTAAAAGTATCGGAGAAATAGTATAAAAGCTCCTTGTTTCCGGCAAATTGTGCTATAATGGTTTAGGGCTCTTAAGACAATAACTCCCGGTTTGAAGCGGCTATTTTCCTATATTGCTGCGTTGTCGTCAA
The DNA here is from genome assembly GCA_023411715.1 of Bacillota bacterium. Lineage (GTDB taxonomy): Bacteria > Bacillota > Clostridia > Acetivibrionales > DTU013 > JAEYOM01. The sequence continues at coordinate 23,543 of JAEYOM010000019.1, read as the reverse complement.
TTGCAATAAAGCGATTATTGCGCTTTCCTCCGCCTTGCACTATAGAAAAATCCCTCGCTTAAAATCGTGCATTATTGTTTTAAGAACCCTTAAGAAAATCTTGCCCGGAACGGAGAGATGCTTATGAGTATCGAAAAGAATTATTATGGCAGCATGAAGGACGGTAAGCAGGTACATATCCATACTTTGGCCAATTCATCCGGTATGAAGGCCAGAATCATCGATTACGGGGGTACCGTAGTGTCGCTGGAGGTTCCTGATAAAAACGGGAAAATTGCCGACGTTGTATTGGGATATGACACGCTCGAGCAGTACTTCGAAGGGGATGTTTTCCTCGGAGCGCTTGTCGGCAGGCACGCAAACAGAATTGAGGACGCTGAATTCGAGCTTAATGGTAAAGTTTATCACCTGGCGAAAAATGACGGCAGGAACCATCTGCACGGCGGAGTCAAAGGCTTTGACAAGGTCGTCTGGCAGTCTGAGATAATTAGCGGGCCTGATGGACAGGCGCTTCAGCTGAAATACAGGAGTCCCGACGGGGAGGAAAACTATCCGGGGAATCTTGACGTCACGGTTGTATACACCCTGACGGAAGCAAACGAACTGAAGCTGGAGTATTACGCGGTGTCGGACAAGGATACTGTCGTAAATCTCACCAACCATACATACTTCGACCTGTCGGGCCACGAGCATGGAAGCATACTGAATCACCAAATCAAAATAAACGCCGACAAGTACACGGTCATCGATGGCGAGGGTATACCTACCGGCGAGATCAGGGACGTTAAAGGCACGCCGATGGATTTCACGGTTTTGACGCCGGTAGGCAAAGGCATAGACAGCCCTGACGAACAGATAGTATGCGGCAGGGGTTACGATCATAACTGGATCCTGAAGGGAAGCGGCAATAAACCGGAACTTGCAGCCGAGCTGTATGACCCTGAATCGGGGCGCCGGATGGAGGTATATACTGACAAGCCCGGAATACAGTTTTATTCCGGTAATTTCCTCAAAGGCTCGAAAGGCAAGGGCGGCGCCGTATATAACAAGAGAAGCGGACTGTGCCTGGAGACGCAGTATTTCCCCAATGCCATGAAGCATAAGCATTTCCCATCGCCTGTACTAAAGGCCGGGGATGAATACAGGTATACTACCGTATATAAATTTCTGTAATATAGCCGGCAATAACCGCGGATAACTTCACAGGCGCACTGGATGCGGCTGTGAAGTTTTCGAGGGATTCAACAGCAACGGCAGTCATGATTTATAACGACTTAGACTTTTCCGGAATAAGCGGAGACGTCCGGGTCGTAGGCCGTAGATCCCACGACCTGATGTTTGTGCCGGCTTATCCCGACACGGGAAGGACGACCATCAAGGGCCGCTAGTATTTGAATGGAATACCTCTCAACGATACTGCACGATATTGTTGTCGCGATATACCACGACAGGCGGTTGCAGTGGAGTTTTCCGACGTATATTTCTGATAGCGGAGCCGTGTTTTATATTGGAGAGAAAGTGGGAGTGTGAAAAATATGGATAAAAATAAGTTTATCCCTCTTCCTCCTGCGGTTCATTTACCGCCGGTATCCGGATTTCGACTCCGGTGCCGAGCCCGGACTCGCTCCTGTACGTGAGGCCGTATTCCTGGCCATAGTATAGACTTAGTCTGTTGTTGATGTTCCTGACTCCGTAGCCGTGGTTTTCATCGGATGCGGAGTTGAGTATATCTTCGATAGTCTCTTTATCCATTCCGATGCCGTCGTCGTGCACTTTTAAAATGATCGAGCCGGAGGCCTGCATTCCTGTAATGTTTATATTGCCTGATTTGTCTTCCTTTTCAAGGATGCCGTGCATTATGGAATTTTCAACTATGGGCTGGAGTATGGTTTTCAGGATGTAATAGCCGAGTATTTCCTCGTCTACGTTGATATGCAGTGAGATCCTGTTCTCGAATCTTCTGTTCTGGATATCGACATAAAGCTTCACATGTTCGAGCTCATCCGATATGGACACTATGTCCCTTCCCTTGTTGAGGCTGAGCTTGTAGAACATGGACAGGGACTTGACCAGGGAGGATATTTCGGGCACTTTGTTTTTTATTGCAGTCCAGTTGATCAGGTCGAGTGTGTTATACAAAAAATGTGGGTTTATCTGTGCCTGCAAGGCCTTCAGTTCGGCGGTCTTTATCTCCTGCCCCGATTTATACTGATCCTTTATCAACACTTCTATTTTCTGTATCATGAAATTGAAGTTTTCCATCAACTCGCCTATTTCATCCCTGCTGGGGGAAAGCTTTATCATTTCGAGATCTCCCTTTTGGGCTTTCCGCATTTTCCTTATGAGCTGCCTTATCCTTTTGGTATTTGAACCCGAGATATAATAAGCCATTATATAGGCGACAGTTGCCAGTACGAACAGGAGGGCGAGCATCTGTTTGCGTATCGTGTTGCCGGCCGAGAGTATCTCTTCGTATGGTATGATCGAAACCAGCATCCAGTCGGTTCCCTGGACTTTGCGGCTGCCGACAAGCAGCCTGCTGCCGTTCAGCGTGGTTTCCTGCCATGCATTCTCCTTTTTTGAGCGCTCTATACTGAAGGCGGGATCGACCTGAAGCTTTTTCATCGCATCGTAGTCCGAGCTCGTAATTATCTTGCCTTCCGTGTTTTGCAGGTATGCTACTCCTTTTTGCGTTATATTGGCCTTTTTTACTATATCCCTCAGATCCTGCTCATCCATATCGAGCCTGAAAACGCCGATAATCCTGCTGTAATTGTTGGGGTCACGGATCATTCTGGCCGCTGATACAACAGGAACGTCACTGCCGCTTTCACTATTGAAATAATAACTCGGGCACCAGAGGATTTTCTCCTTCCGTGAGACCAGTAGCTTGTACCATTGGGAATCCGTTATTTCCGACATCCCGAAGAGATTTACATGCTCGCTTGCGTATATCAGCTTGTCCCGGACATAAAGCCTTACCCTGTAAATGTCTTTATCGTTCTGGTACGGGGTGAGGTACAGCGTGCTGAGATCCTGGGCGTCCCTGATCTGCTGGGAGTAGCCGTAGTCTGAAAGGGGCTTTGTCAATATGTCGGTCAGATTTCGGTCAACTGAAATGATGTCGGAGGTGTCGATGATTTTTCCTATTTTATAATCGATGAAAGAGAAGGTCTGTCCGAAATTTTGCTTTGCCGAATAAAGCACCAATCCCTCAATAGTCTTGGATACCTGGCCGAAAGATATAAAAGTTAACAAGCCCAGAGGAATTATGATGAAAATGAAATATGTAAACATCAGTTTGGTTCTGAAATTAAGATTATTGATGAATTCCATCAAATAATTTTTAATTACATTTATCATGACATCAGTATAATATAGTATAATAATTTTGTCCACATAAGGCGTGCGCTGTGCCTGTGGTTCTGTATCCGAATTTTTGGACCTGCGGGGAGGATTTCAATGGAGAATATGGTGAAAAAGCTTGCTCTGTTAGTTACTCTGACCTTCCTTCTCTCTATTTCGTTCGCAGGCTGCAGCGGTACGGGACAACAGTCCGGAGAGAGTACGTCAGGGCAGACCGGGACTGGGGAAGGAAGTTACATAACTGACGGAAGCGCCAATACAGACGTATCTGATCCCGTCGAACTCAGTATGTACCTCGTCGGCGACAAGTCCGACGATTTCGATCTCGTATATGAACAGGTCAACAAGCTTCTCAGGAATGATATCAACGCTACGGTAAAAATACGATTTATGGGCTGGGGCGACTACATGCAGAAATACCCTCTGGCATTTGCCTCGGGGGATAATTACGACCTTATATTCACGGCCAACTGGTGTTGCTATAACAATCAGGCTGCCAAAGGGGGATTCCTTGAAATAACCCGCGACATGCTCGCGAAATACGCGCCGATGACTTCGGCTTCCATGTATCCCGAAGCGTGGGAGCAGGCAAAGGTCAACGGCAAGGTTTACATGCTCCCTATGAATTATAAGGAACTGAACTCCTACGTTTATCTGGTCCGGGGAGACCTTATGGACAAGTATGGCATCAGTGCGATCAGCAGTGAAAAGGATTTCGAGGAATATCTCGATGCGGTCGCAAGAAACGAAAAGCGGCTCGTACCGCTCGATATAGGTTCGGATATGGATTTCGACATATTATTGAGGTTTGAAGTCCTGGTTCCCAACAATCTTGATTACCTTGAACCGCAGCAGCTGAACCATTTTTATAATTTGACCGACACCGATCCGGGCAGGGTTGCTAACATTATCGAAACACCCCAATTTCTCGATTTCACAAAGAAAATGAAGGTATGGAAAGAAAGGGGCTACTGGTCCGGAAGTGCACTTGTGAACAAAATGACCGTGAAAGAATCCTTCATAAACGGCAGAAGCGCATCTGCGATAATGAACCTCTCCACGGCAAACGGGGTTTATTCTTCTCTGTCCATCATGCACCCGGAATGGGATATCAGGGTATACGACGGCATGAACGGCGGGGGCGTAGCTATCAAGCCCTATATACAGAACGGCATGGGAATCAACGTCAACAGCAAAAATCCTGAAAGGGCGCTTATGTTCCTGGACCGCGTAAGAAATGACGAGCGCTACGTGGACCTTGTGACTTATGGGATAGAAGGCGTCCACTATGAGAAAACTACGGATGGTAATATCAAGCCGCTGCTTGAAACAGCGAAATATCCTATTGACAACAACAGCAACTGGGGCTGGAGAGACGACAGGTTCATCAAGCATGTGGAAGGCGGCATCCCGAATTATGATGAGATCCGGAGCGCATGGGAAAAGGTGGCATATTTGAATCCCGTTCAGAGCTTCGAATTTGACGACAGTAATGTGAAAAACGAGATGGAGGCTGTCACAAGTCTCTGGAAGACTGATTACAAAGTCATCGTACTAGGGTTCACCGATAATACGGAGGAAGACGTAAAGAAACTGATAGAAAGCTACAAAACTGCCGGAAACGATAGGATCATAAGGGAACAGCAAAAGCAGATAGACGCTTTTCTCGGCAGCCTGCAGAAATAACGTGACGGCGGTTTTGGTCAACATTTCATCAGAAGCGGGAAGTTCAGGGGCCTGCCGGCGCAAGAACGACTATTCGTAGCGGATGCTCCGCCGGCTCGCTATGGCAGGTACGCGTATTATTCGGCAAGGATCGCTTTGATCCTTATTTCGACGGTAGTCCCGATATTTTCTTCACTGTTGTATGACAGGCCGTATTCTTTTCCGAAATACAGCTTGAGTCTTTCGTCTATGTTCCTTACGCCGTAGCCATGGGATTCCTTCGATTCTACGCCCGCAGGGATATCGCTGAGTATTTCCTCGGACATGCCCGCACCGTCGTCGTGTACGCTCAGGATTATATCCTCTCCCGAGAATTTGCCGGTTATTTTAATCATGCCTTCTTCTCCGGCATTTTCAAGTATTCCGTGTATTATCGAATTTTCCACCAGCGGCTGCAGGATGATCTTCGGTATGGAGTAGTTATAAATATCCTCGGGGATATCCACCACGAGCCTGATCTTGTCCTCGAACCGCATGTTTTGTATCTGTACGTACGCTTTCACATGTTCGATCTCGTTCCTGATCGTTACTATATCCCTGCCGTTGCTGAGGCTGAGCTTGTAAAACCTGCTGAGCGACTTTACCAGGCGGCTCGCTTCCGGAGAGTTGTTTTTGATGGAGATCCAGTCGATGAGATCGAGCGTGTTATACAGGAAGTGAGGGTTTATCTGCGCCTGCAGAGACTTAAGCTCCAGGCTTTTCAGTTCCTGTCCAATTTCAAACTTTTCGTCGATCAACATGGATATTTTTGTAAGCATATAGTTGAAATTTCTTGTGAGCTGGCCTATTTCATCATTGCTGGAAGGTAGTATGCTGATGTTGAAATCGCCGTTCACAGCTTTTCCCATATGCGATATGAGCTTTCTTATACGTTTTGTAGCCGAGGCCGAGACTATAAATGAAAGCGGCAGCGTCAGGGGAGCGACGATAAGCAGTATGAGGAGCATCTGGTTCCTGGTCGTCTCGCTTACCATCCTGATATCCTTGTACGGCACAGCCGTAATGAGCCTCCAGTCGGTATTCTTTATCTGCTGGGTTTCGAGCAGGTATTCCTTGTCCGATATTTTTTCACGGACCCACCCGCCAGCGGGATTTTTACTCAAAATACTTTCCAGGTATCCGGATATATCGGCTTCAGTGCCTGGCAGTGACGAACAGATTATTTCGTTATTGCTGTTGACGAGGTAGGATGAAGTCGATTTCGTAAGCAGCGATCGATCAAGCGCAGTGCTCAGAATACTGACCGGTATATCCAGCCTGATCACACCCGATATGGTGTTTATGTCCTGCGCGTTCACAATACCCTTGACTGCCGATATTCTTTCTGCTGTCCCTGCGGTTGTATCCGCCGGCTCTTTTATCCATTGGATCCTGTTGCCGCTGCCTATAAGGTTTTTGAACCATTCCGTACCTTCGACGCCGCTCAGTTTTTTGTACTCATCCGTCTCGGCGAGGGATGCAAGCCCGCTCCTCATATAAAATGTCATGCCGGTTAAATCAGGGTTGAACTGACTTACGTAGAATATCTTTGTCAGCCTTGCGCTGTCGTTTATCCAGTAGCCTATGTTTTCTGCGTAATATTCCTTGTCTTTTGTTGCGATCTCCATCAGCGTATCGTTCAGCACAAGCATATCGAGCATATTTTTAGCTGATTCCGCCTTGAATTCAAGAAAGGATTTCGTCTGGCTCTGTACCTGCTGAAGCGAATACAGCGTCTGCTGTTCGGACTTGTAAGTGGTATAGTACATGTTGATGACAAGGAAAAGGCATATGGGGAGCGTTATCAATGCCAGATAGGTTATAAAAAGCTTGTAACGAATGCTCCTGTCATTTATCCAGATAAAAAACCTTCTTATCATAATCTGTATTTTTCCCTGTATTCAGATGGTGAACATCCCACTACCTTCTTGAATAGCGTCGAAAAGTAGTTGGAATCTGTGAAACCTATACTCAAAGCCATTTCATAAAGCTTTATACTGTTGTCCTTAAGCAGTTCCTTGGCCTTTTCGATCCTGATGTCCGTAATGTATTCGTTCAGAGTATTGCCCGTCGATTTCTTGAAAAAGGAGCAGAGGTATGTCTGGCTGAAATGGACGTTGTCTGCGATCTTCTGTATCGAGAGATCCTTGTTATGGAAGTTCTCCTTTATATATTTTGTTATTTCATAAACTTTTCTTTTAACGCTGTCCGAATTGTCCAGCTTGCTGAAGACTGCGGTTATGCTGGTGCCTATATAGTCGGAACATTTCGATAGACTGCCTATATTGTCTATCTCCTGCCAGATATATGTTCTGTCGTTTTCGTCGACCGGTTCGATCAGGTTTCTGTCGCGCGCAGCTTCGAATACGAGCAGCAGCAGGTTGAAATAAATATTCTTGATACGGTCGATCTCCGGATCACCGGTTGCCCGGATGCTTAGAGTGAGGTTTTTAACAAGTTCCAGGGCGCCCCTCATATCATCCTTTTTAAGGTATTTTTGAAAGTCGGGAAAAAGGTTCTTTTCCGTTGTAAACTTTTTATTCAAACTGCCGCTGTAATAATAGATCCTGTTGCTCCCGTAGTAAAACTGCATGTTGAGCGAAGTTGCCGCCTGTCTGTAGGTTTGGGCAAGCTCGGCTATGGTGTTGACTTCCATTCCGATACCGAGCGAAACAGAGAATGTGCCGCCCGCAAGCGTATTTATCCTTTTCAGGACAGTTTCCGGCAAACCTGACGTATCCGGGCTTTTTGCCAGTTGGCCCGACAGGATGAGCACAACCGTATCCTCGGGTGTAATGCCCGCTATGACCGAAGGCTGCTGAATGAATTCGCTGTCGTCGAATAATTCGAGTATTCTATATCTTGAATTGCTTTTTGCCTTTTCGTCCGCATCGGGTTTCCAATTGAGCTTTATACAGCAGCATCTGAAAATTCCGGTCCTTGAGAGTTCCAATGTCGGATCGTCGAACTTGACCGACAGCTTTTCCATATCCTTATTTCCCTTTATCAGGTGCAGTACAATTTCCTGGCGGATCAGCGGCCTTGTCTGCTTTAGACTGCTTTGAAGCCGTTCTGTGTCCCTTTTCCGGCTTTCTTCCTCCTGATATAACTCAACCGCCTGGCCGACTACTGATTCGACTTCAGCCAGATCTATCGGTTTTTCTATATAGCTCACTGCTTTGAGATGTATGGCTGATTTTAGGTAGTCCTTGTCGGAGTAGCCGCTGATGAATATGATCCTGCAGTCGGGATACTGTTCCCTTATACTGGTTGCAAGCGCTATCCCGTCCATTTTCGGCATCCTGACGTCCGTCACCAGTATATCGGGTTTGCCTTTTTCAGCAAGTTCCAGTGCATCCAGGCCGTCTTTCGCCGTCAACACCTCGTCTATTCCGAAAGCGTCCCAGCCGACGTATTCCTTGAGGCTTTCCCTTGTCGTTATTTCATCATCCGCTATAATGACCCTCAGCATAACAAACTCCTTATCCCATTTTTAACTTATTATAACATAAGTATTTTTCCCTAAACATTATATAACACGTTCTATAATTTGCAGTGAGTTAATGAGAAAAGAAAATAATATTACGAAGAAAATCGTAGCTTTGTTGTGTTCAATCACAGGGATGAAAAAAGTATCATTAGCGTGTAAATAAAACATAATCGGGAGTGAAACTATGAAACCATTGGGTAAAGCAGGGTTTTTTCATGAGCTAGCGCGTAATAAGGTACTGTACCTCATGTTTCTGCCTATAGCCTTGTTCTATATACTTTTTGCCTATATACCTATGGGCGGCATAATAGTAGCCTTTAAGGATTTCAACTACAGGGGGGGGATTTTGTTCAGCCCCTGGAACGGTTTTGACAATTTCAGGTACTTTTTTGCATCGGGTAAAGCCTGGCAGGTAACAACCAATACCATTATATACAACATAACTTTTTTGGCCGTATATACGCTGTTTTCGATAATGGTCGCCATTATGATCTCGGAAATGTCGAACAAGTATTTTAAGAAGCTGTCCCAGTCTTTCATGTTTCTTCCTTACTTTATTTCCTGGGTCGTTGTTTCAGCGTTCGTATACAACCTGTTCAATTATGATTACGGACTTATCAACAATATTTTGAAGTCTTTCGGGCAGCAGCCCATCGACATCTACAGCAACCCAGGCTGCTGGTATGCTTTGCTGCCGATCATGTATCTGTGGAAATGGGTCGGCTTCGGAAGCGTACTTTATCTGGCAGCTATATCGGGCATTGATCAGGAATGCTATGAAGCGGCGACAATCGACGGATGCAACGCATTCCAGAAGATTGCCAGGATCACGATCCCGCTGCTCAGGCCTACCATGATAATGCTTGTACTGCTGGGCATCGGCAGGATATTGAGGGGCGAATTCGATATGTTCTTCAACCTGATAGGAAACAACGGACTTCTGATGGATGCCACAGATATCATAGATACGCTGGTATTCAGGTCACTTATGGGTACTCAGGACTTCGGCATGGCTTCGGCTGCAGGCTTTTACCAGTCAATCCTCTGCTTTGTCGTAATCATGATAGTCAATACAATAGTCAGAAAGGTAGACAGTGAATCTGCGCTGTTCTGAAAAGGGGTGTGAATAAATGAGAAAGGCAAAAGATCAGATAGCATTCGCAGCAATTTCATATGCAGTAGTAGGAATAATCGCATTATTCACTCTCTTCCCATTTATCATACTGATAGTGAATTCATTTGCTTCGGAGAATTCCATCATCAATTTCGGTTACTCCATCATACCGAGGCAGATATCATTCGATGCATATTCCCTGGTTTTCAGGTCACCTGAAACCATTTTGAGAGCTTACGGCGTAACGCTGTTTGTTACGATCGTAGGTACGACAGTATCTCTGCTTATTTCTTCAATGGCGGCGTATGTAATGTATCGGAAGGATCTCAGATATAGGAACGGATTGGCGTTTTTCATATACTTCACTACATTGTTCAACGGCGGTCTTGCTTCGTACTACATCATATTGTCAAGCGTTTACCACCTGAAGAATACTGTGCTTGTACTGCTCCTGGTCCCGATGTTCAGTGCCATGAACGTCCTGATTTTAAGAAATTTCATTCGCGGCTCCATACCGGATTCATTGAACGAATCCGCCAAGATAGACGGTGCGGGAGACTTTACGATATACGTCAGGATAATACTTCCGCTATCGAAACCGGCGTTGGCATCCATCGGGCTGTTTACTGCGCTCGGCTATTGGAACGACTGGTGGACTCCGATGATGTTCGTTGAGAGACAGACGTTGTTTCCTCTTCAGTATGTTTTGTACAACATAATTTCAAGCGTGAATGTTTCCTCGAACGTAGTTGCAAACGCTTCGTCGGTCGTGCTTCCGCAGGAATCGCTGAAGCTTGCCCTTACCGTAATATCCACAGGGCCGATACTGTTGGCTTACCCCTTTGTACAGAAATACTTTGTCAAAGGTATAACTCTAGGGTCTGTTAAGGGTTAATACCGGGAAACCGGATATTAATAAAGAATAATTAGAGGAGGATTTACTATGAAAAGGCTCAAGGTTTTAAGTCTAATGATGTCGATAACACTCATCGCGTCCTCGGTCCTGACCGGATGCGGCCAGACGCAGCAGGGTGCGCAGCCTAATACGGCAGTAGCGGCGACTACTGCTGCTCAAGGGTCTACTGCGACTCCTTCCGGATCCACAATTGACCTTTCGCAGGAAGCAAAAATCACCGGTTATCTGCTCGGAGCTGCTCCGGCTGGTTTCAATGACGTATTGAAGGCATTGAACGACAAGCTGAAGAAGGATCTGAACGCAACAATGGAAATCAACTACATCGGCTGGAGCGATATGCAGTCGAAATATCCTCTGATCCTGGCCGCTGGTGAAAACGTAGACTGGATATTCACAGCACCTTGGTCGTTCTATCCGCAGCAGGCAGCCAAGGGCGCTTTTATGGAGATCACGCCCGAAATACTGCAGACATACATGCCCAAGCACTGGTCGAATATAAAAGATACCTCCGCCATGCAGGAAGCTCAGATAAACGGCAAGGTATACATGATACCGACTGCATCTCCGGATAAGAAGGTCCCGTCATTTATATACAGGGAAGACCTTAGGGTCAAATACGGCGTACCAGAGATAAAGAAATTCTTAGACATCGAACCTTATCTGGCTGCCATAAAGAAAAATGAACCCGGCATGATCCCGATGAACCTCGAATCCAACTACGACCTTGGAACGCCCTTTGGCACACTCAATGTCGAATCCTATGATCAGCTTAAGGACCCGCTTATGACAACCGGCGGAGGATCAGGCCTTGCTTACAAGCCCTTTGACGGCGACGGAAAGCTTTATTACACGACCAGCGATCCGGAAATCACGCCTATATACATAACAAATGCAAAGAAAGTGAAGGCATGGTATGATGCGGGCTACATCAACAAAAACGCATTTGCAAACAAAGTACGCAGTAAGGATTCATTCGTGCAGGGCAAATCGGGAGTAGGCTTCGGTAACTCTATGGACCTGCAGGGAAATATCGCGCAGGCTGAAGCGGCAGGCTTCAAGGTAGGTGTTGTTCCTGTAGTAGGCGGCAAGAGCGGCAAATACATGGCTGACCCCTATATCAACAACGGCTTCGCAATTGCAGCAAAATCGCACAATTGGCAGAGAATACTGATGGCAATGGATCTGATCGTTGAGGATCCTTCCTATGAGAATCTCGTTTATTTTGGTATTGAAGGAGTCAATTATGTTTTGACTTCCGACGGCAAGATCGGTCTGCCTGAAGGCGTAACAGCTGATAAGAACACCTATCCGCCGGATGCAGCAGGCTTCTGGTTCACAAACAAGAACCTACACAAGCCTCTGACTACTTGGACGCAGAGCTATATCGACCTTTACAACAGAATCCCGGATCTCCTTGGAACAGATCCTCTTGCAGCCTTCTCACCTAACACCGACACCATCAAGACCGAAGCTGCAAACTGCAACCAGACGCTCACACAGTACAACAACCCTATAGCGCTCGGAGCAGTCAAGGACGTGGACGCGGCATTCAAACAGCTCGATTCGAAGCTCAAAGCAGCAGGTATAGACAAGATTTACACCGAACTCAACAAACAGATATCCGATTACCTCGCATCAAGAAAGTAAAAATAAAATGGTTTTCGGGCCGAGCCGTCATGACAACATGGCGGCTCAGCTTTTAAAACCCCAAAAATAACATATATACTAAGAGGTCATAAAATTTGGCATGCCAGCGATTGCAGCAAATTTAAAGGAAATGCCAAGAAATGTAAAAGTAAGCCTGGCGGTACTGCCCCTGTGGTCCATACAGAATACGCTCGTGGTTTCATATGCGAGTCTTAACATAATCAACCAGGGGTTTTCCACTTCAAATGTAGGCCTTATCAATTCTCTCAGCTTTATTTTGAAAACGTTACTTGTGATTTTCGCAGGTTAAATAATAAATAGGTTCGGCAGAAGGGTAACTACCGGAGTGCTTGATTTTCTGGACTGGTCGATTCCCATGCTTATTTACTTTTTTGCAACTGATTTCTGGATGCTTCTGCTGGCTTCGCTCATAAACTACATACCCGGACGGCAGCAGAAAGGATGTGCTTGAAGGCAGCGGCCCAATAGCGTTCAGCGGCAATGGAACGATGTATTTCGAGGTCAAGGAATTGAAAATTATCAGACACTGATTTAACAGGAGGGATTACTTATGAAACAACCATTTGTAATGAAAAAGGATATGCTGTTCAGGGACGCACTGGATTTCAGCTTCCTGCTCGATGCTCCCGCAGGGAAACACGGCTTTGCGAGTGTGAAGGACGGTCACATGAGCATCGGCGGAAAGCGGGTTCGCTTCTATGGCTTCAATGTGCCGTTTGCAAGCCTCTACCTAAAGAAAAAGGACTCCGAACTCCTGGCCGACAGGCTTTCTAAGGCCGGCGTAAACTTCGTGAGGATCCATGCCGAGGATTCGCGTCCCTGGAGGGAAGAGGACGGCACATTCCTGATCGACTATTCAAAGGGGAATTCCCGGAACTTCGATCCCGAAAGCCGGGACAAACTGGACTATCTGTTTTACTGCCTCAAGCAGAAGGGTATTTACATGCAGCTCGACCTGTTCTGCTACAGGGGATTCCTGCCCGATGACGGACTCGACTACACCGATGAAATGATGAAATACTTCAAACAGGTCAATGTATTTAACCGCAGGCTAATGGAACTTCAAAAGGAATATGCGACCGAATACTTCGGGCATACGAATCCGTATACCGGCTCGAGATACCTTGACGATCCGGCCGTAGCTCTCGTACAGGTAATGAACGAGGACGGCATCTTCTGGTATGAGGGCCGCGACGAGGTAGGCCTGCCTTCATACCGCAAGGAATTGGACAAGCGCTTCAACAACTACCTGCTGGCCAAGTACGGTTCGAGGAAGGCGCTGGACCATGCCTGGACAAAAGATGACGGGACGCGTGCGCTGCTCGACGACGAAGATCCCGGGAAGGGAACGGTAAGAAGGCTGGAGCACCTCGAAGGCACCCAGATGTATGTCGACTGGAAGGACGATTACAGGGGCATGAGCTCTCCGGTACGCTACGCGGATTATTGCGAATTCCTGACAAAGATACAGTGCGACTTTTCGCATGAGATGAGGGACCACCTGCTTGCTCTGGGAGTAAAATGCCCGATCAATATTTCGAACCATGCGCAGGGAGCGGCGGATATATACAGCCTGGACAGGTATGCCGACGTCAATCAGGACAACGCCTACTGGAACCATCCCGACCCGATGAAGCCGGAAGCGCCGCATTTCCATGATATTAACATGATAGAGAACGATCCTCGCAAGACTGTCGTAGACAGCCCATTCAAGCTGAACCTCGTTACGAGGCTCAACCATGACAGGGTCACCGGGAAACCGTTCATGGCCGCAGAATGGAACATACTTTACGGTACGGATTTCAGGAGCGACGCCCTGCCTTTCGTTGCGGCATATGCGAGCCTGCAGGACTGGGATGGCATGGTGCTGTACTGCTACAATCATTTCAACGATATGGACAAATACGACGATTACAAGCTGAGCGGCCCGTTCAACCTGTATAACGATCCTGCGACATGGGGACAGGTCGCGCTTTGCTCCTACCTGTTCCAGGAGGGACTTGTAAGCCCCGGCAAAAACCTGCTCGAGGTCTGCTACTCCGAACGTGATCTTTACCAGGTGCCGCGCAACTGGATCGCGCCGTACGGATACGCTTCATACGTATCGAGAGTCGCCGCAAAGTTCATTGGTCTCAAATATGAGGGCGACGCCGACGTGGCGCTTGCCAGCGGCAATACCCCCAACGGTGATTATACCGGTGCAAAGCACGGCTTCATATTCTCGAGGAGCCCCTATGCAGACGCGGCTCAGAATTATAAGCACATCGACGCCTTCCTCGACAAGCATGCGAATGCGGGCGACAATTTCGAGATTGTGAAGGACGGAGATTCGATGGACGCAGACTATAGGAATTACTCCCATGCGCTCGACGCGGCAATGAAGAGGTGGGGACTCCTGACAAAGGACCAGGGCCTGATCGGCGACAGCAAGCTTGTCTCGGATACCGGAGAACTCAGTTTTGACTTCAGCAAGGGTATCTTCAATATAAATACTCCCCGGTTGAAAACCGCTTCCGGAAGCATACAGGGCAAGACGGAGCTCGGCAGTTACAGCTTTGACGTGAAGAACGACAAGATGACGCTGTCGCTGCTGTCGCTCGACGGCAAGGATACCGACGAGTCTTCGCACCTGCTGCTCGTTGCGCTCGGCTGGTGCGGCAACCTCGGCATGAAATTCGAGCTGAAGGACGGCTACCGCATAATGCGTGATGAAGGCAGCGGGCCTGTGACCATAGATTCTCTTGAAGGCAGCCTTAAAATGGGGAAACAGGCCTCGGGGCTGAAGGTATATCCTCTGAATCCCGACGGTACCAGGATGGAACCGCTTTCCGGCTGGGACGTGCTGCAATTCAGGGGCGAGAGCACCATGTATTTCGAAATAGCTAAATGAAACCGATCAAATATTCCGCATAGGTCGGTTGAACAGACGAATCAGCAGCGTTATTAAGTAACCGGACTGAAAGATAAATGCGGGCGGGTTTTAAACTGGAAGGGGATAGAAAATGGGATAGAAATGAAAGCGGGCCATGAATTGGACACGCGCGAATACAATTAAAACTGGTGAGCCTGTCATGGCCAATACTATTTCCTAAGCGTAGCCAAATATGTTATAATATATTTCATCGTGGAAAATGATAGTAAGTATTATAATTCCAGTTGCGTTTTCCGCAAGTGTTAATCAGCCAAGCGCTTTTGAGGCCGTCAGTTAGTGTAAATACGTCAAGTACATAGGAGAAAAGAACGCACGCATACCTGTGGAGATCTTGCAAGGGTCGCCGATAAAAGGGACATAGCTACCGCATGACCTACAGCAACAACGCCCGTAGTAATACGGGCGTGAACTGTATGAAGTTAGGAGGGGTCATAATACCATGGAAATTCTGTAGTCAAGGAAATCGATGCCTTTGATGCAAAATGGGGTTCCAAATACCCCAACACAGTTTGTTTATGGAGAAAAGCTGTGAAGAAATTAGTGCGTTTTCAAATATCTTATAGAGATACGACGAATTATAGCAGTTTTCATACCAATTTCGGAATTGTACATAATACCTAGTTTAGGGATATTTTCTATAATGGAGTGGAACAAATGATTACTTTAAATTTAATTAATATTTTTGATTACAAACCTAAAACAAAAAATATTAACATAGCTAAATTTATACCAATACATAGAATGCTAATTAATAATATTATTGATAAACAGGATATCAGGAGTGTATTGCAGGAAAATTCATTAATTCAGCTAATATCCGGTTTTTGGGTTGGTAATAACATTAAAAAAAATCTCAACATAAACATATATCAGCATGAAGCACCACCATTATCTTTCTTTTTAAACAATAGAACTACTTTATCATTGCCGAGTCTTTTTGAAAATGTTGCTTTAATTATAAATGATAAAGGCAAAGCTATGGGATATACCTTTCAAGGAATAAAGGAAGAAACTTTTAATGATTATTTCATATTGAAAGAGAATAATCTGATTAATCCAATTATAAGTAATATATTCGCGTTTCCGCCGTATGAGATAAAAGATTCGCAAAAGGCGCCAAGGTTATATAGTGTTAACTCTAGCGATAAGTCTATAAATTTAGAAGTAATTTTTAAAGATGTTTTTATACAATATTTAATAAATCAGTGCTTAATTATCGGTGAATGCGCCATTCCGGTACGTGGATTCAAGGAAGATGAAATTATTAAGAAGGGTTGGTTAATATCTTTGACAAAAATCTTCAAGAATGTGATACTGGAAACAACCGACGAAGAGCCATGGATTACAAGAAATATAATAGTATCTGATTTACAGGATAACATATTACATTTGACCAATGAAATAGGCAATAAAAGTGCAGAAAGTATTGGATTTATAAAATAATTTAAATCGGGCTTCCTAAAAGGAGCCGTTTTTTGATTTTCAAGGGTCCTTCTTACATGCGGCTTATTTTGTTTTTATTATGTTATAATATATTTCAACGCGGAAAGTATTAGCAGATACTGCTATTTGGAAATTGAGGATACTATGTCAATCAAGGCAAGCATTAAAGGGATAGACCTTGAATTTGAAACAACTCAGCAGCTTTTCTCGCCGAGGCAGATCGACGCCGGAACGCTGGTAATGCTGTCTTTTGTAGAGTTCTCCGGTGGGCAGAAGATTCTCGACCTCGGATGCGGCTATGGCGTGGTCGGAATTCTTGCAGCTAAATTTACCGACCCGTCCAACGTATATATGGTAGACGTGGATGAGGAAGCAGTCGCGTGCTCCGCCAGAAATGCGGAGCTAAACGGTGTAGGTGATGTTCACGTGCTCAGAAGCGATGGCCTGGAAGCCCTGGACGAAGCCGGATTCGACCTGATATTGTCAAACCCTCCGTATCATACCGATTTCTCGGTCGCCAAAAAGTTCATTGAAAAGAGCTTCAACCGCCTGAAAATAGGCGGCAGGCTGCTGATGGTCACAAAGCGCAGGGACTGGTACAGAAATAAAATCACGTCGGTCTTCGGAGGTGTGAAAGTACACGAGGCTGGAGGATATTTCGTTTTCGAGGCCGAGAGAAGAAGCGCAAGCTACGGCGGGGGCAAGCCGGGCGGCAGGACGGGCGGAAAAACCGGCAGTAAGCCGGATATAAAGCCGGGCAAGACGGGGATCAGTAAACCGGGCGGTAGATAAGAAAACAGGATACAAGGTACATGGGGATAAGTGGATATGAAACTTGTCCATCCTAAACAAGTTAGCATAAGGGAGCAAACATATGAATCTTGACAGGCTGGAAAAGCAGATGCAGTTCATTATTGAGATAGACAAGGTAAAATTCGTGATGCGCCAAAATTACCTTACGGACGGTTCACGGCGCGAAAACGATTCGGAACACTCCTGGCACCTGGCCATGATGGTCGTCATCCTCTCCGAATATTTCAAAGGCGCCGATATTCTGAAAACCGTCAAAATGGTACTGATACATGACCTGGTTGAAATATACGCGGGCGATACGTTCGCCTACGACGAACAGGGTTATCTGGACAAGGATGAACGTGAGCAGGCGGCTGCGGATAAGTTATTTGCGCTGCTGCCCCAGGATCAGGCGGCGGAATACAGGGGACTGTGGGATGAGTTCGAAAGGATGGATACCGACGAAGCCATATTTGCCGCGGCTGTGGACCGGATACAGCCTCTGCTGATGAATTCGGAATCGAAGGGGAAGATGTGGAAGCAGCACAAGGTCACAAAAGAGATGGTGATGAAGCGTAACAGGATGGTTTTCGAAGACACTCCGGAATTAATTGCGGATTTCGTCAGGAAGAGAATAGAGGATGCGGCCTCGAAGCATTATTTTTATGAAGACGGGCAGGGTGAATAATGTCATCCGGATACAATTGTGTCATATGGGATTGGAACGGTACATTGCTCGACGATATGGGCGTTTGCATAAATGTTATGAACCGTGTGCTGGGACGCCGGGGTCTGCCGGAACTGGACGGGGAAAGGTACAGGGAGATATTCGGTTTCCCGGTCAGGGATTATTATGAACAGCTTGGATTCGATTTTACAGCCGAGCCCTTTGAACGGATATCCTTCGAATTTATCGGCGAATACCGCGAAGAAAGCCTGCGCGCCTCTTTGAGAGAGGGCTGCATTCCGGTGCTGAACCACGTTAGGGCCCGGGGCATCCGACAGGTCATACTTTCAGCCTCGCAGAAAGAGGATCTTGTCAGACAGGTCGAGCATTACGGAGTCCTTGGATATTTTGATGATCTGCTGGGTTTGGATAACTGCCATGCGGCAAGCAAGATTGAAACCGGCAGGGAATGGCTTGAAAAGAGCGGGATTAGTAGGGAAGAAGCTCTGTTGATAGGCGATACGCGCCATGACTTTGAAACGGCTGCCGAATTGGGCTGTGACTGTATCCTGCTAACTTGCGGGCATCAGTCCGGGGAGCGCTTGTCCGGGCTGGGCGTGCCTTTGATAGGTTCGCTTGAAGAGTTGGAAGGATATTTGTAAAAGAGGTCGGGTTTTCCAAATGAAATACAGGGACAGGTGCAGTTGAATGTACGATATCGCAATAGTTGGAGGCGGGCCTGCAGGAGCTACGCTGGCGAGGCTCGTTGGAAACGGTTATAAGGTGCTGGTTCTCGAAAAACGTTCTTTTATTCCCGATATGCCTTTCGCAAGCGAGAAATGCTGCGGAGGGTTGCTGGATCCGGACGCGCAGAGGATGATGGCGCGGTTTGGCCTCGGCATACCAAAAACTGTACTGCTCAGCCCGCAGATGTTCGCTGTGCGTACCATCGATATGACCAACTCGATCGAACGTTACTACCAGCGTTACTACATCAATATAAACAGAAACGAATTCGATAAATGGCTCGGATCGATCATCCCGCCGTCGGTAAATGTAATTGACGGGTGCGTTTTCAATACTTTCGAGGAAAAAGAGGACTGTGTTATCATAAAGTTCAGCCGCGACGGTAAGGAATACGCAGAGAAAGCCAGGCTTCTTGCAGGCGCTGACGGCGCATTTTCAAAAGTCAGGAGGCAGGGGTTTCCGGAAGCTGAAGCTCCAAGGCTGTACATATCCATTCAGGAGTGGTTCGAAGCCCGGAAGGTCCAAAATTATTACGGCGCGATATTTGACGGCGAAACAACGGATTTCTACTCATGGACAATACCTAAGGAAAATATGATAATTCTCGGTTCAGCTTTAAATCCGGGAAAGGACGCCAGCAATAAGTTCGAAACATTGAAAAACAAACTGTCCCGATACGGATATGATTTCAGCAAAAGCCTGAAGAGGAACGGCGCTTACCTGTATCGGCCCGTAAAACGCAGCCATATATGCATTGGAAGAAAAAGAGTCGCACTGGCGGGCGAGGCTGCGGGATTTATAAGTCCGAGCTCCGCCGAGGGCATGAGTTATGCGTTCAAGAGTTCGCTGGCACTCGCCGGTGCTTTGGAACAAGGCATCGACGGATACCAGGAACGCTATGAGAAGAACCTCGCCCCTCTGGTCCGGAATATAATGCTGAAGAACCTAAAATCCCCTGCCATGTATAATAAGAAACTTCGGAGGCTTGCTATGAAATCGGGGCTGCTGAGTATTGATATCGTAGATGGCGGAATAACAGACAAACGGGGTACAGGCATATGAATCATGAAATGAGACTGTTGCCCGGATCGTTCGAATTGATACGCAGCGGTGCGAAAACCGTCGAGATACGTCTTAATGATGAGAAACGAAGAAAAATCGGAGTTGGGGATATAATAACCTTCCGGAAGCTGCCAGAAGAGAAAGAACTGCTAAGAGTAGAGGTAGAAGAGCTGTATCCTCGCAAAACGTTCAAGGAACTTTATGGAAGCCTGCCTTTCGAAGCTTTCGGGTGCGAGGGCTATTCGATGGAAAGGTTACTTGAGGAGACCTTCGCCATCTATACTCATGAACAGGAAAAGAGATACGGTGTGCTGGGTATAGGAATCAAAAAGATAAACATCGCTAAAATCGATTTAAAATCGCCTAAAATCGACGTAAGGACCGGAATAGGCTGAAATCAGGAATCAAAAATATTTTCTGAATATGACATATAGCTGTCTGATTACTCATGCTAAATTATTATCAGAATATGATTATCGAAAGGTGTAAAAAGTATGGAATGGCATGAACTCTTTCCCCAGGAACGTCAGCCTTCGGTGAAGGATATGACGGATTACATAGGCGGCGAGGCGGGACGCCTGTGGGCTTCTCTGATGGATTACATGAAAGCGTCATATAAGGCGCAGCCCAAGCTCTCATACAGCGTTTGCACGGGAAAACCCGGCTGGAATGTAAAGTTCCAGAAAAGCGGGCAGTCTTTCGGCACTTTATATCCTGAAAAAAATTCTTTTTCCGTTTTCATTGTTTTCAGCTACAAACTCGATCCCTTAATGGAAGCGATATTGCCGATGCTGAGCCCTGAAACCGCAGAGCTTTACAGGAATGCCGGCGATTTTATGAAAATGGGCAAATGGATGATGTTCAGGATAAGCGATGAGGCCGGCATACGCGACTATAAAAACATGATCGCAGTCAAGCTGCCGCCGAAAGCCGCTTGATCAGGACCTATGGCTTTCCTTTAAGCCGCCTGATCAGGACCTATGGCTTTCCTTTAAGCCGCCTGATCAGACCCCGCAGCTTTCCTTCAGACGCTGTTGTTCTTCCTGTATCACTTTTTTATCTATCCTTTCAAACAATATATCGACCGGGCCCAGCTGCAGGCCTGCCGGTATACGGACCGGGGACCATCCGGGATTTTCGAGCCCGAATATCCTGCGTATTTTTGCCGATGAAAACGGCAGAAACGGATCAAGTAATACCGACAGGTTGGCAATGATCTGTACGCAGGTGTTCAGTGTTGTCGCGCACTTTTCAGGCTCGTTCTTAATAGTAATCCAGGGCTGTTCCTCGTCAAAATATTTGTTTGCTTTTCGGACAAATGCGAAGATGGAATCGAGAGCCGCCCTGAAACTTCCGTGTTCTATAAGGCTTCCGACTGTAGGGTACAGGGAGTCCACGACTGCGAGCATAGACAGTCCGGCAGGATCGGGAACGGCATCGGCTGCAGGTCCGTCTGCCTTCAGAGTGGCGTCGGATGCAGGTCCACCTGCTTCGGATTCAGCTTCACCACTGCTTTTTTCTGTCTTGGTATTGTTTGCGGGTTCGGCTGCTTTGAGGCTGGTATCGTCCAAGTATACTGCTGCCTCTGTACAATCCTGTGCAATGCCAGGCACCCTGCCTTCAAAGAACTTCTGAATGAATACGAGACTGCGGTTCACCAGATTTCCGTATGCTCCCAGGAGCTCGCCGTTATGGCTGTTTATAAATTCATTCCATGTGAAATCTGTGTCGCGCTGTTCCGGACCGTTGGCTGTGAGAAAGTAGCGTACGGAGTCGGGATCATAACGCTGCAGCAGATCCTTCGCCCAGATTGCCCAATTTCCGCTCGTGGATATCTTTTTGCCTTCAAGAGTAAGATATTCGCTCGATATTATTTCATCGGGCAGGCGGAATTTCACATCCGTGCGTCCAAGCAGCAGTGAGGGCAGGATGATCGTATGAAACGGTATATTGTCCTTGCCGTGTACATAGTACTGCCTGCTGTTGTTCCAGAATTCATGGAAATTCAGGCCTTTATCCTGGCAGAGCCGGTAACAGTCGGATACATAGCCGAGTACATTTTCAGCCCAGATATATATCTTCTTGTTTTCGTAACCCTCCTTCGGAGCGTCGATGCCCCAGTCCAGATCCCTGGTCAGGGCCCTGTCACGCAAACCCTCACGGATGTAGCGCTTTGACATTTCATACGCGTTTTTGCGCCAGTCCTGATGGCTCTCCACATAATCGTCCAAAGCCTCCTTCAGCTTCGTCACTGCCAGAAACAGGTGAGTTGACGGCCTTAGCTCGGGTGGTCCGCCACAGATGCTGCATACCGGATCTATCAGGTTTTCGGGCTCCAGTACATTTCCGCAGGCTTCGCACTGGTCGCCGCGCGCAGCCGAACCGCAATTGGGGCAGACGCCCCTTACAAAACGGTCGGGGAGGAATTGCCCGCAGTGGCCGCAATAGGATTGCTGTATCGTCTTCTCGTATACGTAACCGCCGGAGTACAGTTTTTTGTGGAAGTCTCTCACAAAGCTTTTATGCTCTTCACTCGAGGTCTTGCTGTAGAAATCGTAGGAAAAACCAAGCTTTTGGAAGCACTCTGAGAACTCTTCGTGATACTTGTCGCTGATCTCCCGCGGAGTCCTGTTTTCCTGCCTTGCTCTTATTGTGACCGGAGTTCCGTGGCAGTCGCTCCCCGATACAAAGAATACGTTATCCCCCTTTGCCCTGAAATACCTTGCCAGTATATCGCCAGGCAGCAGCGCCGCTATGTGGCCGATGTGCAGCGATCCGTTAGCATACGGCCACGCATTTCCGATGAGTATGTTCATAGTTACACTCTCCTTCATAATAAGCTCGAAACATAGTCTTGAGTTCAGGTGCCGTTGAAATGGCCGGATACGAGGAGTACAAGGAAAGTAAGCTGCGAGGAGCGCAGTTTATATGTTATAAACGAGCACCGCAGCAGCGCAGCTTTACACAGTAATCCAACGTATATGGACATTTCAAAAATAAAAAAGCCCTCGTTCCCAGGTATATCCTGGGGACGAGAGCGTGATCTTCGTGTTACCACCCCGGTTCGCCGATGCCTCACGGCAGCAGCCTCAGAAAGAACTTGTGCAGCCGTTTATGCAAAGGACCAGTATGCACGTTATTCTCCGGCGCTTTATCGGGCGCATCCGTCGCAGTCTTAAGGCTTCAGGCAGCAGTATGTCATTTGTCCCGCTCAATTTCAGCGGATCGCCGGTACACCAGTTCGATGCGAAGGCTCCGAGACCATATTCAGCCGTTTGCTTCCAGCTTCTTCTCAGCCAAGGGGGATCGCCCGTCATATCGGTCATCCCTTCTTTGAAGCTCTCTGTATGGATAACTTGCAGCTTACTCTTCTCTTCACAGCCATGGGTCAGTATGTTTTTGTTTATATTAGTACGATTTCGGGCATTTGTCAATAAGAAAAAATCAGAGACGGGTTTTCGACAGTTGAATAAAAGGCAAAGACTTTGCAAGCCGCCCTGTGAGCGGTTTTTTTATGTCAAATTTATGTAAAAAATGTGTTGTATGTTTATGGTATAATATCCTCATGAAACTTTATTATGACAAGCGGGCTAAAGACCCCATCTACTATGTGCAACACGGATACCGCAACGGAAAAAAGAC
>JAEYOM010000156.1 GCA_023411715.1 Bacillota bacterium | reverse complement strand
TTAAAACAGCGGGTCCATCGTCAGCGCCGGGTGTCCCTTTTCCTCAAGGTAAGGAAGGATTTCTTCCGTTGTCGTACCGACCGTCTCGTCGGCTATCTTATCGATGAAATCCTCACCGAGTCCCTGTTCGACGCTTCTCTTTATGAAATCGTCGCGAAGTATATCCTTCAGGTCTTTGGGCATCCAGACGATCCTTGCGATGCCTCCGTCCGCCCTTATGAATTTTTTGCTTATGATGTACCTCTTGCCGATGCCCATGAAGCCCGGAGACTGCACTCCGCCGCCTACGGAACCCGCAAGTGTTGAAAATGTCATGCCGCACGGCGTCATTCCCGTGTGTTCTCTAGTAGTTATCATCAATCCGTTTGCCTCGGGTACTATCGCCATTATAGCTTCGAAGCAGCCGCAGGATGTCATCGGTAGCTCCATGAGCGTATAGAGCGCGACTTCCTCAAGGTTCCTGTGCGAGGCTGTCAGGACAAAATCGTTGACGTTTTTCCATATACCTTTTTGCTCATCCAACGCCGATTCCTTTATAATAGGCTGATTCGGCCCCGTCGGAGTGATCTCATAGGATGCCTTTGCGTCGAGCCAGCTTACTGCGCCGCAGAGGCCGACACGTTCAGGCGTGACGACGCAGACATGGTTTGGAGCAAAGGACTGGCACAGCGTGCAGGAATAAAATTCCCCGACAGATTCGTCGGTAAGCCCCCTGAGCCTCTCATCCCTCTTTGCGTAGCTAACCCTGGCCGTTTTTATTAGTTCCTCGACCTTGTCCTTACCCGTGTACAGCGTAACCTCCACACGGTCAACGATCGCAGGGAACTCCGATTTGTACTTCGCAATGAGTATCTCTCCGAAATGCCTGATTTTGAAGCCCTTTGCATGCGCATCCCTGCTGATTCTGAGCCAGCACAGGTCTCTCTGTGCGACATGCCACAGACCTTCACCGTAATTGATGAAGTAATGGACCCTTCTTTCGAGGACTCCTTCAAAGTCCTCCTGCATCTTCCTTCCGTAGATCTTTATTACGATACCGAGCGGAAGCCTAGCGCCGTCTTCCACATCATCTATCTCAGGCCCTACTACGGTAACTCTCCCGTCTTCGATTTCGTCCGGGCCGACCATTTTAACAAGTTCAAAAGCGGTAGTCCTGCCTCCGCCGAACTCGAGATACGCGTCCGCCTTGCGGATCGTTTCACCCTCAAATGCGGGACCGATGGTTATCGGAACAGGTATATCCACTATTTTAAGCTTAATGCCCCTGAGCTCGAGCGAATAAGGCACTATCCTGTCATAATCGGGCTCGTATACGTACCAGTCGGGCACTTCCTCCTCGATAGGCTGATCGGTTATAACAGGGAACCCGAGCATAATCGCTCCGAATTCGGCTGCTATCCTGACCTCGTCCTGCTCGCCGAGCGCCAGTACGAAAGCCCTTACGCGCCTCCTCTGGTAATCGAGCTGAGCTTCCTTGCTGCCGGGGGCTATGCCGCCGAATGCCAGGCCTGCCCTGAGAGCGAAGTTTATCGCATGTATCGCCTGCGTGAAATTCCCCAGAGGGAACGCTATATAATCGATACCGAGTTTTACGTTTTCTTCAAGCAGCTGTTCGATTATCTCATTGCAGAGCATCAGCATCATGCCCTTGCCCTGAAGTTCCTTGATCAGCTTTGCCGCAGCCTTGCTGTCCTTTGCCTTTCCAATGATGACGGCAACTCCCGGAATTGTGAAGTCGACGAGCTGTATTCCAAACTTCCTCAGTACGGGGTCCGTCAGAAAGCCTGTCCAGGGGGCCACATGCGGGTTCTGCCCGTTCAGGTACCGCAATGCCTCGATGATCTCCGCTGCGTACAAGGTGGCTTCACCGCTTTCTTTCGCGCCTCCGAGCGTGTAATCCTCTTTTATTTTTGTCGTCCTGATTCTGTTAAGCACAGGAACAAGGTCATTGAGCGTTTTTACGTCTTCTCCGCTCAAAGCGGTTATGACCGGAAGCTTGTACGCAGTATCGGGATAGCAGACGGGCATATCTGCGCCGTACTCCGTTATCGCCTGGTTCAACAATATTTCGGCATAGCTTGTCGCAATGACTGCCCCGTCAAATGCCTGCTTAAATAAATTATTTGCCATAACGAACCTCCGCTTTATCCCTCATATACTTTAGCCATTTCACTGTTGTATTTATCTGCTGTCCGGCGGTGAATTCCGAGCTTCCACGCTCTTTTTTCAAGCCTTTCGAGCAGCTTTGCGGCGGCGCTTGCGGGCTCCGTATCAAATATGAAATATCCTCCGAAAACATCCCTTGCGATCTGTGTGGTAACGCCATAAACGAGATCGCTGCCCTCGACCGGCGGCAATACTCCAACATGGCAGGGTATACCCATGGATATGACCCATGAACCTATCGAAATTGCCTTCTCGGACATGGCTTCGGGAGCGCTCGCCACGAACGGGAGCTGAGGCACGGTAACGCCAAGCTGTTCAGCCATGGCGGTCCACAGGGCTTCGACCCTGCTGTTATCCACGCAGGAGCCCATATGGAATACAAGCGGAAGCCCGGCTTTCAGCCCCGATTTTTCTTCGAGCCTCTTTATAAATTTCTTTAATCCCGGGCCGGCATATGCATCGACGGCCTCGGACGAGAGCAGTCCCGATTTTGCAAACGCGCCCGCGGCACAGCCTGTCGAAACAAGGAACACATCGTTCTTTGCCAGTTCCTTTGCGATCTCGACAGCAGCGTAATCATGTACGACCTTCTGGTTGTTGCAGCCGGCAAATGCGCAGACTCCCTTGATCTCGCCGCTCAATACAGCTTCGTTGAGAATGCTTATCGGCGAATCGGGGTTGACCTTTGCAAACAGGTCCATCAGCGCTTCAAAACTGAAGCCGCCTATGACCTGCTTTTTGAATTTCGGTATATTGACCAATTCTGGCTTTCTCTTTTTATAGCATTCTATAGCATGTCTTACTATCTTTATTGCATCGTCCTTCGCGGTAGCTTTGTTGAATGCGATGTGATATGAGCCGGGGACTTTGGATATGGCTGATGTGCTCACGAGATGGGTATGGAAACAGTTACAGAGGTCCTTTACTCCGGGAGCTATGCATTGAACGTCCATGATCATGGTATCGAGCGCCCCCGTCATTATGGCAAGTTCCTGCGAGCCGAAGTTAGCCGCGGTCGGAATGCCTTCACGCATCAGGACTTCATTTCCCGTACAGCAGATGCCAACGAGGTTTATTCCCTTTGCTCCTGCTGCTTTTGCCTCGTCTTCGAGTTTTCTGGCCGCGTGCACCACCATCTGCGAAAGCAGCGGGTTATGGCCGTGTACAGCGATATTTACCTTTTCCGCGTCGAGAACGCCGAGGTTTGCTTCGGTAACGACAGGCGCCGGAGTTCCGAACAGGATATCCGTAAGATCGGTAGCCAGGCTCATGCCCACGAAATCTGCGAGAGCAGCCCGTAGACCGCCGAAAATGATATTGACCGGATCGGCGTCGGTGCCCACATGCGTCTGGTGCAGCAGCTGAACTACCGCCCTGTCTATGGAAGCAGGCGCAATTGTGGTATGTTTGAATTTTTGCTTTCTTTCATCATCTATATTGACGGTAAGCCAGGTGCAGGGCTCGGAGTCGTATTTTCCGAAGTCCTCGAGAGCTTTTATCGCTACGTCCCTGGCAATATCCTCGATTTTTCTGTCTTCTGTGGGAACGCCGACCTTTTCAGCCACCTTAAGGAGCTTGCCTTTGTCGGTGATCTTATAATCCGGCGCGTGGCCTTCGGCGGTATGCAGCAGCGTATACGCGATCTCCCTGCCGTGGTCCGAATGCGCCGAAGCGCCTCCCGCTATGTAGCGGACAAGGTTTCTTGCAACTATAGTATAGGCGTTTGCCCCGCATATGCCCTTATCCTGGCCGGGTTTTGTCGGTATTATCCTGCAGGGTCCCTGTATGCATATCCTGCAGCATACCCCGGTATTGCCGAATTTGCATTGGGGCTGCTGTGCCTTGTACCTGTCCCAGGCCGTCGTAACACTCGCAGCCACAGCTGCTTCAAGCATCTGCGCCGCAGCCTGATCGACCGTCCTGCAGTTTTTGCAGTCTGTTTGCTCTGTTGCCATCGCTTTTTCCCCCAGTCTGACTTAGGCATCGTTAAAACATAACTTCCGCTAATCTTTTCCGGAAAACTTCGCTAACCAGGCTGCATGGGCGAGCAGCAAGCGAAGCTTGCGACCAGTCCGCTCCATTCTCCATAAAAGAAGCGGAAGTAATATTTTAGCCGAACCTTATAATGCCGTAATGTATTTCAGCAGTTCTTCTATTTCAGTATTGTCCGGCGCTGCCGCACTTGCGGTCCGCGGCGCACCCATAGCTTTATCCGCGATGCCTTCGTCAAAATGTATCATGCCGAGGAGCTCATTCCCGTTGAAATTGCTGCGGATAAACGCTTCCTCCCTCTCGTTCCTGATCTTGTTGGCGATAAATCGGATATCCTTCACAGATACCTCACGGGCCAGCTTTTCTACAATCCTTGCAGTCTGGACGCTCGATATTCCGGGCTCTGTTATTATCAGCATCAGATCCACGCCCTGCGCTGTCCCGCGCGTGAGATGCTCAATCCCTGCTCCCATATCCAGTATGACGACATCCTTTGTTTCAAGCAGCAGTGAATTAACGACGGCTCTTAAAAACGTGTTTTCGCGGCAGTAACAATCGGTGCCGCCTTTTTTCACGCCACCCATGCGTAAAAATCTGATCCCGTTCGCGTCTATGCTGAACTGTTCAACAATATCGTTCACAGGCGGGTTCAGCGTATAAAAAGCGCCGTCCCCGGCAACTTCGCCGATCAATTCCTCCATCTCGATGAGCGGCCTTATCTTTTCGAGCCCTTTTTCATCGATCCCAAGGCTCAGGCCCAGGCTACTGTCCGGGTCCGCATCGACCGCGTACACCTTGCGGCCTTCTTGCGCAAAAAGCTTTGCCAGATTGGCTGAAACCGTCGTCTTGCCTGTGCCGCCCTTACCTGATACGGCTATCTTCATCACGCCACCCCGCTTTTTCTCTTTTAGCATCGCTAAAAATAACATTTTTCAACCGTATCAGTTCATATACTCCAAAACTGCCGGCATATACTATATCTTCCGCAGATAGAAAATTTTCAACAGACGAGTCGAACAGGATGTTCCCCGAGGCTTCAAACTCTTCATCGCCCTTCCATAGGACGAATGTCACGGGTACCATCGGTAGCACCCTTATCGTAGCGCTTGCACTGCCATACTTTTCTTTCTCGCCGTTCAGTATTGCAGAACACTCATATAACCTTTCAATGTCGGATCCAAACGCCTTTACCAGCGGCGTTACGGCCCTTTTACGGAAAGCCGGATAATAGATCGACGCTCCGTTTTTTAGATCCCTGAAGGATATCATATTGCCGGTCAATGGCTTGTTTCCCGAATTTATCAGGTAATGCAGGAGCAATACCCTTACAGTAATCGGAACTTCATCCTCCGAACCATACAGACCGACTTCTCCGGTTATTGCATTTATACTGTAATTTTTGTTCAGATACCTGACACTGTATGCATTTTCAGTTTCATTACAGGTGACCGCCGCATTCATGCATATTTCGTCAGTCCTGCCAAGAGCCAGCTCTTTGCACGCTTTTCCGTAAGCGTCCGTATATCCCTTTACGATGTTGGATTCAGTCTCCATTTCATATCCCATCAGGTCAAACCCCTTGAACAGGCTCTCAGGCCATCCTCAGAACGGCCCATTCTCATTGTATAATATCAGCCGGATCACCTATTGTAAAAAATTATAATTTATATAAAATACTTATTATTTTTTGATCAAAGCCTGTTAAAATCGCAAGTGCGCCGGCAAGTGCGGTCCGGCTTCCTGGACGCACCATAAAAAAAAAAGACACTTCCGGGCAAATTGTCCTGCCGGAAGCGTCCCTTTCCGATCAATGTGTATTTTGGGGCAGATTAATAGGTCTTGACAATGATCATTTCGGCTTTGCCACCCGAAGCATAGTCGATGTCGGTAAATACCGAAACATTCGCATACATCGCGTCGGTCCTGAGCTGCGAGGCGTCGATGACTCTTACGTTTCCATCAGGATCGGCAAGATATATAAGCTTGTCGCCGGTAAACGTGTATGTCCGGCTGTTGACCCTGATCCTGTCCTTATCGACAGCCTGTATCATATTTGACTGGGTGTCGGGGTTTCTGACCTCGAGCAGGTTGTTTACCGAATTGCCCGATATGCTGACTCTTACTACAGAGCCCACGCTGATACCGTAATCATTGCCGACCGAAGTATAAGTATAATCCTTTCCGTTGATTACAATGGTAAAAGTATATGAGGTCGCGTCGGTAGCGGTAAAAGTATTGGATCTGACTGACTTGACGACACCCATCTGATAATATTTCCCCGATATATTGTCAAGTAAAATCAAATTTACATCTTCAAAATCGCCTGTTTTATTCAAGAACAGGGTCGTGCCCGACTGCAGCTTGCCTGAAGGCAGATCGGACCAGCTCATTATCTCGGCCTGCGCGTCCAGTTGATCATCATTCGACAAGTAATTGAATATTTTTACGTTGCCGGCAATGTC
Organism: Bacillota bacterium; assembly: GCA_023411715.1. Taxonomy (GTDB): domain Bacteria; phylum Bacillota; class Clostridia; order Acetivibrionales; family DTU013; genus JAEYOM01. The sequence continues at coordinate 7,812 of JAEYOM010000156.1, read as the reverse complement.
GTTCCCATATATGTCGTCATTCGAGTATATCTTCCTGCTATCCTTATTGATATTGACTTCGCCGGGCGTCGTATAATTCATTTCTTTCAGCGATACCGATTTATCAGAATTTTTACTGAATGCGACGAGTTTCCCCTTCAGCGCCACTGGGCTCGTATTGCAGTCGAAAGTATTTACCGAACCGTTTGACATCAGAAGTTTCACCGTATACTTCGTGATTCCGTAATCACTGCTGTCAACAGACTTGTAGCTGGTATAGTTCATGACGAACGCAAAGCTCGAATTATCCGAATACAGGGCTTCCTGGATATCGACCACCTTGCCGTCGTAGCCAAGCATCAGCGTCACTCCGTCGTCAAGGCTGAACGAATTGGCTCCGGTAAGCTTGGAAGTATCGAAGTTCTTGTCGAGTTCGTATGCCTTGCCATCGATTTCTACCTTCTGCGGGGCATTTTTATCTGGCAGGATGCCTGTTACTGTTCCCGTGACCTTATTATCAATAACCAGTACGTACTTGTTCTTACCGGATTTGTCAGACACCTGGTATAATATGTTGAAATCCTGTATATCCCCTTGTTTTATAGCCTCGCCGTTGGTCACGGTTACAGGGTTCGTACTGTTGTCCACGGAATTCCTTACTATATTCAGCTTTCCGCTCAGATCAATACCTCCAAGCTTTGAACTGACTACGTCTGCTTTATAATACACCACAGGCTTGCTGTAGACGGTATACATACCGGCAGCCGTGAGGCCCGAAGCTTCAGCCAGCGTCTTTGAAGCATCCTGTGCATTCCCTGCCTTTACATTGGTGTCGAGCAGAACGTCAAGCATCTGGGCCATGACGCCTCTCGGCACCTTTGAAGCGGCGGTCAGCTGACCGTTGACTGCAAGACCGAGCGCTTTCGCCTTCTCCATGTAGTTTTTAGGCCATGTGCCCGGTATATCGGCGTCGGTGTAGCCGAGCACCCTGATCATTGCGGTAACAGCCTGCGCATATGTCACCGCATCGGAAGGGTGGAACCTGCCGTCGGCCAGTCCCGCCATGTAGCCTTTACTGAGGCAAAGATTGATATAACCGTTATTTTCACCATTTGCAGGTACATCGGAAAATATAGTGGAGCCCTTCATGGAATCGGCGGTATCGCTGAGGCCTGCAGCCATCACGATCAGCTTGGCAAACTGCTCGCGCGTCGTTGCATCGTTCGGTTTAAAAGCATTATTGGTTATATTGTCCATCAGGCCGAGTGAGGTCACGCGTGAGACGGCGTTATAATACGGCGAAGCCTGCGGCACGTCGCTGCTTGCTGCCAGAGCCGTACCTGTCAGCGTAAGAGTAAGTATTGACAGGGCAATCAGTAAAGCCAGGAATTTTTTCATTGTATAACCTCCATGGAATGTTTTAAAGGAAATCCGCGCCTCAAGGGCGTTAAACATCCTACATTAATCAAGAACACTGTGTTTCTCGTTCAATAATCTAAAATCATTCAAATCTCAGCGCATCGATCGGGTTCAGGTTGGATGCCTTTACCGCAGGGAACATACCGAATGCTACGCCGGTCAAAAGCGAGATTCCGAAAGAAGTCGTCATCCAGAAGGTTGAATAGGCTTCCGGCACTATGTTCAACCCGCCGAAAATGAATTTGATGATACCGACTCCGAACAGAATGCCTATCAGCCCCCCCAGTCCCGTTATCATAACGGCTTCTATCAGGAACTGTATCAATATGCTCCTTTTCTTGGCTCCGATCGCCTTTCTTATACCGATTTCGCGCGTTCTTTCCGTTACGGATACCAGCATGATGTTCATAATGCCGATACCGCCGACAACCAGTGAAATTGCGGCAATGCCGCCCAACATGGCCATCATTGTACCGGTGACCTCATCAAGTGTTTCAAGCATCTGCTCGGAATTAATCACACTGTAGGAATTTTCATTCTTGTAAATACCCAGAAGGAACGCTTCGAGCTTTTCTACTACCGTATCAATATTTGACGCATCCTGCGCCAGTACCGAGAAATTTCTGATCGAGGAATTTCTGCCAAGTCTCTGTGCCACTGTCACAGGAATGATGATAAAGTCATCCTGCGTGCTTGTTTGGCCGGTTTCCAGTTCTGTCAGAACGCCTATTACAGTAAAGATGTTTCCGTTGAGTTTTATTTTTTGCCCGAGCGGGTCTGTGTCCGGGAAAAGCGTATTGACAACCGCTGTTCCAATTACCGCTACCTTTGATCTCCCTTCAAGATCGCTGTCGATCAGAAACCTTCCCGAAGAAATCGGTCTGCTGTTGGTTTCCTCATATTCCGGAGATGTACCCAGTACGGTAGTCGTCGTCATACTCACGGAACCATATTTCACCGTTATACCCGAGACATTCAGCTGCGGCGCTACTCCGCTGATAATATCACTGTTCTCATCGGCAAATACCTTCATCTGATCATACGAGACCCTTCTGTTGCTTCCCCTGCCCGTTATGATGACCCGAACAAGATTCGTACCCATGCTCGAAATCGAATCCGTTATATTCTTTGTAGTGCCCTGCGCGTATCCCACGGCTGCTATAACCGCTCCTACACCTATGATAACGCCCAGCATGGTCAGCATGGAACGCGCTTTGTTCGATAATATGCTTTTAATGGCCATCTTAAATGCTTCCAGCAGACCCAATCAGCCCACCTCCCTGTCTTCGGATACCTGACCGTCGATAATATGGACGACCCTGCCTGCCTGTTCGGCAATATGGTTATCATGGGTGATCAGTATGATCGTATTACCTTTATTGTGCAGGCCATGGATAATTTTCATGATCTCTGTACCCGATTTTGAATCCAGATTACCTGTAGGCTCGTCAGCCAGCAGTATCGGAGGGTTGCTGACAAGCGCCCTGGCAATAGCTACCCTTTGCTGCTGCCCGCCGGAGAGCTCGTTGGGCGTGTGTCTGATACGTTCGCCCAAGCCCACGGCTTCCAGCGCTTCAACCGACCTGCGGTATCTTTCCTTCTGACTGACGCCCTGATATACAAGAGGAAGCTCGACATTTTCAACAGCATTCAGTTTTTTGAGCAGATTGAAACCCTGAAAGATAAAGCCTATTTTCGTATTCCTGATATCAGCCAGTTCGTTGTCGTTCATATTACTAATTTCCCTGCCGTCCAGCGTATAGCTGCCGGATGTTGGTATGTCAAGGCAGCCAAGAATATTCATCAGCGTAGACTTACCTGACCCGGATGGCCCGATAACAGCGACAAACTCATGCTCTGCAACATGCAGCGAAACACCTGACAGGGCATTGACACTGTTCTCTCCCATTTCATATGTTTTGTAAATGTTTGTAAGTGTGATCATAATATCTATCCTCCTAGAAGCCTCCCGGTCCTCCGCTCGGCATACCGCCGCCCGGCATACCTCCGCCCATACCGCCGCCCATCATTGCGCCCTGTCTGTTATTTTGTCCGGTTCCTGTACTTGTCGAAGAGGTCTTACTGGTCTTTGGAAGTACGATTTCCTGTCCCTCTGTCAATCCGGTTACGATTTCGATATAGGTTTCATTGCTGATGCCTGTTTCAACTTCCGTCAATACTGCGCCGTCATAATAAGAATTCCCGTTCGATTTCCCTGATGACCTCTGAGCGGATCTGCCGGAATTCCCGTTCATGACTCCTGCGGGTGCGCTGCCAGTATCCGGGAGTTGTGCATCCGGCGGAGCCCATTGACCGTTCGAGCCTCCGGGAGGCGTGCCTTGTCCGTTCATGCCTCCGGGAGGCGTGCCTTGACCGTTCGAGCCTCCGGGAGGCGTGCCTTGCGGAAAACCGCCCTGTGAAGGATCGATAGCCGCTTCGGTGGTATTTCTTCCTCCAGGACGACCACTGATACCCGAACCGCTGGTCGTGCTTTCCTTACCCTGCCAACCCTGACCGGGCCGGCCGCTTGTGCCGGACTGACCTGGCTGACTACTTGTGCCGGGCTGACCGGGCCGGCCGCTGATACCCGAACCGCTTGTCATTCTGTCCTTACCCTGCCAACCCTGACCGAGCCGGCCGCTTGTGCCGGATTGCCCGGACTGACTGCTCTGATCGCTGCCCGAGGTACCCTTTACATAGACGAAGCTTTTGCCGCCGCGTTCAACGATAGCCTCCAGCGGAACCATCAAAACATTCTGTTTATTGCTTATATATATTTCCGCATCGATATTCATACCGGTTTTCAGTTTACCGGCCGCATTGTCATCTACTGTAATCGTTACAGGATAAGTAGTAACACCGTTGCTGCTTGTTCCCTCCATGGCGATCTTGCTGACTTTACCGGTAAGCGGAGTTTCTTCTGTATCTGCAAGCGCTTCTGCTGTGATGTCAACATCCTGACCTGTTACGATCTGTGAAATATCCAATTCATCGATCGATATAGAAAACTGGAGATGATTCATATCGGAAACAACAGCGAGCAGTTCGCCCTGCTTAACCGTATCGCCTTCGTTGGCGGTACCCATACTCGTCACCGTACCGTCGAACGGAGCTGTTATCGTATAATAATCGAGCTGTTTTTGCTGTATCTCAAGCTGGGACTTGAGGCTTTCCATTTTAATATCGTTAGTAGATGAGGTCAGGACCAGATCTTCATTTTCGAGCTTTACAAGCACATCTCCCGAATTGACAAACTCGTTCTCTCTCACATTTATGCTTGTAACGGTTCCTCCGGCATCGCTTCTCAGGCTCTTTTTGTTTTTATATGTAATGTTCCCGTTCTCAACACTTTCCAGCAAGGCTCCGCCCGCCTGAATTTCGGCGGTAGCCTTCATGCCTTCGGTAAGAGAACCGGGATTCTTTATCGAGATCTCAGCATTGTACAATTCTCCGCCGGATGCGGTAGTATAAGGCTTGTCGCTTCTGTATGAGACCGTGCCGTCCACAGAAAGCATAAGATCGGGAATATACACTGTGGCTTTCTGTCCTACCGTTATATTTTTGGCCGTCGTACCGCTGAAAGGCAGTGTAACGCTGAGCATGGAAACATCCGTTAAAGTCATCAGCGCACCGCCTTTATTCACATTTTCGCCCTCCTTTACGCTGATGCCGGTTACCTGGCCGCTGAAAGGCGCATTGACAGTCAGTCCGCCGACACTCTCGGCAGTACTGTCAACTGACAGCTGCATCTGCGCTATTTGATTTTCCGTATTCTCAATATTCATAAGTGCGTCCGTATTATCGAGTACGAACAATACATCGCCCTTTTTGACCTGGTCGCCTTCCTTGCAGTTGATCTGCTGCAGCGTCGCAGTCACCTTAGGCGACAATTCGCTTCTGTTTGCGGATTCAACCGGCGCGGAACCTGTGATGCTGTCGACCAGCTGACCCCTTGTTACTCTCGCTGTCCTTTGCTCCACGGAATCACCGGCGTTCAATTTTCTATCCCGCAATATAAATACGCCTACGACAACAATTATGACCGCAAGGCAAATTGCAATTACTCTGAATGCCTTCCCCCTGAAAAAACTGATCCGGTTTAAACCGGGTGTGACTGTGCCCATTCAGCTACCTCCCAAAAGCTTTTTCTTAAATTTGTTTATGCTGCAAAAAGCCGATCATAGACATGAAACGACTTGTTGTATGCAGCCGATGGTACCTTTAGCCGCATCGGCTGAAGCATATAGGTTTCCTAACTTGCTTCAGCCAGCAAAATTAGCGGATTGCACAAAAGCATTTCAACTGTAGGGTCCTTAATATGAAATGCCCCCTGCAAGCACAAGTTCCATAACTTGCAGGGGAAAGTCGCCTATAAGTTGAGAAGCGACTTTTTGCTGTGCAATCTAATTTTTGCATGGAAAGCTTAAACGTTCCTTAAATGTTGGCAGTGAATTGGCAATAAACTGGCATAAAATTGTTAATTTTCTGTAAACAAAAAAGATGCGGAAACAAAAAGATGCGGAATCAAAAAGCGAAGCGTTCCCTTATGAGAGCCCTGGTTTTACTGCGGTCATGTATATAATACCAGACTCCGTCTATGATCCTGCTGTCGCCCGGGATGACGCTGGCTTCAACCTCACTGCCCCTGATCTTTGTGATATCGGTAATATAGTAGGTAATATCGTCCAGGGTTATATTCGTTTTCATATACCGGCCGAGTATATCGAATAGTTCGCCCGCCTTTGAAATGTATCTGAATTTAAGCTTCTGGCCTATAAATGCGTTGAGGAAATCCTGCTGCATTTTGATTCTTCCTATGTCCCCTTCCAGGTAACCCTGCCCTTTTACATTGCCTTTCCTGTATCGTACGAGCTGTTCGGCCTTACTGCCGTTCAATACCTGCAGCCCTTTTTTCAAGTGTATGTGGAGATCCTGCGTGGGATCGTCGTAATTCATCCTGAAAGGGACATAGAATTCTACGCCGCCGAATGTGTCAATTATTTTTCTGAAGCCCTCGAAATCCAACGTAATGTAATAGTGTACAGGAAGCCCCGTCATCTGCGATATTTTCCTTGCAACCAGCCTTTCTCCGCCCTTCGAATAGACTGCGTTTATCTTGCAGTAGCTACCGTTCACTACCACCCTGGTGTCGCGTGCCACTGATAAAAGCTTGATCTTTGAAGCCGTAGGATCATATTGGAATAAAAGTATCACATCACAACGCGTTTTATCCCTGTCCAGCCCAAGTACCATTAGGTTGACCGGTTCCTGACCTGCTTTCCTGCTTTCGCCGTCAGTACCGTATTCAATATTGTCCGTATATTCGTTCTGCGGATATTGTCCTGAAAAATCCGGTCCGTCCGGCCATTGGCCCTTTATTCCCAGATCCAGCCTGATCGGCTCCGAAATGTCACTGATCGGTACAGGCAATGGCCTTTGCCTGATGGTCCGGGGATACAGCAGCATATACAGGCCATTTGCAAACATGGCGATCAGCAGGGCGGTACAGATGGAAAATAGCAACCCGGTCCTCTTCATACTTTACCTCAAGGCAACGCAGCATATAATGATTTTTTTAGTATATGTACGGGCGGTTTTTTCATTCAGGCCGGAAAACACAGGAATGGTTTGATGTTTCACTTCTGAGAATGTAAACTCTATTTCACAGAATGCCTATTTGTTGTATGGAAAATGATACACAAGGCTACGTAACAATTATTTGACCTTATGGTAAACTATTGCTACTATTGATATGTATTAGTTATTATGAGTTTAAATTAAAACTTTGAAAGCTATAAATCCATATAATGCGAGGTGGTAGAATGATAAATCATCAGGAATTAGTAAAAGAAATAACTCAGGAATTATATAAAGATAATAATGTTTTGGTGTTAATATTATACGGCTCGGTTTCGAGGCATGAGGAAGGTGCTAATAGCGATATAGACCTGCTGGCAATAGTCAACGAAAACCACCTTCAAAAAAGACATGTGGTACGAAACGGGATTACTGTGGAATTCGTCGAAGAGTCTTTGGAATTCTTGCAAAAAGAAGGTTTTGAGGCGAAGGAAATACCTATACTTTTTGCGTTAGTGGACGGAATTGTCTTGTTCGATAAAATTTCAATAACTGAACAGTTAATTGCCGAAGCAAAAAAAATCCTTGAAGAGGGACCGCCCGTAAACGCAAGATGGGAAGAAGAAGGGTACAGAACGAAGAGACGGTCGGACTTAACTGAAATATATTTAGATTTATTGGATACTGACGATAAGATCGTGTTTCATTATCTAGTTTCACCTGATAAATGATCCTTGAAAACCTTGAATATTGTGAGTTTGGGGCAGGAATTTCGACTCCGGATGTCGAATTATACAGCATAATACATAAATGACAAAAGGTGATAGTTATGCTGAT
>JAEYOM010000153.1 GCA_023411715.1 Bacillota bacterium | reverse complement strand
TCACCATATCACGCAACCTGATTATTGCGGCGGTCATCCTTGTTACGGCGCTTGGCTTCAATGCCATCGGCGGAATCACCTTCCCGGTTTTCGGATTCTCGGTCACCCTCTCTGGCCTGGCACTGGCGGCAATTGCGGGCATTTTATTAAATGCCATCCTGCCCGGCAACACCTACGAGTTTGAGGCCCCAACTGAGGGCAGCACTTCTGTCAGCTTCAAGGTTTAATTTAACCTTAGTTTTATCATATAACACGTTAACCGCCCCTTCGGGGGCGGTTTATTTTTTTGGCGAAAAACAAAGCTTTGTGCGTATCGCGCAAAAAGACGACTTTCAACTGCATTTTATTCTATTTGACAGAAGTATTTTTTCCATGGTAAAATCATGGTAGATTATATAACTGACGGAAGTGGAATTAACCACATGAAGTATAATCATTGATGCCGACCGTCTGGGCACTAAAGCTCAGAAGTGTCGGCTTTTTCAACGGCATCTAATTTCAATATTTGAAATTAGGAGGGTCCTTATATTGACAGGTCAAATTCACTCAATAGAGACTATGGGGCTGGTAGACGGGCCCGGTGTTCGTACCGTGGTCTTTTTCCAGGGCTGCCACCTACGTTGCCTATATTGCCACAACCCTGATAGCTGGGCGACCGATACGGGCAAAAACATGTCGGTAGAAGATGTTATGCGTGTGCTTAACCGCTGCAAGCCATACTACGGCATCAACGGTGGGCTAACCTGCTCCGGCGGTGAGCCGCTTTTGCAGCCGCAGTTTCTGACGGCGTTGTTCAAAGCCTGCAAGCAGACCGGCATTTCAACTTGTCTGGATACCGCGGGTTGCGGTAACGGCGACTACGATGCGGTTTTGTCTTATACCGACCTCGTGCTGTTGGATATTAAGCACCACTTGCCCGAGGGCTACCAGCAGCTTACCGGTAGAAGCCCGCGAGCGGCGCAGAACTTTCTCAGTGCTGTCATCCGACATAATACGCCGTTATGGCTGCGGCATGTCGTCGTTCCGGGGTTGACCGACTCCCCCGAGCATATCGCAGGGTTTAAGGCTTACATTGCGGACATACCCAATGTCCAACGGGTCGAGCTGCTGCCCTATCACACCATGGCGTACCTAAATATGCGCAATTGGGCCTACCCTATCATCTTGAACAAGTGCCGCCTATGGATAAGGAAAATCTGAAAAAGCTTGAAGTACAAATATAGTTTTTATTTAATTGACTATATGAAAGGATGGTGTTATGATCATCAAAGCCTGGCAGGGCTTCCAAAAGGGAAGTTGGACAACCGAAATTAACGTGCGCGAGTTTATTCAGCAAAACTACATCCCCTATGACGGTGATGACAGTTTTCTGATGCCTGCATCGGAAAAAACGAAGCGCGTTTGGGATAAATGCCACAATCTAATTGTCGAGGAGCTGAAAAAGGGCATCCTTGACGTCGAGACAGAAATTATTTCTGGGATTGATAACTTCGCCCCCGGGTATATCGACAAAGAAAACGAGGTTATCTTCGGCCTGCAGACAGATGCGCCGTTAAAGCGTATTGTCAACCTGTACGGCGGTACCAAGATGGCCAAAAGTGCGTTAGAGCAATATGGATACGCGCTGAACCCCGAAGTGGAAAAAGCGTTTTGCAGCTATCGCAAAACCCACAACGAGGGCGTTTTTGACGCCTACCCCGAGCGTACACGGGTAGCGCGGCATACCGGCCTGTTAACCGGGCTGCCCGACGCCTACGGTCGCGGCCGCGTCATCGGCGATTACCGCCGCGTGCCACTCTACGGCATCGATTTTTTGATTGCGAATAAAAAGCATGAAATTGAAGCGCAGGACGGCCCCATGACCGATGACCGCATCCGCCTGCGTGAAGAACTGAGTATGCAGGTTCGCGCACTTTACGCGATGAAGTCTATGGCGTCAAAATACGGCGTAGACATCAGCCGCCCCGCCGAAACCGCACAACAGGCGGTACAATACCTTTACATGGCCTACCTTGCGGGCGTTAAAGAAAACAACGGCGCCGCCACCTCGTTGGGCCGCACCGCAACCTTTTTGGATATTTACATCAGCCGAGACCTTGAAAACGGCCTGCTGTCTGAGGCACAAGCGCAGGAACTCATCGACCAGTTTATTATTAAGCTGCGGCTGGTACGGCACCTGCGCACCCCCGAATATAACGAGCTATTCGGCGGTGACCCCACCTGGATTACCGAGGCCATCGGCGGTGTGGGCGAAGACGGGCGACACCTGGTTACCAAAAGCTGCTACCGCTACCTGCATACGCTGACCAACCTCGGCACTGCGCCCGAGCCGAATATGACGGGGCTTTGGAGCCAAGAGCTGCCGCTAAATTTTAAAAATTATTGTGCTAAAATGAGCATCGAAACCGACTCTATCCAGTACGAAAACGACGATGTCATGCGCCCCATTTATGGTGACGACTACGCCATATCGTGCTGTGTTTCGGCTATGCGGCTGGGCAAACAA